>NZ_JAQZRK010000030.1:0-57306 GCF_028737495.1 Enterobacter cloacae complex sp. 2022EL-00981
CATCAGACCCTAGCGAAGCCCGAAACCCGAAGGGGTTCGGCGGAGACTCGCGGGTGCGAAGCAGCTGCCTGGCGGAGTGGGGCTCGACGACCGGACCGCCACGCGGGCCGGGAGCCGAAGGGGGCCAGAAGTGGAATTCAGGTGTTTTGAGGAAATTTGCTGATCGGGTTTCATAGCCGGACACGCCACGCCACGCCACGCCACGCCACGCCACGCCACGCCACGCAGGACAGTATCTGTGACAATTTGCCCTCACAGCTTTTTCAGTACCGTACTTTGTGCATACAGGGCGGAGTGAGGCAGCGCCGCAGGCGCTGTCTTTTCCGCCCGTCAGCCCGCAGGGATGACAGGGTTTTCGCGCGCGAACAGGCGGCGCATATGCCCCGCCCGTCCTGTTACTGACCGTCGCCCTTCCCGCCCTGAAGGATGAAGTGACCGCACAGGTACACGGCGCACTGGCGGGTCGCCGATTCGCAGATCTCTTCCAGCACTTTTACCGTGGTAACGGGGCTGAGTCCTGCCTCGCGTCTTCGTTCGTTTATCAGCGTTTTGTACTGGCGCAATATGGAACGGGTGTCTGTTGAAAGCTGCATGGTGTTCTCCTTTTTCTGTTTCCGGAGGCAACGCCTCCGGTTTCTCTGTCAGGCATCTAGCGCAGAGCGCAGGCTTAACATGACGTCATTTTCTTCTTTCAGGGTTTCTTCTGCCGATCCGCCGCCATCTTCCGCGCATACAGCGATACGCTGCATCTCTCGCCCTGCAAGCTGCATGACTGATGCCAGCGATTTCGCGGGTATAGTTACGGATCGCTTCTCGTGACGCTCATTGAGCATAGTTTCGACTATCGCCCGTATCTGGCCGATATCCGCGCCACTTTCAAGACAGGAACTCAGCCGGCGCAGGACTTCATCCAGTTCCTCATCGTTCAAATCCCAGTCAAGACAGACGCAGCGGATATCATTTCGGTTCCAACTGGCGAAAACGTACTTCTCGCCATCAAGGTCGGAATAACGCAGCATTTCAAGGGCAATTTCTCTTGCTGTACCAATCATGTTGTTCTCCTTTAGTCGGGCGGCATCGCCGCCCGTTGTCAGTCAGTCAAGAGCACGCCAGATGGTTGCACTGGCAGGATGGTTATCCGCAAAAGCCATCAACTGCTCATGGCGGCGGCAGAAATGGCGGCACAGCTCCTCATGGTCATGGTTGCTGTGAAACCAGCTGCGGTGATTGAGTACCAGTGCGGTGAGGATGATCCCCGCAACGTCCCCGCTGATGGTCTGCTCAAACCAGTTATCCGGATTGCAGAAGGTCACGCTCTCCACGTCTGGCGCCATAAAACCGCTGCCGTCCGGCAGACGGTAAAACTGCCAGAAACCACCCTGATAATCGGGGCAATAACGCTGTGCATAGGCGTACACGGACGCCTCAGCGGTCATATAGTCGCCGCCGAACATATCGGGCAAAAAGGTCAGACGCTGCGCGCCCTCAAGACGAACGGCATCACAACAGATCACGGTCTGGTTCATAGATCCTCCACGGTTAACATATTCTCGGTTCCGGCATCGCCGTGACGACACGACAGACCGGCGAAAAGCGGAGGACGCAGGGGCGACGCCGCAAGCCGCAGCGCAAAGCCTTCACGGGCTGAATGCACCGTGAAGGGTGCGAACGGGTGAGGACGGAGGCGACAGCGAACCCTTGTGGCCGATGCGGCCGGGCTACAGTGAAGTCACGGCTATGCCGTCGCCGCACGGCGTTTCAGGGGAGTTTTACTGTCCCGACGCGGCCCGGCGGGCGGCGGCGGATAAAGGCGGAAGGTACTGACATCCTTATTTTGTACTGGCTGGTTAAAAAATGTAGATTCATGAGTTGCGTTTTACAGGAGTCAGATAATGCGCGAAGAAATTTTAGATAAGGCTACCAAAATTGAATCCCTGCTTTGCAAGCTTGGGGGAAGTGGTCGCGGAATGCATGAAAAATTAAGCTCAATTGAGCAAATGGGGTCAGTTTGGATATCGAAAATTATTGTACGTTAAGGTGATTTTTTGACCTTTCTACTTTAGCAGGCCTCAGCCGACGAAACTTACCGGAGGCCGGTATCCGGTTGCTTTTCCATATATAATCGCCTGTCAGATTGATATGCTCCCAGCCTAACGGCGACAAATGTGACAGCAGTTGCTCGTTGATCTTCACCCCTTTACGCTTCAGGGCATCGACCGCTCTTTCCATATAGACGGTATTCCACAGTGAGATAGCTGCTGTCAGCAGCGTCAGTCCACTGGCGCGGTAGCTCTGATTTTCCGGTTTACGATCCCTGATTTCACCCAGACGGTGCAGGAATACCGCGCGCGCCAGCGCGTTACGGGCTTCTCCTTTATTCAGTCCTGCCTGGACCCGCCGACGAAGTACCGGATCGCGGAACCAGTCGAGCATAAACAGCGTCCGCTCAATGCGGCCAATTTCTCTCAGCGCCTTTGCCAGGCCATTTTGTTTGGGATAGCTGGCCAGTTTTTTCAGCATCAGGGATGCCGTCACGGTTCCCTGCTTTATCGAGGTTGCCAGACGCAGCACTTCACGCCAGTGAAGTTCAATCTCTTTCAGATTCAGGCTGGTCGTTGATATCAGTGACTGAAGCGCCGGGTACTGGTCCGCTTTCCCTTTGATAAACAGCTTCTTGTCGTGGAGATCCCTGATTCGCGGACAGAACGCAAATCCCAGCAGATGCATCATGGCAAAGACATGATCGGTGAAACCAGCGGTATCGGTGTAATGCTCCCTGATTTCCAGGTCGCTTTCGTGATACAGCAAGCCATCGAGGGCATGAGTTGAATCCCTGACTCGACTGATTATGCAGGTGTAAAACGGGCTGTATTGATCCGAAATATGGGTATAAAACTGACGCCCAGGCTCCTGCCCATATTTCGGGTTAACCTGCCCTGCGTAGCGGCCTGAGCTGCCTGTTCTGAAATTCTGTCCATCTGATGATGACGTTGTCCCGTCTCCCCAGAATGCCGCCAGTGGTCTTTTTCCCTGTGCATTTACCAGCTCAGCAAGAGCGGCTGAATAGGTTTCGTCGCGGATGTACCATGCCTGAATATCTTCGAGTGATGATTTGGTGCTACCTGGGCAGGCTTCTGCCATTTTGGTCAGACCAAGATTGATGCCATCCGCAAGAATGGTGGTGAGGAGCAGGCGGGTATCGGGACGGGTAATGTCATTTTTTATATGCGAAAAATGACGGGTAAACGTCGTCCAGCTGTTTACCTCGTCGAGAATTTCCGTGATTTTAGGTCGCGGTAGCATGCTGTAAACCAGCTCTGCCAGCGGTAAAACCTGTGCCGGAACGCAGTTATCCAGCGGAGAGACTTTTACGCCCTTGTCGGATATTTCCACATCGGGCAGTTCACCAAGGGCAGCCATAGCATTGACCTCTTCAAGTCTGGACTGAAGCAGAGTCATGCGGCTGGTAATGTACTCATGATAATCAGCAGAGACGGGCAGTGGCAGCGCCGGTGTGAGGTTGTCAAAGTCCTTTTCGGGAATGAGGTAATCATCAAAATTTTTGTAGCGGCGTGAGCCTTTAACCCAGATGTCCCCGGAGCGCAATGCTCCCTTAAGCTCGCTGAGCGCACAAAATTCATAATACTGCCGGTCAATACCCGCAGGTGTAATCACCACCTTGCGCCAGCTTTCAGGGACAAACTCAAGCGGCGCAGTCGCCGGAACTTTACGTGACTGCTTCCGGTACATATCCTTGATCACAACCAGCGCATCAGCCAGAGGTTGTGCTGCCGGGGTTGCGACTAACTGTAAAGCAGACAACATGCGCGGGGCATATTTCCGTAATGTGCTGTATTTCTCAGTAATAATATGCAGCGGGTCAAAATTATTTTTTCTGGCGAGATGGCGTGTTTCCTCCAGACTGGCGACAAATTCGGGCCACGGGAGTATGTTTTCTATTGCGAGCCATGGATCGCCACCGGAATCGCGGGCATCAGACAGCGCCTGACCGACATCGATGTACTGCCTCAGTTTGGACTGGATCAGCTTTCCGGTCTGCTGAAGGCGCTCAGCCTGTGTTCTTTTGGCTTTGCTGAACAGGCTGTTCAGCATTCGCTCATGCAGCTCAATCACTTCGTCTGTCAGTGTGGCTCTGGCTTCTTCCAGCACGCAGACCAGGATTGCATGACGGCGGGCTGCTGAAAATCGGGTCAAATCCCGGCTACTCATCTTTCGGCCTTCCCGCGCCAGTTTCAGCAACCGGTTCTGGTGAATGGTACGATCTATACCTTCAGGTAATGCCAGCGACTCAATGCTGCTGAGCCGATCAAGGTGTTGCAGCACGTTCTTACCATTGATTTTACCCGGCGGTTGCAGAAGCCATGTCAGCCTGGAAGGCTGATTGTCTGATGACTCAAGTAAACGATCCAGGGCATCCCTGAGAGCCGGAGTTAACGGGGCATGCAGAGTCTGAAATACGATTTTATCGCCGCCAGCCATGGCCTCAGCACAGGTACGCTCCACGACATCAATCGCGGGGATTATCACGTTGTTCTTCCGGAGCCAGACCAGCAGTTCTTCGGCCAGGAGAATACCTTTATCGGTGCGCGTCGCCATCGGTAGCAAGTGTGTAATGCCGTCCTGCTGTATTTTGCCGGTGAACGCTTTTACGCCAAGATAGCGGTATAGTTCGGTTAAATGTTCGCGTCGCGTGGTTTCCCTGCCGGAAAGGTAAGCAGGCCAGAGATCCCCGGTAAGTTTTAGCCTGCTGGCGATATGCTTCAGCAGCGCATCAGAGGGTGGGATTTTTTTATCCGGTGCAAAGCCGACATTTTTCAGATAACAAAGAAGGACGGCAAAACCAAAACGGCTGGCGGGTTTACGGTGAGCACTGATAAGCGCCAGATCATGCTCACTAAAATACGCCATTCGTGTCAGCGTTAACTCATCGTCCGGTAATGCCAGTAATGATTCTCTTTCCGACAGAGAAAGAATCTGCCTCCTTGCCATATAGTTTCCCTCATAAATTATTTGATGCGGAATTTTTAACAAAAATGGTTATCGCATAAGGGTACACCCTGACGCCATAATCAAAACGTGACGTAATACAATGAATGACATAACCTATATGCGACAGATTAAATGCAATAACCTAAATGCGATAATGCGGTGAAAAAATGTTCATCAGAGCTTATTTAAGGGCATCGACGGAAGATCAGTTTGCCGATCGGGCAAAAGAGATGCTGGAGCAGTTCGTCCAGGAACGGGGGCATAAAATAGCCAGTTACTACCGGGAGAACATCAGCGGGACAAAACTTGACCGCCCGGAACTGGGTCGCTTACTGATGGACAGTCACCACAATGATATTTTACTGGTCGAGCAGATAGACCGCCTGACCCGTCTGAGCAACAGCGACTGGATGACGCTGAAAAAGCAGATAGAACAACACGAGCTGCGTATTGTCAGCCTGGATGTGCCCACCTCATGGCAGGCTTTGTCGGATAAAGACCCTTCGCAGGCTGACCCAATCACCCGCGCAGTGATAACAGCCATCAATAACATGCTTATCGACCTGATGGCCGCGATGTCGCATAAGGACTGGCTGAGCCGCCGCCTGCGTCAAAAGCAGGGAATTGAACGGGCACATACACTGGGGAAATACCGGGGTAAACAGGCCGATCAGGAGCGACATCAGAAAGTCCTGTACTACAGACAGGTAAAGAAACTGAGTATCCAGGAAACGGCTGATGCTACGGGCTACAGCGCGTCACAGGTTTGCCGGATACAAGCGCTTCATAAAACCTAAAAAGCTGAAATAACCGTGTTTATTTGCAGTCATGGCGTAATAGTTAACTCCCTGTGACTAGCAGCCTGACACATCATCTATGTAAGTAAAGTCCGCTGTGTGCCATAAGCGGACGTTATTCCGATAACAAAGAGCGGAACAACGAAGAATATAAATAGCTAAACTTCAGATTTTCAGTATATCAATGACGACTCTCAGTGCCGGCGACACATTGCGGTGAGGATAATACAGGAATGAACCTTCCAGGCGCTGGCTGTAACGTGGCAACGCCCTGATAAGATTGCCTTGCTCTAAATCATCAGCGACCAGTTCCTCCGGGACATAAGCCAGCCCCAGCCCCAGTCTGGCTGCTTTTGCTTCCATGTAGCTGTCAGAAAAGGCCCACTGTCCTTGTGGTCGGTGCGTTATTTTTTTACCGTCCTGAAGGAGTTCCCACTGATAAAGGCTACCATCGGCAAACTGGTAGGCTATACAAGGATGAATCACTAAATCAGCCGGTGTTTGTGGAAAGCCATAGCGACGAAAATGCTCGGGCGTAGCTACAACAACCATCTCCATGTCAGGTGTAATACGCACCGCGACCATGCCCTGTCCTACCTCCGGCCCCAGCCGCACGCCGGCATCAAATCGCTCAGCGATAATATCGACGAACCGGCTTTCACTGATGAGTTCAAGCCTGATATCGGGGTAACGGTGCTTAAATAGCGCCAGCTTCGGTAAAAGAACTTTATCAATAGCATGCTGGCTGGCATTGATGCGTACCGTACCGGACGGGGTATTCCGGTAATACGCCAGCGTGGCAAGACCCGTATCTAAAGCATCAAATCCGGATTCTGTTGTCTGATACAGTTGCTCACCTGCCTGTGTTAACGACAGCCTGCGCGTAGTGCGAACCAGAAGCTGTATACCCAGCCTTTCTTCAAGTTCACGGACAGAACGACTAACGCCTGATTGTGCAAGTCCAAGACGATGTGCCGCTGCAGTGAAACTGCCCTCCCGCACCACCTGCATAAACAAGTAGAGCTCATTATAGTTTTCCCGTTTTGCCATTTGCGCGTCCTCAGAATATCTGGCCGCAAATGATGTCTGCTGCGGCCCTTCATTTATAACAATATGCTATTAATCCTGGCAATTTTTACCCTCTAATCAGCACTATTTCTGCTACCTATAATGAGCGCATTGCATCAAAGCACAGCAGTACTCTCCGTATGAAACCGGTACCTCACTTTTCTTTTTCAGGGGAATTTAAATGAATGTTTTCACCAGAAAGCTGACAGCCGCGCTACCCGCTATGCTGCTATGCGTATCATTAAGTGGAGTTACGACAATGAGTTATGCTGACACATCTAATCCGAACTCGCCTGTTTCAATGGGAGAAAAATGGGATAAAACCTTTGCAGAGAGCGATAAGGTTGATCATCGCAAGGTGGCATTCCAGAACCGTTACGGGATCATATTAGTAGGGGATCTTTACATCCCCAAAAACCGGGGCGAACGTAAACTGGCTGCGATTGCATTAAGTGGTCCTTTCGGTGCGGTCAAAGAGCAATCAAGCGGCCTGTATGCACAGACCCTGGCCGAACAGGGATTTGTTGCGCTGGCATTCGATCCTTCTTACACGGGTGAAAGTGGTGGCTATCCGCGTAATGTCGCCTCTCCGGATATCAACACTGAGGACTTTAGCGCGGCGGTTGATTTCCTTGGATTACAAAAAGAGGTGGATCGCCATCGTATTGGATTACTCGGTATTTGCGGCTGGGGAGGCATGGCACTCAATGCGGCGGCGATGGATACACGCGTAAAAGCAGTTGCGACCAGCGTGATGTACGACATGAGCCGGGCGATGGGACATGGCGTTGGTGATGGCAAAGACCGTTATTCAACAGCCGATCGCCGTGCCGTATTACAGTACCTGAACGAGCAGCGCTGGAAAGATGCTGAAAGCGGAACTATCGCCCGCGGTAGTCACGATATTAATGTGGATAAGAATGGCAGCGTAAGCGCTTCTGAGCGAATTCTGCCGGAAACATTACCCGCGAATCCACACCCGGTACTGAAAGAGTTTTTTGATTATTACAGAATGCCACGCGGCTTCCATGGGCGTTCTGTTAACTCTAATGGCGCATGGAATGCAACGATGCCCTTGTCGTTTATGAATATGCCGCTGCTTAGCTACGCAAATGAAATCACTATTCCTGTGTTGATTGTTACAGGTGAAAAAGCGCACTCGCGCTATTTTGCAGAAGATGCCTACAAAGCGGTTGGCAGCACTGAAAAAGAGCTTGTGATCGTCCCCAGCGCAAACCACGTGGACTTATACGACAACGCTGCAGGTAAGATCCCTTTTGCCAGGTTTGAACAGTTTTTCAAAACCAGCTTAAGGTAAAAACGCAGCTCAGAATCGTATAAAAGCCACCTGTAATACTCAGGTGGCTTTGACTCTGGATCTATCCCGACATGATGTTACATAGAATCCTTATAATATCGCACTTCATTCTCACCCACTCTCATCGTTATTACATGAATAGCGTTTATTTCGTTTATGCCTGAAGAAGATCGGGCGCTATTCACAGGTCCTGATAATATTCATAATGCGTCATTAAACATCACAATAGATACAGGGGCGAGCCTGGCAGCAGAAGATAAATATTATGACAGGATACGCAATGGTATCCCGTCGATATTTCTACATTGTTCCGGTTTAATTGTTCCGATTTAACTTTTATAACCGATCAGCGTCAGTTAAGGCTTAAGGATAACCTTCGTCCATCCCTCATCGCGATCGTCAAAGTGCTTATATCCCTCAGGCGCCTCAGCAAGTGAAAGACGGTGTGAGATTATGCCGCCCGGGCTGGCTTTACCCTGATGGATCAGACGGGCCAGCTGACGATTATAGGCTTTGACGTTCGCCTGGCCGGTGCGGATTGACTGTCCTTTAAACCAAAAACTGCCGAAATCAAACGGCATCTTACCTTCTTTGGCAAGGTCTGATGCAGCTCCCGGATCCTGCGGGATAAACACGCCAACCACACCAATTCCCCCGGTTGCTTTGGTTGATGCAACGAGGCTGTTCATAGTGACCGAATTATCTTCATGGCCATGTTTGTTACAGCACTGATAGCCCACGCATTCACAGCCACAGTCAGTGCCGCGTCCGTCAGTTAAGTCGAGAATTCGTTGCACGGCTTCATCGCCGGTCGCATTGATGCCCGTCGCCCCCATTTTCTCTGCCAGCGCTAAACGGTCCTGGTGTGTATCCACTACAAATACCTGTGAAGCGCCTTTTATCATGGCTGAGTGTGCGGCCATCAGACCCACCGGCCCCGCGCCGTAAATGGCTACGCTTTCGCCAGGCTTTAATCCGGCGAGTTCTGTCGCATGCCAGCCGGTAGGGAAAATGTCAGAGAGCATCACATAATCATCTTCTTTTTCTACTGCGTCAGGCGGAAGCACCAGGCAGTTAAAGTCTGCAAAGGGGACCCGAAGCAGTTCCGCCTGACCACCCTCCCAGGAGCCCATTTCAGCAAAACCATAGGCCGCGCCCACAGTACCGGGATTGGTGGTGAGGCAAAAACCGGTCAGACCTTTTTCACAATTCTCGCAAAAACCGCATCCGACATTAAATGGCAGACAGACATAGTCACCGACCTTAACACGCTCCACTCCTGAGCCAATTTCAACCACCTCACCCAGGTTTTCGTGCCCCAAAATACGTCCCTGCTCAAAGCTGGTCCGACCCTCGTACATGTGCAAATCCGATCCACAAATATTGGTGGTGGTAATGCGGACAAGCACATCGGTGGGGCGAACAATTTTTGCATCCGGCACGTCTTTAACTTTTACATCATAGGGACCGTTGTAAATAACTGCTTTCATGATCTTCTCCTGCTTGCGGCCGGAAAGGTGTGGCTGCCCGACCGGGTAAGTGTCAACTAAGTTTAGCTGCCATGATTGATAACGCAATCGACAGCAAGGCAATCGGGAGGTTTCTTATCGGATACGTTGAGGAATGCTGGCCGGGGATGACGGTCAAAGACAGCCGGGAAAAGGACAGGATCATGCCGCATCAAGCCGGGCGGCAGCAGCCGGTAGCGTTGCGGGAATATTTGCGTAAAACAGTTATCAATTATCGGCAGCAATCTCAGACGCAGCCTGAAGGTAAAGACCCGATTTATCAGAAAGATGATTTACCTTACACCCGGCCAGTTTTTGCCTGATTCACTGCCAGAACCTTCTCAGAGAGGCACTTCCCGTTAGATACAGAGGTCGCTAAAACCCTGGCCTCGCTGAGCCTGGCACCCTGGATATGGGTGTCTGTGTACCCTTCTCTCTGCGCTACGTTAAGGCTGGAATAAAAAATATCGCTTCCGGGTCCCCGTCATCGAGATTGTCGACCTGACCGCTGGGGATAAATCCGGCGTTCAACAGCAGCCGTTGCATTGGCAGGTTAGAACGATGGGTGGAGGTGAACAGCTTCGGGTGCTGGCAGCGGGACTTCAATGCTGCAATCAACGCCAGACCGATACCCCTGCGGCGGTAGTGTTCCCCTACCATCAGCATTTCAATAAAGCCGTAGCCGAAGAAATGGTAGTTCAGCACGCCATATCCCATCGCTATTCCCTGCAGTTCGGCAATATAACAGACAGACCAGGCACACCAGATGCGGATTTGCGCCGCACCTTTTGGCTGGCTCTGGGCAACAATGTCGATAGTAATCAGGGATATAGCATCGTTTTCAGTGGTCAGGCGAACACGCATATTCAGTCTCCCTCTCTTTAATTGACTGCAGTGCAGCCTTAATAAAACGGCAATCCCGCACAGATTTTTTAATTTCATACGGGATTTTACAATTCCATAAGATGATTAGTTAATCCTAATCATCCCAGAGAGGCAGGGTTCATTTTCTGAAAGTTATCGTTAACCGGATATTGGGCCACCAGAAAAGCCCTCATGATTCAGAAAGTAAGCAAACGTTTTAACCTGCAGCCTATGGAAGCAGTCTGCGGCTGGTTCACCTGTGAGATTCGATACACTGACAGGAATGGGGAGCGCCATATATCAGAATATAACCGGCGGAGCCGGGCTTACGGCGCCGTTCAGCTCAACGTTATCTAACGCTTCCTGCCGCTAAAGCCGCATTCAGCGGGCCTGCTCCTGCCTCAGACAGTGAGTCAGGATTCATGACAAAGGTCGCTTTGTGCCAGAAGCGGACGTTGCTGAATTCACATGTTATGAATTAACGAAAAGAGAAAATTATATTTTTTCCTGATTGACGCGGGATGAAAGTTCCTGATGGCTTTCTTTGCGTTCGCTGTAGCGATCGGCAAGGTAATCCGTTTGCCCCTTGAGCATCAGCGTGATTTTAAACAGCTCCTCGGCAACATCGACAATACGATCGTACCAGGATGAGGATTTCATCCGCCCATTCTCATCGAATTCCTGCCAGGCTTTGGCCACTGAGGACTGGTTAGGGATTGTGAACATCCGCATCCAGCGCCCCAGAATGCGCATCTGGTTCACGGCATTGAAGGACTGAGAACCGCCGCAGACTTGCATCACCGCAAGGGTTTTTCCCTGAGAAGGACGAACTGCCCCTTCGCTTAAGGGTATCCAGTCGATCTGCGCTTTCATTACTGCGCTCATTGCCCCGTGCCGCTCCGGAGAACTCCACACCATCCCATCACACCATCTGACCAGCCCGCGCAACTCAATGACTTTAGGGTGCGTATCCGGAGCATCATCCGGTAGGGGTAGACCAGAGGGGTTAAACAGTCTGACCTCCGCCCCCATCGCCGTCAGCAGGCGTCCCGCTTCTTCTGCTGCAAAACGGCTGTAGGAACGCTCTCTTACTGAGCCATACAGAATCAGAATGCGTGGCGGCTCCTGTAGCTGTAGGTGTTCAGCGATATGCTGATCAAAGCAATCAGCATTCAGGGCAGGAAATTGTTCCATTTTTTCTCCTTTGGAATGATCTGGTGATTTTAAACTTAACACATATGGTTTAGCATATGTACATACTAAAGGGAACGGAGTAAAAAATGCTACAGCCTGTTCAGCTTTTTAAGATCCTGTCGGATGAAACCCGCCTTGCCATTGTAATGCTGCTCAGGGAATCCGGCGAACTGTGCGTCTGCGATATCTGCGCGGCAACCACCGAATCACAGCCTAAAATATCGCGCCACATGGCTATTCTGCGCGAGGCAAAACTTGTTCTTGACCGTAGAGAAGGCAAATGGGTTCACTACCGCCTGTCACCACACATACCGGCATGGGCGGCTGAAACGATCACCACATCCTGGCAGTGTATGCGGGAAGATATGCCTGAATGGCTGACAAAATCGGCCTGCATCTCGTGCTAACACCATCAATCACATACATATAAACATATATATAGGAGTCTGAAATGTTTCTGGCAGGGAGTATCTTCTTACTGACGCTGATAATGGTCATCTGGCAGCCCAGAGGCCTGAGTATCGGCTGGAGCGCAAGTATCGGAGCCGTGCTGGCGTTGGTAACTGGGGTTATCCACATTGATGATATCCCCGTTGTCTGGAGTATTGTCTGGAATGCGACGGCGGCCTTCATTGCTGTGATCATTATCAGCCTGCTGCTCGATGAGTCAGGCTTCTTTGAATGGGCTGCGCTGCATGTCTCCCGCTGGGGCAATGGACGTGGCCGCCTGCTGTTTACGTGGATAGTATTGCTCGGTGCTGCTGTTGCAGCGTTGTTTGCCAACGATGGCGCGGCGCTAATCCTGACCCCGATTGTGATTGCGATGTTGCTCGCGCTGGGGTTCAGCAAAGGCACGACATTGGCCTTTGTCATGGCCGCGGGGTTTATCGCGGACATCGCCAGTCTGCCACTGATCGTCTCTAACCTGGTAAATATTGTCTCGGCGGACTTCTTCGGTCTCGGCTTTACGCAGTACGCCTCCATTATGGTACCCGTTAACCTGGCAGCCATTGCAGCCACACTAATCATGCTGCATCTGTTTTTCCGCAGGGATATTCCGGCGACATATGACGTTTCACTGCTGAAGACACCGGCCAGTGCGATTAAAGAGCCGACGACGTTCAGGGCTGGCTGGGTAGTACTGCTATTCCTTCTGGTAGGGTTCTTTGTACTGGAGCCGCTGGGCATCCCCGTCAGCGCAATAGCTGCGGCTGGCGCAGCAGCGCTGTTTGTGGTGGCTAAGCGAGGCCATGCCATTAACACCGGGAAAGTGCTGCGCGGTGCGCCCTGGCAGATCGTGATTTTCTCACTGGGCATGTATCTGGTGGTCTATGGCCTGCGCAATGCCGGGCTCACGGAGTATCTTTCAGGTGTGCTGAATCTGCTGGCAGATAAGGGCTTATGGGCGGCCACGTTTGGTACCGGCTTCCTGACCGCGTTCCTGTCATCGATCATGAACAATATGCCGACAGTGCTTATTGGCGCGCTGTCGATTGACGGAAGTGCTGCGACCGGTGTTATCAAAGATGCAATGATATATGCCAATGTGATTGGCTGCGATTTAGGCCCGAAAATCACCCCAATTGGCAGCCTGGCCACTCTGCTATGGTTGCATGTGCTGGCACAGAAAAATATGACCATCACCTGGGGATATTACTTTCGCACCGGCGTTATCATGACCCTGCCCGTACTGTTTGTCACTCTGGCCGCGCTGGCGTGGCGGCTCTCTGTCACTTTGTAATGAGATACTGATATGAGCAATATTACCATTTATCACAACCCGGCCTGTGGCACCTCACGTAACACGCTGGAGATGATCCGTAATAGCGGTAACGAACCCACCATTATTTATTACCTTGATAACCCACCGACCCGTAATGAGCTTATTGAACTTATTTCAGATATGGGGATTACGGTACGCGCATTACTGCGAAAGAACGTAGAACCTTATGAGACACTGGGACTTGCAGAGGATATATTTACTGATGAACAGTTGCTCGATCATCTTCTTCAATATCCTATCCTAATTAACCGTCCGATAGTGGTGTCGCCACTGGGAACAAGGTTGTGCCGTCCGTCAGAAGTAGTACTGGATATCCTTCCTGATGCGCAAAAAGGCGCGTTCACAAAGGAAGATGGTGAGAAAGTCATAGATGATGACGGTAATCAACTGAAATAAATATCAAGGGGGCGAATGCCCCCTAACTCTTGCCTCAGGGCAATATGCCTGAATCAGCTGGCAGTGTGCTGCTCCCTTCGCTTAACTTCCGTTGCATTAATACCGTGTCGAGCCAACGCCCATGCTTAAAGCCTATATCTTTCAGCGTGCCAATTTCAGTAAACCCAACCCGCTGATGAACTTTCAGCGAGCCCTGATGATTGCTGTCGCCGACGATAGCAATCATCTGCCGATAGCCGTGAACTTCTGCCCAGGCAATGACATGGCGCAGTAACGCGTTCCCCACGCCCTTACGTTGCGCAGCCGGGTCAATATAAATTGAATCTTCGATAGTGTGGCGGTAGGCATAGCGTTCACGATAGCGGGTGAGGTAACAATAACCTATGACCTTTTCTTCATGTAGCGCGACCACAAACGGCAGCCCCTGACTGCGGATCTTGTTCAGGCGGGCCAACATCTCATTGTTATCCGGTGGTTCAGTCTCAAAGCTAGCGGTACCGTGAGTAACATGATGGGCGTAGATATCGCGGATGGCGGGGATGTGCTTTTCTTCTGCGCTAACGATTTTCATTGTTCTGTTCCCATAAGCAATTTTTTCAAGCCTATCTGAAAAACCAGAAACAAGGTAAACGTAAACGCTTATGGCCCGCTAAAACTTTTAGAGGGGAGATAAAAATTATCAGGGGAGACTCTCCCGTATTTCAAGGCGATATGCCTGAACTGAAGGTTCAGTAGCGAACCTTTAAATGTAAAAGCCAGATATCCTGTCAGCTCAGACATGGTCAGATGGTCTTTATGACCATGTTTTACCAGCGAGATCGCGGCTGATGCTGCAATGATAACCTGCTAACCCATTGTCGGAACATTTATTGTTTATGAGCACAACTTCCGCTTTTCGCTCAAAGCTGCCTGTCAACATGGTCAATCTCCCTTACCGCAGCCTGGTAGTACAAAAAACAACCTTAACGTACAATAATTTTCGATATCCAAACTGACCCCAAATTATTGATACCACTTTTGTTAAAAAAATTCGCTGGATCGCCAGCGTGCGTAATAAGGCTGCGCATGAAGCTGATTTTTACGTCGACATTGCTGATTTTATAGAAGGCGCGGATCAAGTTATTGCGTACCTGGAAACGATAATTGCCGAACAACACCAGACATCGAAGAATGACGGAAGCAAGGAATCAAAGGGCTGGAATGAAATGTCCGGATGGGAGAAAGCAGGTACTGTTGCTGTAATAGGTGCAGGTATAGTGTTTACTCTTTTCAAGATTTTTGAGTAGGTTCTGCATATTAGGCAGCCGGGGGATTCCCCCCGGCTCGTTATCAGGCAGCCAGTGCGTCTTTGAGCGCATATACGTCGTTACGTGCCGCCTGCACGGACTCTGGCTCCGGCCGTCCGGCCTCCCATGCCTGCCCGGTACGGTGCTCCAGCTCGCGTTCATAGCCACGCACGACGCGGGAAAGGAGGGATGCCGGCACACTGACCAGGCGGTTTGCAGCCTCGCGCTGACGGGCCAGGAGGTCGCTGACGTCTGAATTTGTGACACCATCCCGGCGGTAATCCGCCATAGTCATTGCACCGATGTCCTTCATCACGGCACGAATTTCGGCCACATCCGGTTCGGGCTGGTTTTCACGGCAGGCCACGCTGATCCCCTCTTCCGTCCAGACCAGCAGGGTCAGGGGTTCGTCAAAAGTGAACATGTTTTCGAGCTGCACACAAAGTTCTTCACGGGTTCCGTACATTGTTTTTCTCTCTTTATCAGTGTCAGAGGCCGGGCCTTCGCCCGGCCGGGTCAGTCAGTCCTGAAAGGTTTCGTCCAGCACCAGGGCTTCGCGGTATGCTTCCAGTAGCAGGGTGTTAATACGACGCAGACTCTGGGCGGCCATTCGTTCAGCCAGCGTGGCCGCATCGTGCCGGTGCTGTGATTCGAGACGGTTCAGCAACATCCGCACGTCACACATGGCGTTACTCAGTGCGGCCACGTCCGCACGCAGGTCTTCAAGTCCGGGATAGTTCATGCGGCCTCCGGCCAGTCAGGATAAAAACCGCTGTCATTTGCCGCCGGCATTCTTCTCGCCCGTTCAACCTGTGCGAGACGGCGAACACCGGCGGCGTGGTACTGTTCCAGCATCTCGATACCGATGTAGCGGCGGCTGGCTTCGGCGGCGGCCACGCAGGTGGAGCCGCTGCCGGCGAACGGGTCCAGGACAATGGCGCCCGGACGCGTGAGGGATTCAATCAGCGGGCGCAGGCTCTGCACCGGCTTCTCGGTCGGGTGGTGGTGGTTGCCCGTGTATTTCCAGGGGATCACGTCCGGGATGGGACGGTCCGGCGTCTGCGGTCGGCCCTTCGCCAGCAGGTAAGCGTTCTCATGGGTGTAGCCCACGAAGGTTGATTTTGACGCGTAGCTTTTGGCAAAGACGACATGCCCGACAACGCGGAAGCCGGCCGCTTTCCAGGCATTCAGGAACAGTTCTGCACGGTTCCAGGCGTAAAAGCTCACCATCAGACTGTCGTTTTTCAGGACACGGTACATTTCGTGGCACGCAGGCTGGAGCCATTCTGCTGAATTGTCCCCGGCCAGGGTGCGGCCGGTGCGGTCCTTGTAGCCCACAAGGTATGGCGGATCGGTGAGAATAAAATCGACGGCACGCGCCGGAAAACGGGACATCACCTGCACGCAGTCACCCAGGATAAAACGGGACATAGACACACTCCTCTCTGATATGCGGCACCCTGTTGCGCCGTGCCGCCACAAAAACCCGGCTCTGAGCGGAGGGTGCAGGGGCGATACCGCAAGCCGCAGCGCAAGCCTTTCACGGGCTGAATGCACCGTGAAAGGTGCGAACGGGTGAGGATATCGACGAAGTGAACCCTTGTGACCGCAGCGGCCGGGTTAGCGTGAAGGCACGGCGTTGACACCCGCCGCCGGCAGGGCGGCATAAATGCGGAGGGAACCGACACCCTTTGCGTCCCGAATGACAGGACATGACTGCCCGGTGGCGGCCTGTTTTTGTGCGATATATGGCGGGTGTAAATGCGTGGGTGTTATGTGATCATCCGTCCTGAAACCATCTGAAGGGTTTTCACTTAAAACGAATGGCATGATTTCAGGACACCTTCCTCCCCGGGAGGTGTCCATTTTTTGGTGTCAGCGCCCCTTCACCCGGTCAATGGCAGACTGCAGTGTGTCCCAGTTAAATCCGATGCCGGCATCGTGGCTGTGGTTGCAGATACGCATGGCTTCAGCAATCTCCTCCTCAGTCAGGCTGTTATCAAGGGACAGAAAGTCATCTTCAAGCCAGAACGTCCCCATACACAGTGCATCAGGCGGATACTGCTGTAGTCTCGCGATGAGTGCCGCCACGGTCACATCATCGCGACAGGCTGAAAGAGGCGGCAGCACGCGATCGGCAATGTCATTCCAGCACCAGTCATCGTCCTCCGGAACCGTCGACCGGAGCGTGGTTTTCTCCACTCCCGGTAGCAGGGAAAGCTGCTCCAGAATTTCACCCAGGCACAGTCGTTCACTGCTGGCATCCTGGCTCCCCAGGTAATGGTTGTTGATATACACGGCAAATTCGCCGTTATTCAGTTCAATACAGGTCAGTCTGAACATGGTTATGTCCTCAGCATCCGGCACCTGTCTGCGCCGTGCCGACACAAAAACCCGGCGGAAAGTGGAGGACGCCAGGGCGATGCCGAAGCCGCAGCGCAAGCCCTTCACGGGCTGAATGCACCGTGCAGGGCGCGAACGGGTGAGGACGGAGGCGAAAGCTTCCCTGGCGGCCGAAGCGGCCGGGTTAGCGTGAAGGCACGGCGGGTAATCTGTCCGGGAAGATATTAAGCGGGAAAATTTTACATTAGGTTAAAACGTGATTTACATCACATTTTGTCACTGTATAATCGCCGAAAAATTATGCGATTTATTTTGACGGCAGGGATGAGATGTCACCCTGCCGTTTTTTTTCCTGGAGTGTTCAGTGCAGAATTTAATGATGTTCTTGCTCAGGATCGGCCCTTCGCCTTTTTATCGTCAAAAGCCAGGAGAATCCCGAGTCCGATGAGTGAGGCGTAGCAGACCTGCATCACGATAGTCACCGGGAGAGAGATGTTATCAACCAGAACCCCTGGAATGACGGCGGCCACGCCAGCCAGTATCATCCCCCGCCCGATCTTCTTCACCCAGTCGGGCCACTGAGATTCAGGCACGTTCCGGGCACGCAGAAGGTTGTGAATGAACTGCTCTGCTGTTCGTTTAATCACTGACATGTTTTTAGTCTCCAAATGCCCGTCGCATGTTTTTCTTTATTCCGGCGGTTTCCGCTCCGGGTGATGTGGTGACGGGCGAAGCCGCTTTTTCCGTCTCTCCCGCTTCGCTGATGCCCGCGCCGCCAGGTTCTGCACGAACCATCTGCCGGACAATGGCCTGTAACTCACTGACCGTAGCCGGTGGCACCGGCAGGCTGGCCAGCAGACGCGGCAACTCCGGCGCCGTGGTGTGCAGTGCCAGCCCGGTGATAATGAGGTTTCTCAGCAAATCGCCACGCAGGCGTGACGATACCCCTGCCAGCAACTCTTCAACCCGCTTACTGCTCCGGTCATCCTGAAGCGCAAGCGTGTAGCGCCTGCGTTCCCTCTCCGCAGGCATTTCTACGGACAGTTTCCGGGTATCAGGCTCTTCCGGTAACCCGGACAGGGATGACCAGGTTCCGGATACCATCGCCATCACGGCACAAAGCCGGACGGCGCTGAGCTGGCCGTCAAAGAACACCGGGATTAGCGCAGGTAAACGGGGATCAGCCTGATACACCACCGCACCTGCGGTGGCGACTGTCCGGATAAATTCACCGCGCAGTGGCTGCGAGATGGTGTTTATGGTCGCCATCGCCGCGATGTCGGTGCGATCATCACTGTGCAGATAGAAAGAATACAGGCCGTCCGGCACGTTTAGTCCTCTTTATTGTACAGGGCAATCTCTCTGGCCAGCGCCAGCTGGGGATCGCCAATAACCTCGATACGTTCAGGAGCCAGAGGCCAGGCCTGACGTATCGCCTCTTCGATCAGGGAAGCCCCTCCCCCGACCAGAAATACCCGGTTCACGTTCCTGAAGGCGGTCAGCTCGCTGGTCACGCGCGCACCCAGTGCGGCAATCGCTTCGGCTATTTTTCCCCGGACGTAATCAATCTTTTCGGCGTCGTTGATGACCCGCTGTAAATACTCACCATCATCCCGGTGACGGATGACACTGTCAGCAATCAGGGCGCTGGTTTCACTGTCTGCTGCCCGCAGTGCACCTGCGGCTGCGCGTGTCACCAGTGAAACACCGACAGACGGGTTACCATGTACCGCACTGATATCATCAAACTGACCAACAATTACACCTGCATCGAGCGTGGTTCCGCCGAGATCGATAATCAGGGTGGTTTCACCGGCTCCGGGCTGAAGCTGAGACAGTCTGGTAAACGCTGCCGGCAGTGATTCCGGCATGACCTTCACATCCGTCACGGTGAAGGCGCAGCCTTTGTTGAGTGTCAGTTCCCGCATGAGGTTCTCCCGTTTACGGCGGATATTCACCTCATTGCGCTGACAGTCCTGATCGTAATACTCACTCAGGGGCAGCGTGACCGTCAGGCTTACCGGCTGCGGCTCCAGGCCACTGTTCAGCAGAGCATGGTGAACAGCCAGCAGGTTAAGATCGCCGTACTGATAGTCCACGTTCGTCGTCGGAATCGCATCCCGGCTTACACTGTCCCACGTGTATTTCAGTGGCCCCACCTGATAGTTGAACGTCGCCGCACTGAATTCCGCCACTTTCCAGCCGTGCCGGAATGAGTTTGCCGAGATCCGGGTCTTCAGTTCATCGCCTTCAAACCATGCCAGCTTAACATTTGTTGAACCATCATCGCAGAAAATCTTCATCATTATGCACCATTAGTTACACTCAATTTGATACTAATTATAAGAGCAAAATGAAAAAACAAAAGCGTTATTTCTCAAATTGAGACACTCAAGAATATCAAAATGATAATTACAATCAATTTGAGTAACTTATGCATCTCACATAGTTCTTAATGCGGGCCTTCTGGATTATCTTTGCCTGGTTAAATATACTGTATGTACATACAGTATATTTTTTTAGTCAGGAGGTAACATGAAGCTACAGCTTTTTAGCCCCGGGACAGATACCCCGCCACAGACCCATCCGTTTTTCGCCGATCTGGCCAGCTGCGGTTTTCCCAGCCCAGCCGGCGATTACGTTCAGTCAGATCTGGATCTGCATGAGTACTGCATAAGGCATCCGAGCGCGACCTATTACCTTCGGGCCTGTGGCGACAGTATGTCTGACGGCAGCCTTTATAATGGCGATCTGCTGGTTGTGGACAGTGCAGAGAAGCCCCGGCACGGCGATATCGTTGTGGCCAGCGTGCAGGGGGAATTTACGGTCAAACGGCTCCTGCTGACGCCACGACTGACACTGCAGCCCATGAACGCCACCTGGTCCCCCATCTATCCGGACCCGGACGAACTGGACATTTTCGGTGTCGTCACGCACATCATCCACCGTCCCAGGGAGATGTACTGATGTTTGCCCTGGCCGATGTGAACAGCTTCTATGCCAGCTGTGAACGTGTTTTCCGCCCGGATTTAAAAGGGAAACCCATTGTCTGCCTTAGCAACAATGACGGCTGCGTGATCGCGAGAAGTGCCGAAGCGAAGCCCTGGATAAAAATGGGCACCCCGTGGTTCCAGATGAAGAACGAACGTTACCCTGAAAAAATATTTGCATTTTCAAGTAATTATGAGCTTTACGCCTCGATGTCAGCGCGCGTGATGAGCTGCCTCGAGGAGCTGGCGCCGAGGGTGGAACAATATTCAATTGACGAGATGTTCCTCGATCTGAGCGGTGTGTCGCATTGCATGGACCTGGAAGACTTTGGCCGGCAGCTGCGCCAGCACGTATATGACTGTACCCGCCTGACCATCGGCGTGGGGGCTGGACCTACGAAAAGTCTGGCAAAATCAGCCCAGTGGGCCTCCAAAGAGTGGAAACAGTTCCGGGGCGTGCTGGCCCTGACGCGGGATAATCCTCAGCGAACCCGTAAACTGCTGTCACTTCAGCCGGTCGAAGAGGTCTGGGGCGTGGGAAATCGCATTGCACGCAAGCTCAATGTACTGGGTATCAGGACCGCACTTGATCTGGCCCTGACGAACCCGGCCTTCATCCGGAAAAATTTCTCCGTGGTTCTCGAGCGAACGGTGCGCGAACTGAACGGGGAAAGCTGCATGTCGCTTGAGGAATCACCACCAACGAAACAACAGATTGTCTGTAGTCGCAGTTTTGGCGAGAAGATTACGGAGTACGATTCGCTCCGCCAGGCTGTCTGTCAGTACGCAGAACGGGCCGCTGAAAAACTGCGTCAGGAGCACCAGTATTGCCGGCACATTTCCGTTTTCGTCAAAACGTCTCCGTTCGCCGTTAAAGAACCTTATTACGGCAATGTGGCCACGGAGAAACTGCTTACCCCTACTCAGGATACCCGTGACATCATTGCGGCCGCCACAACGGCTCTGGAGCGCATCTGGAAGGATGGCCACCGGTATGCCAAAGCCGGAGTGATGCTGAATGACTTTACAGGTTCAGGCGTTTCGCAGTTGCAGCTGTTCGACGAACGGCCACCACGTCCTCACAGCGCTGAGCTGATGAAGGTTCTCGATGGAATTAACCATTCCGGCCTGGGACATGTCTGGTTTGCCGGACGAGGAATTGCGCCTTCCTGGCAAATGAAACGCGATATGCTGTCCCCTGCGTACACCACCTGCTGGAAAGATATCCCCATCGCGCGGATCAGTTAAATTTCGCCTTTCAGAAAGAGCCAGTAGTGCTCGCCGCAGCCGAACGACAGGGCGAAGCCCGCGAGTGAGCGAGGAAGCACCAGGGAACAGAACGAACATATTCTGCTTACGCTCGGTATTGAATGGATACCCTACTCAGGTTTATCCACTTATCCACATGCATATTTTTATAAGATCTTTTTAAAGGGTTGTTAGATCTACCTTTTTAGAATACCTCTAAACCCTTTAACCATGCGGCTTTCAGAAGGTTCTCTGTGACAATTTGCCCTTTCTCTGTGACAAATCACCCTCAAATCCCCTATTTAACTGTGACAGACTGCCCTTAACCCTGTGACAAATTGCCCTCAAAAAATGCCAGATATCACAAAGTTATCCCTAGTTGTTGACTCTGTTTCAATAAGTGTGACAATCTAAAAACCTGTCACACTTAACATGGATCTGTCATGGCGGAAGTTGCGGTTATAAATCATAAGAAACGTAAGAATAGCCCGCGAATTGTCCAGTCTAACGAACTGACTGAAGCGGCTTACAGTCTTTCCCGAGATCAGAAGCGTATGCTTTATCTTTTCGTGGATCAGATCAGAAAATCTGACGGTACACTTCAGGAACATGATGGTATCTGTGAAATTCAGGTCGCGAAATATGCAGAAACCTTTGGGCTAACTTCAGCAGAGGCCAGTAAGGATATTCGCCAGGCGCTGAAAGGTTTTGCCGGTAAAGAGGTCGTTTTCTATCGGCCAGAAGAAGACGCCGGTGAAGAAAAAGGTTATGAATCCTTTCCCTGGTTCATTAAGCGTGCCCACAGCCCCTCCAGAGGCCTTTATAGCGTTCATATCAACCCCTACCTTATCCCATTCTTTATTGGCCTACAGAACCGCTTCACGCAGTTCCGCCTGAGTGAAACTAAAGAGATCACTAACCCCTATGCCATGCGCCTGTATGAATCCCTTTGTCAGTACCGTAAGGCTGATGGTTCTGGAGTGGTTTCACTGAAGATTGACTGGATTATGGAGCGATATCAGTTACCGCAAAGCTATCAACGTATGCCTGACTTCCGCCGTCGTTTTTTGCAGGCCAGCGTGGATGAGATCAACAGCAGAACTCCGATGCGTCTGTCTTACATAGAGAAAAAAAAGGGCCGCCAGACCACGCACATTGTGTTTACTTTCAGTGATATAACATCAATTCTGCCCGATTAATTAGAGGGTGGCTTGTCACATTTAAGAGGGTAGTTCGTCACACTTGTTTGCTGAGCTGAGGGCAATTTGTCACTGGAAACCATCCAGAGCCCTGTTCCGGGTGGATTTACCTATTCGGATTAGCTCCCAAACCTGCTTTATCGCCCTTTATGAGGGCAAATTGTCACAGTTATTTAAGGGCGTATTGTCACATGTCCCTGCAAAAACTGAGTGCCAGTTGTCACACCCATGTTTCCATGCCCTGTCCCTCAGAGTGAGGGTAAATTGTCACAGTTTGCCTGAAACAAGGAAGCCTCATCCCTAGCGCTGTATTTTACCTGCACTGAAAATGTGTCTGAGCAAAACACTGTTAAACGTTTTATCTGAAGCAGCTGGCCAGCCTGGCGGGTCTGTTAGCAAAACGCCTTCCTGCTCCATCCAGCTGTGAGTGTAATGTTTACGTTCGATGTAGTCCTCTGACTCATAACCCATTGTTTCAATGATGAACGTCGTTACTGAGCTTCCAGTTGCGGGTACCACATTCAGGATGAAATCAGGATGGATCACTTCCTCCACACCGTCCTTGATACTTTTCGTCGTGAACAAAGGTTTGCTGAGGCTTATCGCATCCGGGTGATTTGGCTGATTGCTGGCATAACTGCTCGCATTGATGATCACCTTAAGGGTGTCACGTTCCTTGTTACTGTCGACAGGCACCGGATTATCCAGCGTGTAGGCTGCATGGGCATAGCCTTCGTGGCAGTAAACGTTACCATCCCTTCCCCTCCTGTATTCAATAATGACCCAGTAAGGAGCTCGACTGCCGGCATTGTAGGAGTTTTCGCCATTTATACTGACCCGCGCCTCCGGCCGGTGCGTGAAAGTTTTTCCCCGAACGTTGAAGGTCACTTCTTCCCGGGAGGCGTCTGCCGTTATTCCGATGACATACACGCACGGTTCTTTTTCCTGACTGTTGAAACCGTCCGTCTTTTCAAGAGCTGAGAGCATTTCGTTAATGCGTTCGATACTCAGCCAGGGGGCGCAGCTGAATAACTGATTCAGGGAAGTACCATTCCTCATTGAGTGGTTATCCAGCACTTCTTTTATCCTGCTGATTGCCCCCGAAAGCCCCGGACTCTGGTTCTCAGGAATCAGTTCCAATTGATTCAGACCTGCAGCCTGGACCAGCGTCAGTAATTTGCGTCCCAGTGCCGGGACGGGTTTCAGTGTCTTACGCCTGCGCTTACGTGGCACTACCGGCCCATCCACGGGGACTGCTCTTGTATCCTTCTTCCTGTCCGGGAGCCAGTCATCGCCTCCGACAGGGTTCAGAGGGCTGGTTTTACTTTCACCTTGAGTGTTGTCAGCATCCTTCTCTTTTTTAAGACGATACAGCGGGCACTGTTCATCATGCGGCCTTGTGGTTTTTACATGGCGTAACTTGGCCACGTTCACTTCGCAATTATAGGGACCTTCAATTCCAGATACCGGGTCAACACAGTCACACTTGATCCATAGTTCCTGTCTGTCCATCTCTTCAAGAACCTGGTTAACAATGCGTAAATCAGCATGACCGGGTTTGCGCCCATTGCTGAAGACGTGAAGCAGGGCTTCCTTTTCCGCCAGGTTCAGTTTCCTCTCAAACCGCCCTCTGGGATTTTTTTTCCAGACCAGTTCCATACCTTTCTCCTGACAGCGAAACCCTTCAAACGATAAGATTGAGATGAATTTCAAAAGTAATACAAAAGAGATACAAATGAAATACAATAAAACATACTACGGGAATGCAAATGAAGTACAGACACTGAGATTTCACTTAGGTCTAGCTCTTCATTTTTCGGCGATGTTGTTTTATAAATGACATACAAATAAAACACAAAAGAATTACATTTGTACGTCATTTTCATTCTGAAATTGTTGCTGAAGCCCATCCAGAATCTGTTTGTCTATACCAGCCAGAAATTCGTGCATGAGCTCCTCGAGCTGATTTACATGATGGCGCTCAATTAAATGGTGCTTCCCTTTCTTATCCCGGCCATTTCGATGAACAATGTCGTGTCGAATGATCACTGAACGCGCTATATCCTTCAGTATATCGGGCGGGAAACTGACAAGGAGACATTCCTGATAGAGTTTTTTCACTGTCGGGATATGATGAAATGACAGGCTGAATAGCTCCTCTTCGATAACTTTATCGAGAGAATCAAGTTGGTTATAAATGTCTGAAAGAGGTTTTTTGGCGCCGCCCTTGAATTTCTCGTAGCTCTCAACGAAACGCCGCTTGACCGAAGGATGCTTTACTGCCCGTATGAAGATATCTGCAAGGTAAGCTTCCATGACGGTAATGATGCCGGAGTAACACATTCTCAACAGCACAGGATTTTCGGGTGTTGAGGTGACCAGTGCACTTAACTCAGAGAGGCTCTGTCTGACATGTCTAAGCGGTTGAGTGGCTCCTGCATGTTGTTCTTCCAGATCGTCAAAATCATCAGTCAATTCGGCAGAAATGAGCCATTTCAGGTCCAGTTCGCATACAGCATCATCCTCAGTGATTAGCAGAATCGCTAAAGAGTAAAAGTCTTGTTGTGTACACGGGAAATTAAAGTTCGAATCACGAACCCAGGGGCAATCACCGTCAACCGAGCTGACCATCAGGGAAAGCATCGGATCACCGGTTTCAATCCACGTCAAAAGTTGGGAAAAATCTCTCTCGTTACTCGGCCAACATGCCGCCGTATTTAACCGCTCAAGCCAGTCATCCAGCGTCGCATTTTCAAGAACCGGGATGACGTGCTTCAGCCAGGTGATTCTGTACTGTAGATAATATTCTTCGTGGAGATGTTCTTCGCTTTCAAGTTCGGCCAGCTCGGCAATGGAATCAGCTTTCCAGGACTCAATGGCAGTCGAAAAATCCCGTTCGAGAGCAGCCCGGTCATATCCATTCAGCTGTAACCGTCGGCGCATCTGTGCCACGGTTGTTCGATAGCCGATAAACGTTTCGTCTGACCAGCTCCCGTCCTCCTCTTTGACAATCTCCCTGACACGATCGCCCTCCTGAAAATACCACTGATAATAGTCATTCTGCGTATCGTACAGAGTGAAGTTACCGATAGAGATATCTGTCCACGTTGACATCGAAAACCCTCAATGTAATACATTTGAAATTCATTTGTGTTTTTATTGTATTTCTGATAGCTATCAGATAATAATTACATAAGGCATACATTTGTAATTCAAATGAATTTCAAATGTAATTCATTTAATGCTCATTCCTCCAGCAACCATCTATTACCATCACAGAGGTTACATCCTACAAGTCCGCTCATTTCAGGGACTGCGGTTGAATGCCCGCCACAGTATCCGCAGGTTTCCAGTGAGTCATGAAATACGAGGCAGGTGGTGCACAGGTATCCACCACCGTACTCACATACCGTCCCATAGCTGTCACAATCGGAACAACTTGCAGGAAGACCTGAATAACTGAAATCTTCTGGTTTACCCTCCCATTCATCAAGCAAATCGTAGCGTGATGAAGAGTGGTTACATTGTAAGCAGGTGAATTCTGTTTCACCCGTAGCGTATAAATTCTGCTTTATCCCGCAGTGAGGACAGGTCACTTCGAGATACTGATCTGACCTGGTACCGCAGACCAGACAGTCAGATTCGTGCAGGGTATTCCCGCTTTCCTCATTTAAACGCATATCAACCGCCGCTTCTTTGCTGCAGAAGCGGCAGGCAGAGACTGAACATCCCTGTTTTTTGAGTCCATCAAGTTCTGGCTTGAGATAACGAAATTTTGCATCAGCATAAAACAGCGAGTTCCTGAGCATTCCATCTTCGTCTAAAGCACGCTTTAAGGTCAGAGGTTCATCAAAAATTGATAACCACTGATCACGCATAAAACGATTTAGCGCAAACCAGGCATCGGCCTGCTCTTTTTGAATCTGCTCCTGATCGGCGTAGGTAAAGGCAGAATGATAGAAATGCACCACGCGGTTACGGTGCTTTCTTACCTTCTCGAAGGCATTATGCGTATCAGGCGGCAACGGTTTTTCCAGAACATCACGAAGTAAACTGCGGGTCTCTTCATAGGTTATCGACTGAAAGTCGCCATTCCGATAGGCCTGCTTTTTTGGCGTCGTTTTTTTGCTACAGACCAGGCTCCAGTGTTCGTGTACGAGGGGTACTTTCAGCAGGATCTCAACCGCCGTCCAGAAACTGACAACCGAGAACTTTGCCTTAGATGCCTCCAGCTCTTCACGTGCTTTGTCCAGAAATTCCAGACCATTGTTAATCAGGGCCTGAACGTCAGGACTGAGTTCATGGGGCCGGGGTTCGTGGCCTGCGTCATCATCATCAAACATATGCCTTTCCTTGCTTTAGTTATTCCCGCGCAGCAGCTGCAGCGCGTCACGTGCATCGAGGGTGAACCGCAGCTGCTGACTGGCAGCCACGTCGAGCGCAAATATCTTCGTATAAACCTCGGTACTCTCAAACTTCTCATGACCCAGCAGACCCTGAAGTACCTTCGGGTGAACGTGGCCATATAAAAGGTGCATTGCAAAACTGTGCCGGAAGGTATGGGGGCTGACGTCGATGCTCAGTCTGACGCCGTCACGATCCGCGGCATCAGTAGCCCGGACCAGCCAGTTACGCACCGTCCGGTCGGACACATTCCACACCGGCTGCGCGCGACGTTCGCCTGTAATCGGATCATCTTCAAACTGCTCCTTCGTGCTGGCGAACAGCCGGCGCATCTCATCGACATAAGCCGGGTCCGATAACGGCACCACCCGGTTGGCGCTTTTTCCCTTACGCGGACGGCCGCCGCCGGCCCGCCGCTGTTTGGCGGTGCGCAGAACGACATGCGGAATGCTCTCGTTAAGGTGAAAGTCACGCCGTCTCAGGGCAAGGCCTTCGTTCAGGCGTGCCCCGGTATTCCATAACGTATTGAAAAAAGCGTGCTGACCCCAGTCCTGAACAAAGTGCAGCAGTCCGGCCACTTCCGGAGCCAGCAGATATTTTGGCAGCTCGGTGTAGTGCCGGGCCATTTCGCGTAGCGAAAGCGCGCGGCCGTAGTCCAGGCCAGCCGACTGGCCTGTCGCCGGCAGGGCAGGGGAGGCGTTAATAAAAGAGGGCAGAGTCATGGTGTCCCCGTTGGTCCGCTCACGCTACGTAAATTCTGTCGGGTCACACCCCTGCAACCCTGCCATTTTTCACGTAGCGCAATCTGATGAAATTCTGCTGTCATTTTCGTTGCTCGCGACCGCGACTGCCACGGAAAAAACCCGCAGAGCGGTGTGCACTGAATTTCCGCTTTCTGGATATATACCATAAATCAGAAACAAATATTTTAGCGTGAGGAGAGTATGGGATCGCAAAAGGATCGAAAAAGGATCCTTTTTGCCTGGATGATGGGGTCTGAAGGGGAGGGAAGGGCTGTATGTTGTGTTCTGTGACAAACTGCCCTCAGTTGGGCGACCTTTCCTCAAATAGCGGAAATCGGAATGCAGATTTTGCAGGGAATGCAGGAAGTACAAAAATTGCACTTCTTTAAGATTTTGTGTATTCTTAAGTCATGGAAATCTTAAACACCCGAGACGAGGCGACTATGACAAACATCAGTTATGCACCTAATAAAGCCCGTGCTCACCTCAAAAACCGTGAGCAAACTGAAATCCAGCTGCTGCAGACCCGCATTCAGAATGTGGGAAGCAAGTTCGTTGAAGCACTGCATGAACTGCCCCACGAGAAGTTACTGGAACTGCTCACGCTGCAGGATGAAACATTCTGGGCTGAATTAAAGAATCAGGCTCAGCTGCAGACATTAATTAATACCATGACACCTGAAAAACAGGCCCAGGAAGATCTTGCTGAAGCGAGAGAAGTATTTCTTAAGTCGCTGGAGAATTCAGGCGGAGTGCATAAATCAACGGCCGTTATAAAAATACTGGCAACCACGCCGCCAACCCTGCATAAAAGAGGAAACCGTGGTGAAGTTATTCAGATTAAATGGGGTTCTGAAAACCTTTACCCGGTATTTCAGTTTTGCACACGTGAGAATAATTCAGAAGGCGGTATGCTGGCCGGCATCCCGGAATTATTATCCCTGATTAAACACAAGGTCAGTGCTGTGCGGAAATGTCACTTCTTTACCCGTAAAGTTGATATTCCGGGAACTGAAACACATGTCTCTATTGTTGACGCGCTGCGCCGTGGCGCTACGCCTGAAGAGATGACCCACTTCAGAATCCTGGCAGAAAACTTTGGTACCAACCATACCATGTAAAAAAATGGGCCTTTTGGCCCATTTTTAATCTCAGAGAGTAAGAATACCCAGCTTTGATTTTAAGATCGCCTGCGTACTTTGTCCGTTGAGACTGAACTGGATTAACGGAGTGACTGAGATGTTCTTCAGCATTCCGTTTCCATCAACGGTGTCAGACCACAACGCGATACAGGTTTTGCCGGTGTGTTGAGACAAATATTCAATACCATCAGCATAATGAGAAAGCACTTCTGCCAGCCACTGAGTATCCTCATAGACAGCTTTAGAGCCCATCAAATAACCTAACGGAGTTTTCAGATGGGGCGCCAGGGCAGCTAAATCAATAATCTTGATTGTGCGTGCTGCCTGAATTACCGCCATACAGTTTTTCTCAAGATCCTCAGTTTCAACAAGCGGAGCATCCTGATAAAACTCTTTCAGCCCTGTAAATGCCGTGGTGGCCAGATACAATACACCTTTGGATTTGCTACGCAGTGAAAAGCGGGTTTCTGATTCAGAGTTGAAATAGATACCATTTCCACCGTAATACTGGTCCTGCACCTTGTAAAAATCAGGTTCAATAGTTAATTCTTTGAAAATTTCACTATCAGAGATTTCTGCGCCGGCTAAGATTTGAGCTACTACATTATGTAGGTCCTCTGTAAATTGGTTCATGGATGATTCCTTCTGTAAAGTTTATATATCGAATTCTTTGAGTTTCCATGTGGAATTCCTCTCAGATTTACGTGTGTGTTGCGCCTGTTATCCAGACGTAACGTGAGGTAGTTGCCCGTTAAGCTGACAACTGAGTTGATAATACATCACCTGGCGCTGGATGTATTAGAACGATCGGTAAAGGATGAACTAAATGATATAACCAACTAATTTTGGTAGGTTTCCGTGTAATACCGGCTGAAGAATTGAACATTTAATTAGCTTTTAAGTGAAATTACGCCGAATACAAATGAACTACTTTTGTAATTCATTTGTATTCGGTGCCGATGATATGCACTTACAGTCTTTACCGGTTCTGGCTGGCGTTGTTACTCATTCTATTGAGTGAGAAATCCTGACCGTCCTGGTTGTTACCGCATCAAAATATCTCCCACAGGTATCAGCCTTCTTTCGACATCAGTTTGCACGTTGATTTGACAAATATTGAACTATAGTTCAATTTATCATTATAAAATCAGTTGGAGTCTAAGATGAAGCTCAGTGTCAGATTGATTGAAGGGTTTAAAAAAACATATCTTCCTCTGCAGTTCAGAGCCTTCTGGGATGATGAGGGATTTTGCTATTTAAAAGTTCAGATCGTTAACGGGAAGATAATTTTTTTCTGTGCTCAGTTGTTAAATTATTATAACACTTCAATTACCAATGCTGTTGAGAGTGTACGGGCATCAGCTGTGAATGCACTCATTAATGACGGTGCAATTAAAATACAGAATCAGCAAGGGATTTTTGATTTATTTAAATCACAGGAACGTAAAAGTAAAGAAGTGATATCAATTCTGTTTGAGTATGTTCGTGAGAATTCTGTATGGGTAGAACATTACGAATCTCAAATCAGCATAACCCAGGATGACCGATATAGTCTGGTTCACTTCAACCAGTACCAGGAACCTAACTGGTCTTTTATTTCTAAAGAAAAACTTGAAGAGACATATCCTGAATTTGATTTTCATGTTTCCAGAAAGTCTCTTGAAAACTGGAGTAATGCCCGATTATCAACTCAGACGATTAAAAAATTATTAAAAGAAAAAAACTGGACCATGAAGGAAGTTGCTGCTCGCTGGAACCGTTCGGAATCATGGATGAGTAAAGTTGTTAATGATGAGGAAAGGGAACTCTACTGGGAAGACGCTTTTAAAGGGCTCCCTTCAAAAATACACGAAAAATGAAGACAGAATCGCCAGTTCTTAATGTTAAAATCCTGTACCCATCAGTACCCTGTTTTGCTTAAAGAAGAACTTGAGATAATTAAGCAACTGGACAAGATGGCCTGCTGATCCCGCAGGCCAGACTGAGCAGGAAAGATGTCTGAAGATGAAATACAAATGTATTTCATTTGTATTGCTAAATGTTCTCTTTAATCGCCTTCAGAACTTTTTCTGGTCCTGCTGACTGAGCAAGGTACAGCCCTGCACGAAGTAATGTGGAAACCGTAATGTTCTTGTGCGTAAGTGCCTGGATCTGCTCAACCAGTTCCTGCGCCAGCATCTTTTCCGCAGGTGTCATGCGTATAGTTTTTGGTGTTTCGCCTGTCGTATTTTTCTTTTTAGCCGCAATGTTAGTCAGGCTACTTTCTTTTCTGGCCCGTTCAGGTTTTTCCATTATAGGTCGAACAAGTTCTTTAGACATTATGCTGCCTCACTGCTGATAATTTCTTCTAGCTCACGGGCAAGTTTGCCGTAATCCACTAAAGCCATTGCACTTTTCTGGTAGTAGTACAGAGGAAGACAAGCCACCTGAGACTGTACTATGGCCTGATCAGTACGAATCCGGCTTTTCAATAGTCTCGGAGAAATTCTCTCGTGCGAGCCCAGGGCGGTTTCGATATAAGTGTTTATTTTCTTATTTGCACCATTGTAATTGTTCCGGAATACACTGAAGCGTGCATAATCTTCCTCAGAGATCTCATCCATATAGTCCAGCATGATTTCAAGACCACTCAGAGAAAAACTCCCGCCATCGACAGGTACCAGAACATGATCGGCGATAAAAATTGCATTGCCGGTTGCGATATTGAGCCCAGGTGCACAGTCAATAATGATGTAATCATATTCAGTGCGAACTTTCTCGAGATGACGGCCCAGGATTTTTTCGCGGTGACTGCGGGTAAGGGTCTGTTCAATAATTTTTTCGAACGTCGGGTCAGACGGAATCAGATCCAGGTTAGGGATAGGAGCATCACCGGCCATCGCGGGGATGATGACATCGCGGATATCAAATCGAGAATTGCTGTAGAGATCGCAAATAGTTGGACCATACATGGAATAGTACTTTTTACCATTTGCGGTGACTTCTGTCGTATTGGCCTGCTGGTCCGAGTCAATCAACAGCGTCCGCTTCCCTGATCTGGCATAGTGAACAGCCAGATTGGTAGCCGAACTGGTCTTACCAGGACCACCTTTATTGTTCATTATCGCAATTATGCGAGCATATCGTTCCTGTAGCTTGTTCATCATAACGGCTCCAGATTATGTTTATCAGTCAGGAGTAGTTGTAATCCATTACGCACACATTGGCAATACAAATGTAATACAAAAGTATTTTTATACTGATTGATATTTTGTCTTGATATGCAGTTTTATGGAATAGTTAGTGCACACTTAAAATTTCTGAATAGACACTGAAAGGTAAGTTATGACGATTGAAAGCTTTTTCATCGGCACTCGCATGTCAGGAAAACGTTATGGACCTCAGAGTAAAGACATGCAGGTTTCTGAATTCATAGCACTTATATCTCCGAAAAATGAACCAGAGAAATTTGTCCTACCCGATTTCTCCGGTCTGGCACGTCGGATTGACGCCCAGATCCGGAATCAGTTTATTCAGCAAAAAGAGGATGACTATTACCGTCGATACCGACAGCTTTCGGACCGGTGGTATCAGGCCGGCTCTATCAGTGACAGAAACAATCGCAGCCAGCGTTTTGAGAAGGTCATGGATGAGTCGCTTGAGTTTTTGGTTTACAGTCATGATGTTATGCCCAACATCAACCCATATAATCTCAAATACGATGATCGCGTTCAGGTTAGCACGAAAGGCAAAATGTACTGCGTAGCGCTTCTGTTCCATATTATCGCTCGAGCGGCCTATGAGCCAGTCTCTGTAGGTGCAGATCCTACGCTGCAAAGGCATTGCAAGTGGCTGAAGGACTGGATTAATAAAACGTTAGGGGATCATTTTTTAGAGGGAATGATGATTACTTTCGCCCTTTGTTATCCTGACCACTTTCCTGCCCTGCAGCGCCTTAGCGGAGAGTTAGAAACACGTGATGTTGACACATTCCTGGCTGACGAAGTTCGTAAGGCAAGGCAACACACAGAGGAACAGGTTAATTATCATAACGGCCGGTACCGGTTGATATTCGAGTACACTCACTTTCACCAGGAGCAATTTGATTTTTTAGCCGAAATGCGTGATCTCCATTACCGGATAGATCGTATTGAACAGCTCCTTCAGAAACTGATAGATAACCCGGTAGTAGATTTCAGTGAAGCTGCTGTTGCAGGGCAGTGGATTGACGAACAAGTACAGCTGCTTGAAACAAACGAAACGAAGCTAATACTCCCATAACTCTAATCAGCCTGGCTGGTTTAACCCTTCGGTACCTGTCCATCAGGTGTCGTTTTTTTCCGTAAGAATGTCTATAGATGGCGCTCCGCAGAAAGAGGTGGGTGTTACGGTTATTCTGCCAGAAATCCCGTTGTGTTCAGGCTGTGTCCTGTCGTTCCGGCAGGACACTTGGCTGTGACCGGCGTGTAAGAAACCCGTCTAATCCAACCCCGCTTTCTTACCGGCCGGGTCTTATCGACTGCAGAACGTATCGATCACCTGTTGCACAATGATCAGAATTACAAACAGCAGCATCAGTACTTTTTCCAGCACAGTTGCACACTGAAACTTCTGAATGATTTTCAGAAAATCAGAGAAAGGCATGTGAATCTCCGGAGATTGGGTTAATCAGTGTTCTGATTTTATGGAAAGTTACATTTCCGGTTTTGCTGTCTATTGAAAAATGTTTTGCACATCTGCTCTGAAACTGAATTGCTACAGATAATGTTGAATCGTCGCAGCCTTCTCCGCGCCCTCAGTTCGAAGATCTTCGAACAGGCCTCTTCGTGAGGACATAAATTGTCTTCTGTCGTGGGGTCATTCCAGCCAAAGCAGTGGTAACTAGCACTATTTATCTTATGAGCAAGATAGTTTTCGCCTTTCGTATCTTTCGGGTCCAGGCATAACAGTATCAACATTTTATGAATCATGCCGATACTGACAGAGCGACCACCAATTATTGATAATGGATAAAGGACATTTAAATTGAACAGAATGACAGGACTCGCTGTTTTATGCCTCTCGCTGATGGGATGCAGTGCCGTGCCATCAGAAAACAGTGCGCAGTACCTCAGAACGGAAATGCAGTCGCCAGTATCAGGGGCAACCATAATTACCGTAACTGCGGACAGCCTTATGAAACAAGACAATACACATAACGCTATACTGTATGCACTTCGACCGATGCCTGGAAAAGCATTCACCTCTGAGCTGGACAGAAAATTTGCCGCAGCGACGATGTATATTGATTTGTCTCCGGGTGAAAAAAGCAGAACGGCCGAGATCAGTGGTGAGATAAATTACTATGATCACGAGCGATACGTGAATGCTCGCCTGGTAGGAGACAGTATCAGGACAATACCGATTGCACCAAAGACCATCCCGCTTACACTGAATAAACCATTCTCAATCAATCTGCCACAAGGTATTCACTATTCAGTCATGCTGACGGACAGCCAGCCTTAAACCTTCATGATTGTCTCATGACTTCCTTTCAGTTTTCTGTAGGGTCAGCAGGGAATATAAATGGGGAAGAGAATGAATTTCATCAATAAACGTCCCACAGGCGTTCTGTCAGAGACCGGGTTTACTCTGCCTGAGATGACTGAATGTTCAATCTCCAACCCATCATGATGGATGGGTGTGCCCTGGCTTTCACTGCGTGTGCAGCAGGCTGGTCGGGAACGTCCTCAGCAAAATGTCTTCCGTCGCCACCTGTTCTGGTACATGAATGAAGCACTGTTCTGGCGGGAGGCGGACATCATCCGGGTCGCCAGGTAGTTGCCTGCACTGGACCATCCGGACTTCTGAAAAAAAAGCCACCCGCAAGGGTGGCTTTCTGGATATGAGGCCCTGAGCCTTCCCGGGACTGAGCCACTGACGGAAGGGAGAGCCGTTTTTTTCGGTGACATCCCCCGCATGGCGGCAGATGGTTTAAATATGGTATGAATAAATAATAACTCACTGTACAAGAGATTTCCAGACCTATGCGTATCGACCGACGTCTGAGCAGGGATGTACTCACCGAGCGTCAGCTTTATTTTATTGAATGCTGGTCCAACTTCTGCCATAAAAACAGCCCGGATACTGACCGGGTCGGATACAGCAATCCACTCAGCACCATCCGCGAACTGCTATTTCTTTACGAAATGGAAGATCGTTTCAGTGCCGATAAAAAAAGACTCCGGGTGGCCACTGAACTGCTCGAGTTACTCGAGACCGATCAAGTTCTCAGGAGAGAAGCATTTGAGGACATCCCCGCTCAACTGGTGACTCTTCTGGACAGAGATTTGCTGGTTGACCCCACTCGCAGCCCGGTGGAAAAGCGTCCTCGTCTTATCTGTAGCCTATGTGTACAACTGGCGGATATCACCGAGGCCAGTTATATCACTGAGGCTCTTGAGATGCTTGAACAGGAACTGTTTGCATGGCCCCCTCTGGATGAACACCATGCACGGGATATTTACTCACTGACAAACGGAGTGATGAGTGTACTCCTCACCCGGGGTATGACACTGACGGAATGTTACCTGCTGTACATCAATATTTTCAGGAATGTGAGTACTGAACCGAACGCTTTCCGGGCCGCCTTTCACTCGTTCCGGCAGAAACTGGTAACGCCTACTCGGGACGTGACTGTTCGGATGTTTATTACCAGTGAGAAACTGCACACCCTACTTAACACGCAAGGACCCACACTGCAGTTCAACGGATGTGTGTTCATGCCACTTGATGAAGCCCGACAACGCTTCTCCCTCTCAGTCGATATACCGGTTTGCTCAATGTCTGACACATCTGCCCGTAACATGGCCGGTCAGATGCTTCGTGAATCCCTGGATGTCATTGCCTACATGGTAGGTAAGGGAGATATCACCGTCCAGAAACAGTTCATGATAATCAGGGATGAAGACGAAACAGAAGTGCCGCGCTTCGATAATGAAATCGAGGCAAACGCGGACCGGTTAACGGACGAGGAGTTTGCGCGCTTTATGGTGGCGATGAACCGACTGTTCACGGATACACCGGATGTGTCCCGTAAAAAAATCAGCTCCGCATTTCGGTTTTTCCGTAACGGCATTGAAAGCCAAGTTCAGGAGAGTCGTTTCACCGCTTACTGGTCGGCGCTTGAATCATTAACGCTAGGAGTTGCCCCTGGCACACCATCACATGAACAGCATGTCATCGGTGTTGTGGCTCCCTGTATGGTGCTGGACTATGTTGTTAAGCAACTGTTTTCTCTAAGAAAAGTTCTGCGCTTCATTCTGCGAGAGCCAGGGCACCCCTTGCGCACACCGGAGATCGCTTCACTTCCGCTGGGGCAACTCTATGCCCTTCTTAAAGATGCGGACCGGGTCCGTGAACTTCAGACAGATTTACAGCACTTTCCCTATGTCATGTATCGGGTGCGTAAGCTTGCCGGGATCTGTGCGTCACCCGAGAAAATGGCGGATAAACTGGGGCAACATGCCGAGAAAGTCACCCGACATCTTCACCGCCTGTATCTGCTGAGAAATACCATCGTGCACAATGCAGGTACCAGCCCGCACATTGACCTGCTGACGGTGAACCTTGAACACTATCTGCGGGCAACAATCAGCGCGTTGTTTAATATTGTGGTGATCCACCCAACCGTCAGCACCGCTGAGGAGGCATTTACCCGGTGCCAGTTTACCAGTGAGTCAGTTTTCAGGGAACTGAACCCCCTTCACGGGATCACGGAAAAGAAAGTATACACAGCCATTGATAATCAGTTGAAAAACGGGACGCTTTCCCGTAGCGATGCTCGTTTGATAGCATGGCTCAATGCCCACCACTGACACTCAGGAGAAGACTGTCAGAAGAAAGGGTAACTCATCGGCCTCATAGGCCCCGATCAAACTCTTGGGGCAGCCTGATCGGGGTCTATGTTCGGGTTTTCAGATACTCAGCGGCACGCAGGTGCCACTCTTCTGACATGTCTCTCTGTCCCAGGGATGGTGCCGTTTATCAGCTGAGTATCCGCTCATAGCGGGAACGAAATGCTTTTTCCCCTCCCTCCATTTGTCGGCAAATCAGTTCCTTCACCGGCGTCTCCTGAAGCGCTCCACAAAGCCCCGGGTGCAGGCCAGAGCGGTCGTGTTGCATACTGATAACGTATTCCGCATCACCATTGACCACTATTGGGGCAGAATGCGACACGATAATCAGCTGTCGGCGTTTCTTGTTTGCCATGATGGCAGGGATCACGCTCATGCTCAGCATCAGGCAGTCCAGGTCGTCTTCTGGTTGATCCAGCAGGAGGGGATCGGTGCCATATGACAGCAGGAACTGCAACATGCTCGCCCCTTTTTGTCCCGGTGAGGCAGAGGAAATATCTTCCATCCCTCCTCCGGGCGTCTGGTACCGAATGTGGATCCCATCATCCGGATACCAGCATTGCAGGGCATCCAGTTGCGCATCATTCAGACCTTTAAGGCGATTTCTGAAAGCTCCGTGGAGCTCTGACCCTGCTCCCGGCTCCTCGCGATGGATGGCAAGATGCAGAGCTTTAAGCGTATCCAGCGCAAGATATTTGTTTTCCGTTGCCGACGGTAGCGGACTGTACGGGCGCAAGCTGATGAAGCTATGAAGCAGCCCGCTCCCGTCACCATCATCATAGATACGATCGGCAAAGTTGCCGATCCCGGTTACCGCCTGATAACCAGATACGGTGTCTTCGTGTGGGGCACAGAGCGGCAGAATTTTAATATCCAGCGCGCTGAGAGACAGAGAGGACAGAAACGCCTTCCGCTTTTCCGTCAATACCATCCGGTGGTTACGCATTTCAGCCAGTAATCCTGTGGATCTCGCTGCTGAGGCCGCGATCGTCCCGTCAAGATCGGCGTAATTTCTCAGTTCCGACTTCAGCGACTCACAGCGCGTCATCAGCTCATCGAGGACATTCGGATTGAGTCCCTGTTCTCGTAGCACCATGGCCTCACGTTGTACAGTTTCCTCCTGGTTACGCACCGCCTCTTCCAGTGCGAGAAGAGGGGGGTCCTGCCTAATGGTACTGAGTTCCGCGGCATAGTCCGACAACAGTGTGTCAAGACGCTGGTCATACTTTTGCTGTACGTCAGAAAGACGCGTCATAAATGCTGTCAGTGTCGCAGACGGCTCCACCTGGAGCTCCGGGACTTGTACTGGCTCTTTCTCCTGCGCCCTCAGACCAGCGACATGCTGTTCATGATGCTCCAGAGGAAGCGTTGCTGCAGACAGTTCAGCCCGAGCCGTGGCCAGGCGGGTGCAAACCGGATAGTAAGCGCTCGACCGCAACTGACTGACGGCCCGTTCAGCATCAGACAACTCCCCCTGCAGTTTATCTGCGATCGTCTGGCTGGCCAGGTGACCACGCAGCGTTATTTGCTCATTCAGGTATTCCCTTTCCAGTTGATCCCAGCGCTCTTTCCAGGCGCGTTTGTTGACTACCTGACTCTCGTCACAGACGCGCAGGAATGCCCCTGTGTCTGACGCCAGTTCGTAGAGCATTTTCTGGCTGTATATTGAGAGGGGAAAACGATCTGGTGACCAGTGATTGTCCTGCACCCACTGACCTTCGCTGAAAATATGCAATTCATTACGACCATCGGGTCGCCAGCTGAGCCTAAAATCTGTGCCTTCTTTGCGGAACACACATTCGATGAAAGAATCCGCATCCATGCCCATCCCCATCTGACTAAACTGGTTCAACTTGTTGCGTTGAGACACAGTCAGCCCTTCGGTTTTTCGCATGGCCAGACGAATACTTTCGATAAGCGTGGATTTACCACTGCCCCGGGAGCCAATCACCGCATTGTAAAACGGGCTAAACTCAACGGAGGCTCCATACTGATCTGCCGGCTGGCAAAGACGGGTCCTGAATGTCAGGCTGCGCAAATGTGAAGCTGGTGCCTCCGGTGGATTATCATCAAACAGCACGCAGTTTTCCGGATCGAGTAATGCGTGCCTGAGACCGTCAAAATCAGGCTCGGACATCTTCAGCCAGCAGGTGCGCACTCCCGCTTGTTCAGGGTGGTGCGCATCTGATCCCCGAAGCCATGGCAAATCCGCAATTAAACGCCGGTGAGTCCCGTTCGTAATCTCCTCCTCCCGGTGTCTGATCTCCACTGCATGAGGATTTGACTGAAAAGCGGCCGTCAGTTCCCCCTGATTAGTAAGGCTTGTCAGAACGCCTTTCGCCGCATCAATGTGTGCGAGGATACAAATAGCTTCCGGGTTACGACGGATATTACTGATAATGCCCGCGGGTCCCAGCTGAAGCACAAGATGATGGTTGGGGGTTTCACGCGAAATAGGACAGTTGTTGTTGCACTGTGCCAGTAGCCGTTCCACCTCGGCACTGGTGCTCTGGGTGTGCAACACGGCGAGGATATGAACGTTGCCGGTGGCCGTGAGCTCCACACCGGGAAACAAAGTCAGCGGCCGGAAGTCTGCCAGTTCACCGGAACTGGCGTCCCGGGACATGTTCGCCAGTTCCGCTTTCAACACGTCAATCCATGCCCCACTGTTATGGTCACTGATGACAACACAGTCGACCTGTTGCCGCATGTAAGCCAGCAGCCATTCCCGGGGCTGGAGATCTGGGACTTTGTAGTCATCTGAGGCCGGGGTATGGTTATGAAAATCAAATTTAAACCAGCGTGATCCTACCGTCATTGTTTCTTTTCCATGTGGTGCCTAAGGTAATCCCACTATAGAAGCATTCACCTGGTAATTCAGTAACCGTTATGATTGCTGTTGGCATGAACTTCAGTCGGTCTGGCGGAAAAGTCAGAAGGCAAATAAGACCTTCGTCCACATCGGGGGTCTACATATCGACTGCCTTCAGTGGCTTAAATGGCCATGCTCCCCGCTCTCCTCTTTTGCTGAATTCACTCCGGCGTACTTTTACCGTATCAGCGGAGAACACTTCAGTATGATCCAGTGTTACAGTGGCCAGCGTAGCCAGGCTACTGTCCGTCAACGTAAATTCTTTCGGCAGACCCCATGGACCCTGCCTGACGTTCTCGATGCTACTGAATAATTCGCGGAGATAATCGGGGAGCATTTTGCCGCGCCCGTTAATGATGGCCCGATCGCTTTCTGATAGACATCCAATTTCCGGGTGCTCCCTTGCTATAACCTGCAGGACGCCAGGGAGTCCCGGCCAGTATTTTCCGTCATAACGACAGGTCAGGCCATCGAGTGTTTCATGAAGATAATAACGGTAAAGCCCATCATTATCTTCAGCCATCTCCATCAGTTCCACGATGTGCGTGGTTCTCTCAAGTGTGAATGCGTTCCGGTTCAGGATCGCATCTCGGACCAATATCTTCTGTGCCAGTTCACCGGCCTCCTTACTGATAGTCCGGTTCAGTTCTTCAAGCTGGCGATAATCCTCTTTCAATCGGGAAACGATATCAGGTCTACTGAAACGGCCCGCCAGTATGATTTGCTCCAGAAGACAATAGCATTGCTGCCAGGTTAGCGCCTGACGGGCAATATTCTGCCAGACCGACTGCATTTCATTCTCACGACTCAGTAGCCGCTCTATCAGTGGCCATACCGACATCCAGCAAGGACCTGTCAGCAAGTCAGCCTGGTATTGTCTGAGTGTATCAGTGACATCAGTTGCAGTGCTGGTTCGGGTATAACGCATCTTTTTTTCTCCGAAATCTCAGTTGACTCATTATCCATACCAGAGCCAGAACTGTCGGTAACGTAGCGAGATAAATTCCAGTTGGCGTACATTACCCGATGTTTTTCTCAAAACCATCCGTCTGCCTCGCGATCTGGATTTTGAGGGCGTCAGCGAGCTGAAGATTGTTCGGGAGGGGGACTGTATCATCCTGCGTCCCGTCCGGCCGACCTGGTGCTCGTTCGCGCAGCTTGAAAAAGCCGAACCGGACTTTATGGTGGAACGTGGGGACGTTGTCAGCGATGAAGGTCGATTTGACCTGTGAACAAGATCTACATGCTCGACACCAACATCTGCTCGTTCATCATGCGCGAGCAGTCGGAAGTGGTGCTGAAGCGCCTGGAGCCGGCGGTGCTGCGTGACCAGCGTATCGTGGTCTCGGTTATCACTTACTCCGAGATGCGCTTTGGCGCCACAGGTCCGAAGGCCTCCCCACCCCGCGAGCAGTTGGTTGACGCGTTCTGTGTGCCGTTCTGACCTGGGACTGCGCAGCGGTAGATGCGACCACGGAGATTAAACTGGTGCTGCGCCTCGCTGGCACCCCGATCGACATAGCTATCGCCGGGCACGCAATTGTCGCCGGTGCCGTGCTGGTGACGAATAATGCGCTGGAGTTTGAGAGGATATCGACCTTGGTACCTGAGGACTGGGTTAACTAGCGGTTCCTGGTATGTAGTTATGTGAGACTGACTGGCAGAGGTGGTTGCGCCATCAATGAATCCAGCACTGGAAACAGAACAGCACGCGTACATCATGCCTTGCGTTCGCTCAGTGTTTTCAACATCCAGTAATGTATAAAATACAGGTTTTCAGGCAATTAGTGGGAGGTCATCCTGACTTCCCTTTTTTCATATTTTGGTCTTATCCTTAAGAAATATCAGACGGAATCAGATTCCTTCGGGAAACGCTGACGATCGGTGAGTCAGGGAGCAATTCTTGATTCATTCAGAAATTGCCAAAACGGTTTTTCATTTGGTTTGCGGTTTTCTCGTATGTTGCTAAACTTGTCCTGTTTTATCCTCCTGGCGATACAACATTTTCCGGATAACGGTCCCTCAGTCTTTTTTTGTTTAAATAATGAACAACATCATTAATACCCACACAATAATAATCACAATATAATATCTGACATATTTCCGTTACTTCGAGATAATTAACTAATTGCGAACATGTTCTCAAAATGAATATAAGCGTTGATACAAACGCAATATATGCTATTGTTAATATATGATGTTTCTCAGGATACATCTGATATGGTACATACCGTTAAAATTTTAGTTGCTTATATCTAAAATAAACGCCGAAACTTCTCATTATTATCCTTGCATTTTTTAAGGAGAAGAATATGACAGAGCAAAATAATTTCGGTCAATATATAGGCAGTCACCTTGACGATGACGTCACTCTTTCATTACCTGATTTGCGCCAATTACCAGGGCGTTATTGCACTCTGCAGTTGCTGTCCACCCGTCACGGGAATGACCTCTTCCAGGGATGGCACAGTATAGAGGATTCACGTGACTGGACCTATCTTCCGGATGAAAGACCGCCGACAAAACAGGCAACCCACAGTTATATTCAGCAACTCATTCAACAGAAGGGAGTATATCATTACGCCATTATAGAAAATAATTCAGGAAAGGCTGTGGGAACTCTTTCTCTGTATAACCTCGACAATAAAAATGGCGTAGCGGAAATAGGAAGTGTACATCTTACTCCAGTTATCAAACGAACTTCAGTCAGTACAGAAGCAATGTTCCTGTTACTATCATATGTTTTTGATGTGCTTAAATATCGTCGATGTGAATGGCAAACCGACAGACTCAACTCTCAGGGTATGAGATCTGCCGAGAGATTGGGGTTCCAGAAAGAGGGGATACTGCGTAATAAACAAATACTTAAATCAAGGAGCGTGGACGTTGTAATGTATTCAATTATTCAGGATGAATGGGAAAGAATATCCAGTGCGATAACTATCTGGCTTAGAACTGTCAACTTCGATGACCGGGGACATCAAATACATCCTTTACGGCATTACCTGGCGACAACAGAGCCCTGACTCTTTTGTTATTGCCCCCAGACGTTACTGGAAAAAGGGAGAATCTGAATGAAAATAATGAATGCAGAGATTGAGAGGCAAATCTGGCATCACAATCTTTCCTATTTATTGCTTGCCCAGCGGGTTCTGAATCATTACGAAGACACAGCCCTGTTTCGGCTAGGTATCGACAAGTGTACCGGAGATAAACTCCTGCAGTTGTCGTTGCCCGAACTGGTTCGTCTTGCTGAACGTCCGGAGCTGATTACCGTACTCAGACTCAGGGATCACCACCAGATAGATGTATTACTCAGTCAGTCCACTGGAATGGGATGAGCTCAGCAGGATTTGCTTAACATCTTACGGACCATTTTCTTCTTTTTTATTCCGGACTGGGAATTCAGTATGTACCCCAATGAATCAGCGATCTGGATTATTTATCCGCAAAAAACATGTCATATAAAGTAAGGGATTTTATTGATTTTATTGTCGATGAAATCGGAACTACTCCTTACTGGAAGTACGGAAAGTAATTCCTGTGAATACGGATTTCAAGAGGGAAAGTATTGTGTATATAAAAATCATCCTGATTAATACAGGATGATTTTTATGATGCTGTTACATGAATATAAATTGACGATACAAATCACTCAGTTCTGTTCTTAATTTTTCTATATCCTTCTCCTCACCTGAATTCTCGATCGCCAGTAATTGCTTTTCTTTAACAGTAATTCTTTCACACAACTCTGATAGCGTTGAACAAAATGCCTCTGTATGAGTGGCAGGATAGACGCTTTCATCCTGTTCAGTACTCCGCTTACGAACTGAAGTCACTGGTTTAATTTGATGTTCCAGGTTATAGGCTATCTGACGTTCCCTGCGATTGTGCGTTTCATCCATCGCCTGTTTCATGGCCGGAGTGATCCTGTTTGCATAGAGTACGGCTTTACCCTCCACATTACGTGCCACACGTCCAATCATCTGAATAAGTGCGTGTGATGAACGTAAAAAACCTGCATGGTCAGCATCAAGTATCGCGACCAGTGAGGCTTCAGGGATGTCGAGTCCTTCACGCAGCAGACTGATGCCGATTAAGACATCAAATTCCCCGGCCCGTAATCCATTGATAATTTCCTGTCTTTCATCTGTTTTGATATCAGAATGCAGATATCGGGACAGGATCCCATTTTCTGTCAGAAAATCATTCAGTTCTTCTGCGGTCTTTTTGGTCAGCACTGTCACCAGGACACGATTGTTTCTGTTGACGCAATGACGGATTTCTTCAAGTAAGTTCTCCACACACTGGTCTTTGCTTCGGACCTCAATTTCGGGATCCAGTAAACCGGTGGGGCGGATAATTTGCTGAACAACATTTTTCTTTGATTTCTGCAATTCATATTTACCTGGGGTTGCGGAAACAAAGACAGTCTGGGGCTTAATCTTCTCAAACTCAGCAAAACTCAGGGGTCGATTGTTTTTTGAGGAGGGCAGACGGAAGCCGAAATCGATAAGAGTATCCTTGCGACTCTGATCGCCACTGTACATGGCTGAGATTTGCGGGACCATTACGTGCGATTCATCAACAAAGAGCAGGCCATTTTTTGGCAGGTAATCCAGCAGCGTTGTCGGTGGGAGTTCCGGATTTCTGTCGCTGAAATAGCAGGAATAGTTTTCCATACCTGAGCAGTAACCCAGTTCACGGATCATTTCAACATCATTGTTGACGCGTTCGTATAAGCGCTCAGCCTCTATCAGACGATTTGCTTTGTTAAGTTCAGCAACCCGTTTCTCCATGTCAGTAAGAATGCTTTTGGTGGCTGAGGGTATTTTTGCGGTCGGTGTAACAAAGAGTGTTTTGGGTGATATTAAATAATGTTCAATGTCGCCCGCAATTTTCCCACTGACAGGATCAATCCATTTTGCGGATTCTATAACATCATCAAAAAGTTCGACCCTGATGGCCTGATGTTCGGAATCGGCAGGGAATATATCAATAACGTCACCGCGAACCCGGAACATCGCCCGTCCCAGAGTTTTGTCTGTACGGGCATACTGCAGACGTGCCAGTTGATGAATTAACTCCCGCTGGGCGAGTTGTCGTCCCGGGTATACCGGGATCTGGATCTCTCTGTATGCGTCCGGATCACCTAATCCGTATATCGAAGAGACGGAAGCGACGACTATCACATCCTGACGTTCAATCAATGCCTTGGTCGTAGATAACCGTAACCTTTCAAGATGATCGTTGATAGCGGAATCTTTCGGGATAAAGCGGTCACTTCCGGGGATATAGACTTCTGGCTGAAAAAAGTCGTAGTAAGAAACGAAGTATTCGACAGCATTTTCTGGGAAAAACTGCTTCATCTCCAGATAAAGCTGTGCGGTTAACGTCTTGTTAGGAGCCAGTATTAATGTAGGGCGCTGCAAACGGTGTATCACATTCGCCATGGTGAAGGTTTTACCCGAACCGGTTATCCCCTGAAGTGTCTGATGTGTCGCTCCTGCTTCGACTCCCGCTATCAGTCTGGCTATTGCTTCGGGCTGATCTCCTGACGGGATATAGCCTGAATGTAAAATGAATTTTCCTGTGGACATTATGATCTCTCCTGGTTGGAACGCCCCGGACAGCGTTAACACTACTACACTATAGTTTATGACAACCCGACGTAAGGCATTTATGCCTGACTGAAGAAAAGTTATTTGTTCTGTACCAATAAGTTGGCGTTCTGTTCACTTCTATTGTGTACCGTTAAAGTACGAATGTGCCTGATACAACTCTGTCATCTGTCTGGATTTGTACATCGTGGGGTCAACATTTTTTCTTGCATAGTATAGGGGGGTATACTATAGTCTCTTCAATCCTGATTAACAGGGACAATCAATGCCACATTCTCCAGAAGAAAAGAAACAGGCGCTTGTCCGGGTACGACGTATCAAAGGTCAGATTGCAGCGCTGGAACAGGCGATTGAAAACGAAGCGGAATGTTCTTCATTGTTGCAGCAACTGGCTTCGGTACGAGGAGCCGTTAAAGGCCTGATGACTGTTGTTCTGGAAAGCTATCTCAGGGAAGAATTTCCCGATACGAACAAAAGAAGGGGGTCGCAGACGAAATCTATCAACGACGCTATTTCCATTGTTCGCTCATATCTCCGTTAACTCTGCCAGGCAGACGTCTGATGGGGTCAGTAAAAACAGTAATAAAAGGATATGACATATGAAATCACGTGCAGCTGTAGCATTTGCTCCTGGTAAGCCCCTCGAGATCGTTGAAATTGATGTGGAGCCGCCTCGTAAGGGTGAAGTACTGGTAAAAATCACCCATACCGGCGTCTGCCACACTGATGCATTTACCTTGTCCGGTGATGATCCGGAAGGTGTGTTCCCGGCAGTACTGGGTCATGAAGGTGCGGGTGTTGTTGTGGAAGTCGGCGAAGGGGTCACCAGTGTGAAACCTGGCGATCATGTTATTCCGCTTTACACGGCAGAATGCGGCGAGTGTCTGTTCTGTAAATCCGGAAAAACTAACCTGTGTGTCTCTGTTCGCGCCACCCAGGGTAAAGGACTTATGCCTGATGGCACGACCCGTTTCTCTTACAAGGGCCAGCCTCTTTTCCACTATATGGGCTGCTCTACATTCAGTGAGTATACCGTCGTCGCAGAAGTGTCTTTAGCCAAAATTAATCCACAGGCGAATCATGAACATGTCTGTCTGCTGGGTTGTGGCGTAACGACAGGTATCGGTGCGGTTCACAACACTGCGAAAGTACAACCAGGTGACACGGTTGCTATTTTTGGCCTGGGTGGTATTGGCCTTGCAGCGGTACAGGGCGCGCGTCAGGCAAAAGCGGGTCGTATCTTTGCCATCGATACCAATCCGGAGAAATTTGACCTGGCCCGTTCATTTGGTGCAACTGACTGCATTAACCCGAAAGACTACGACAAACCTATCCAGGACGTTCTCATTGAACTGACAGGCTGGGGTGTCGACCATACGTTTGAATGTATCGGTAACGTAAACGTAATGCGTTCTGCACTTGAAGCGGCACACCGTGGCTGGGGTCAGTCCGTCGTTATCGGTGTTGCGGGTGCAGGTAAAGAAATCTCCACTCGTCCATTCCAGCTGGTCACCGGCCGTGTATGGAAGGGTTCTGCCTTTGGTGGTGTTAAAGGTCGTACCCAGCTGCCGGGCATGGTTGAAGATGCGATGAAAGGCGAAATCGATCTCGCACCATTCGTGACTCATACCATGGGCCTTGAAGAGATTAATGACGCCTTCGACCTGATGCATGAAGGCAAATCTATTCGTACAGTGATCCACTACTGATTCAGGTTTCACTGGCGATCTTTCAATATTAGTTTTAAAGGAAACAATCCATGTCCAATCCAGTTATTTCAGGCAATGGCATCTTCTCTCACGTCTTTATCGGTGCTGTAGATGTTCAAAAGTCGGCTGAGTTTTATGACGCCACTTTAGGTGCACTCGGTATCAACAACCTTGGTCCTTTTGGTAATGGCTGGGTGTTGTTTGGCCGTGACAAGCCGGCTTTCATCATTGCCCGTCCTGGCAATGGTGAAGCGCCATCCAGCAATGGTGTGACAATTGGCTTTGCTGCCGCCACGCCTGCTGAAGTTGACGCTTTCCATGCCGCAGGCCTGGCTGCTGGCGGGACTGATGAAGGCCAACCGGGTCCTCGTGGTCATCTGCCAGGTGCTTATGCTGCCTACCTGCGTGATCCGGCTGGTAACAAGATCTGCTCCTATACCTTCATCTGATCGTAGGGTGCATCCGACACAAATGTTGTACGGTTTGCCGATCAGGCGAACGGTATGAGTTGTGCCAGCGTATGAAGATCAACCCGCAGACGTTTACGTCTGCGGGTATCTTTCTCGAAGCGTAATGTGACTGGCCGTCAGAAAAAGAGAGAGTCTTATGAAAGAGTCAGCATTATCTGCTATCCGTTCTGAGATGCAATCACCCGAAACCGTGTACGGGATGCCGGCTCATAAAGACAGAACGGCCGCTGTCAATGAAGTACATGCGCGTCCGCACCTGCTTATCACATCACCACAGACCCTGCTGCAGTTTGCTTTCATGACTAAAGGCGACCAGTCAGGTGACCAGCGGGTCATGGTTGAGCTGTCAGATCGTCTTGGTTTAACACCATCAGAAAATTCAGCACCCCTGCACGGTATCACGTGGCGGGAAGGCGCTTTGTATTGTGAAAAACACGGTGAGTTTTCCACCTACTTATGGAGTACCACATGCGATCCGCGTGACGGACAGTTAAGGGGAGAGAACCCCTTCCGGCATGGTTTCACGCCACCGGGTTCGGTTATCTGTGGTACCCGTCTGGATATTCTGCCATGGACTGCAGAATCTGAGGCTGCAGTAACGAATTTAGATCCTGTCAGCAGGTGCTATTCAGTAACAGAAAATGGCCGTGCCGCAATTATCTCTGATTTTCGCCAGGATAAAGACGGGCTGACACGCATTCTGATACTTGAACGGGACCTGACAGAGGCACAGCTGGGTGCACTGGTTCAGCGGCTGCTTGAGATTGAAAATTATCGCACGCTTGCTTTGCTTTCTTTACCACTGACAAGAACCATGGCCTCTGAACTGAGGCGAGTGGAAAACCGACTGGCTGAAATTACAGAAGAAATGCGCACCGGAGAGCATCGTAAAAATGAACAGTTGCTCTCTGCGTTGACCAATCTTGCCGCAGAACTTGAAGCCGGCGCTGCAGCGAATCTGTACCGGTTTGGCGCAAGCCAGGCCTACTATGAAATTGTTGAGGAAAGGCTGAATACGCTCTCCGAAACGCCGGTTCCAGGCTACTACACCTGGTCTGATTTTTTGCAACGGCGCATTGCCCCAGCCATGCGAACCTGCCGTTCTGTGAAAGAACGACAGGCGAAGCTGTCTGACAAACTCATGCGGGCTATTTCGTTACTTCGCTCCTGGATAGATGTTGAACTGGAACATCAGAACCGTGACCTGCTGGCTTCGATGAATAACCGGGCCAGACAACAGCTACATCTGCAGCAAACCGTTGAAGGATTGTCTGTTGCCGCCATTTCATATTATGTGGTGAGTCTGATTTCGTATCTGGTGAAAGGGGTTCCCGGGATCCACGATGTCATGCCACCTGAGCTGGCGGTTGCCATTCTCGTGCCCTTCATTGTGCTCGCGATTTGGTGGGTGGTGCGAAGAATAAGAAACTCGCACACCGACCCTGAACATAACGAAAACCGCTCTGACTGAGTTGTTACGTTGTTGCTGAATTGTCCTGTCGTTATACGGAGAAAATTATGGAACGTCTTGAACATCATGCCAGCTTTGATGGGTGGCAGGAAGTTTATCAGCATGAGTCTGGCACGCTTGGCTGCACGATGAAATTTGGTGTTTATACTCCACCCCAGGCGCTTAACGGTAATGTACCGGTACTCTACTGGCTTTCCGGTCTGACCTGTACGGAACAGAATTTTATTACCAAATCGAGCGTTCAGCGTTATGCCGCAGAGCATGGGATCATGATTGTGGCACCAGACACCAGTCCGCGTGGCACCGATATTCCTGATGATCCTGACTACGCTCTCGGTCAGGGGGCCGGATTCTATGTTAATGCAACCCAGGAGCCCTGGGCGACACATTACAAAATGTATGACTATGTGGTAAACGAGCTCCCGTCCCTGATTGAAGAATGGTTCCCGGCGTCTGATAAAAGAAGTATCAGTGGACATTCGATGGGCGGACATGGCGCCCTGATGATTGCGCTCAGAAACCCGGGCCGCTATCAGAGTGTATCCGCATTCTCACCGATCGTCGCACCTTCTCAGGTGCCCTGGGGAGAAAATGCATTGTCTGCTTATCTGGGTGATGATCGGGAATACTGGAAGCAGTACGACACGGTTGAGTTGATCCGTAAAGCGCAGGAAAGGCTACCTCTGCTTGTAGACCAAGGACTGAATGATGAGTTTCTGAAGACTCAGCTTCAGCCGGAGAGACTGAAGAGCGTTTGTGAGGACACCGGTCATCCGTTGACGCTTAACCTGCGTCCGGGACACGATCACAGCTATTACTTTATCTCCAGCTACATTGGCGACCACATTGCACATCATGCAGCAGCACTGACGCGCTAAATTCAGGAATTATGGTTATGGTACATTTCTGCGATCAAAAACATCATGTTGTCGTGATAGGGGCTGGGTTCGGTGGACTCTCCGTTGTCAGAGAACTGGAAGAGCCGGGCGTTTCGATCACAATCATTGACCGGAGTAACCACCATCTGTTTCAGCCTTTACTTTATCAGGTCGCTGGCGCATCACTGCCATCAGCAGAAATTGCCTGGCCCGTTCGCTCTCTGTTTCGTCATCGTGAGGATGTACGTACCCTGATGGCCGAGGTCCAGGATGTGGATACCGATTCACGGGAGGTTCTGCTGAAAGATGGTTCCCGAATTGATTATGACACGCTTGTCGTTGCCACTGGGGCCACGCACGCTTATTTCGGTCATGATGAGTGGGAACAGTTTGCGCCGGGACTGAAGAACCTGGATGATGCCACGACCCTGCGCGCACGGATCCTTTCCGCTTTTGAACAAGCTGAGAATACCACTGATCCCGCGTTACGGGCTGCCTACCAGACATTCGTCATTGTCGGGGGGGGACCGACAGGCGTTGAGCTGTCCGGGACCATTGCCGAACTGGCAAGGAAAACGCTGAAAAATGATTTCCGTTCTATTGATCCGACAGAGACCAGAATTATTCTGGTTGAAGCCGGACAACGATTGCTCACTGCCTTCCCGGAGTCATTATCGGAATATACCCGTCAGTCCCTGGAGAAACTGGGAGTGGAAGTCAGTTTTGGCCAACCGGTAACGGAATGCTCTGCCGAAGGCGTAGTATATGGTGGGCAACCTCTTCCTGCCAAAACGATCATCTGGGCAGCAGGCGTCACTGCTTCTCCGGCTGCACGCTGGCTCAAGACGGAAGCTGATCGGGCTGGTCGGGTTATCGTGGGAGCTGATCTCACGCTCCCGTTACACCCTGAAATATTTGTAATAGGTGATACCGCGGCCGTGACCGGAGAGGACGGCAGGATGATCCCGGGCATTGCTCCGGCCGCAAAACAGGAAGGACAGTATGTGGCTAAACTGATCCAGTCCCGTTTAAAGGATGAAAAACCTGTCCTGAAACCTTTCCGGTACCGGCATCAGGGGAACCTGGCGACCATCGGTCGCGGACTGGCTGTGGTTGATATGGGACGGTTAAAACTCCGGGGAGCCATGGCGTGGTGGTTCTGGAAAATTATCCACCTGTATTTTTTGATCGGAACCAGAAACCGGTTGAGTGTCGCTATCAGCTGGATCTGGAACCACAGTATCGGATACAGGGGAGCCCGCATTATCACGGGAGGTAAATCACCTGATCCGGATAAGAGTGCGGTCCATTCCCGCTCAGAAGAGTGATACCTGAACCTTACTGATGCCGCTGAAACATCAGCGGCATTCCTTATTTAATCACCGGCGCCGGCGCAGGCAATCCGCTTACTGCTGCATAAATCCCTTTTGTCATTATTCCTTCTTAACTAATGGTTCGGCACATCGGTTAACGCCATTCAACGTAACCAGCGTCAGAAGTAAAGTTGATTTACGTATTACAGGATTAAACTATGTCAAAGAAACTTTTTGGTGCCCCCCCAACCCTGACAGACGCCAGTAATTCTGTTGTGGTACGTGGTGCCAGGGAGCACAACCTTAAAGAGGTGGATGTCTCTGTTCCGCGTGATGCACTTGTTGTCTTTTCGGGGGTCTCTGGTTCCGGTAAGTCTTCACTGGCTTTTGGAACCATTTATGCTGAGGCGCAACGACGCTACTTTGAATCGGTTGCCCCGTATGCGCGGCGCCTCATTGATCAAGCCGGTGTTCCGGATGTGGATGCCATTGATGGACTCCCCCCTGCAGTTGCCCTTCAACAACAGCGAGGAACCAGCAATGCACGCTCTTCTGTCGGCAGTGTGACCACCTTATCGAGCCTGGTGCGCATGATGTATTCCCGGGCGGGAGCCTATCCGGCAGAACAACCTATGCTCTATGCTGAGGATTTTTCTCCTAACACGCCTCAGGGAGCATGTCCATCCTGCCATGGTCTCGGACATATCTATGATGTGACAGAAGCACTGATGGTACCTGATCCGTCACTCAGTATCCGGGACAGAGCCATTGCCTCCTGGCCACCTGCCTGGCACGGACAAAATCTTCGCGACATTCTGGTGACACTGGGCTATGACGTCGATATCCCCTGGAAAGAGTTATCTGAAGAAGAGCGACACTGGATCCTGTTTACTGAAGATACCCCGACGGTGCCGGTCTACCCCGGACTCAGCCCGGAAGACACACGTGTCGCAGTCAGGGAAAAAATGACTCCGGGTTATATGGGGACGTTTACAGGGGCGCGACGTTATGTTCTGCATACCTTTGCACACACCCAAAGTGCACTGATGAGGAAACGCGTCTCCAGTTTTATGGAAGGTAAACTGTGTCCTGTCTGCCACGGAAAAAGGCTTAAACCGGAATCATTGTCAGTCACTTTTGCTGGAGTGGACATCGGTGAGTTTATGCAGATGCCTTTAGACCAGCTGGCTGAGTTGCTTCTTCCTATCTCCCGGGGGGATTTCAGTACGCATCATGCCGGGGCTGATACTGACAGGGATATCACCCGCCGGGACCGGACAGAACGCGCAGGTTCCGGCAGAGCAGTCCATTCTGTAACGCCGGATGTCCGCCGGACCTCAGCATTATCGACAGAGAAACGACTGGCTGCTCAACGACTGACCAGAGGTGTTATGGACCGGCTGTATCAGTTGCAGAAACTGGGACTTGGTTATCTGACATTAGACAGAACAACGCCAACACTCTCCGCAGGGGAACTCCAGCGATTGCGTCTTGCCACTCAGCTTAGCTCCATGTTGTTTGGGGTCGTCTATGTTCTCGATGAACCATCAGCAGGCCTGCACCCTGCAGACAGCCATGCACTTTACGATGCTCTGGAGAACCTGCGGGATGCCGGAAACTCAGTGTTTGTCGTTGAGCATGATCTTGACCTGATGCGACGGGCGCAATGGCTGGTTGATGTGGGACCCGCTGCAGGAGAACAGGGCGGTCATATTCTCTACAGTGGTGTACCTGAAGGTCTGAAAGCTATTGCTGAATCCAGAACGGCGCGGTATTTGTTTGATGAAATCAGGCCACCACAATCATACGCCCGACAGCCAGCAGGATGGTTAAAATTACAGGATATTCACCGTCACAACCTGAAGGGACTGGACGCCTGTATTCCTCTGGGGGTACTGACCGCTGTTACAGGTATTTCGGGTTCCGGAAAGTCTAGTCTGATTGCTCAGGCCTTACCTGAGCTGGTGCTTTCCTCGCTTGGCCATGAACCAGAAGACGTGTTATCCGAGGGCAGTGATGCTGAGGGACCAACCGTTACTGAGAAAACTTACGGTACGCTGACAGGCGACACCGGACTGATCAAACGTCTGGTGCAGGTTGACCAGAAACCGATAGGCCGGACACCGCGTTCTAACCTGGCGACATATACCGGACTGTTTGACCATATTCGTAAGCTCTTTGCCGGAACACCTGCTGCTAAAAACTATCATTATGATGCCGGACAGTTTTCTTTCAATGTGGCAAAAGGTCGCTGTGAAACCTGTGAGGGTGAAGGGTTCGTCAGCGTTGAACTCTTGTTTATGCCCAGTGTGTATGCCCCTTGTCCGACATGTCATGGCGCACGCTATAACCCGGATACGCTCAGGGTTCGCTGGAAGGAGCGAAACATTGCGGAAGTCTTGCAGATGACAGTGGATGAAGCCTGCAGCTTCTTTGCTGATGTAGAACCCGTGGCGCGACCTCTGCGCCTGCTGGGCGAAATCGGTCTGGGATATCTGCGTCTGGGTCAACCAGCCACTGAGTTATCCGGAGGAGAAGCTCAACGGATAAAGCTGGCAACCGAACTGCAACGTAGCCAACGTGGCCATACGCTGTATGTTCTGGATGAACCGACCACCGGACTCCATGCGTCAGACGCCGACCGTCTGCTTGTGCAGTTGCAGCGTCTTGTTGAGACAGGGAATACCGTAGTTGTGATTGAACACGATATGCGTGCAGTCGTGCAGGCTGACTGGGTTATGGACATTGGTCCCGGAGCAGGTCATGAGGGAGGCAACCTGGTTGCAGAAGGTACACCCGCCCAGGTATCACAGGTTTGTGAAAGCCGCACGGCACCGTTTATTGCCCGGGAGTTGTCACGGAACTGGTAAAAGGACAGTGTCGTCATAGCGTGAATGACGACACTGTCACGCTACTGGTATATCCCCTGAACATTTTACCTGTCATTGTGACTACCTGAAAAAATACGTGATAAGAAACCTGTTGTACCAGGGCACAGCAAAAACACCAAATCTAATCCAGTGTTAAACATCACTGTTATGCAGGTGGTAAGGAGAACCTGATGAAACTATTTACGATTGGTTTCACACAATCTTCGGCGGAGCATTTTTTTACGCGCCTGAAGGAATCCGGAGCAAGACGTATTCTGGATGTGCGTCTCAATAATCGCTCTCAGCTGGCAGGTTTTGCAAAACAGGACGATCTGAAGTTCTTTGCCCATACTCTATGTGATATCGATTACGCACATATGCCAGATCTTGCCCCGACGCGGGAAATGTTTGAGCGATACAAATTACAGAAAGGAGACTGGGAGATATATTCTTCGGATTTCATCGATCTGATTACAAAAAGACATATCGAATCGCTCGAAAAGAGTCAGTTTGCTGATGCTTGCTTATTGTGTAGCGAACATAAACCACATCATTGCCACAGACGGCTGGTTGCTGAGTACCTGGCAGATAAATGGCCTGATGTCACTATCATGCATTTATAGTGGCTGGGTTGTGTCTGTACGCCCGAACACCAGAACACAGCTCCCACAGACTATGACGGTACCAGACGATATTCGGACAAAAGGAAGAGGATTTAGCCTGCTAAAGCAATATGGGCTAACAGGAAGCGACTTGATATCGAAAATCTGTGTTTGCGACGCGCTTTTTTTGACCATGCTTTTGGGCTAATATCACACCCTTCAGTCTGTATTTTGCCAATAATATAACCAGTTGTTTTATTTTATAAATAAAGCTTATCGGTATGTGCTCTGTTATGTTTGTATACTACACGGGAGGTATACATTCATTGATCGGATAATGCATACTCCGACGCAGTATATCAACTTAAAGATAGTGAGGTAAGAAATGCCCAGTACTCCGGAAGAGAAAAAAAAGGTACTGACACGGGTTCGCCGCATCAGAGGGCAGATTGATGCTCTGGAAAGAGCACTTGAAAATGGTGCTGAATGCCGCGCCATTCTCCAGCAAATTGCTGCCGTTCGTGGCGCATCTAACGGATTGATGGCTGAGGTTCTGGAGAGTCACATACGAGAAACCTTTGACCAGAATGACAGCTATAGCCATGAAGTCAGTAAATCAGTTGACGATACGATTGAACTGGTTCGCGCCTATCTTAAATAGCAACTGACCGGTAAACCCGGTCACTGCTGGATGTCATTATGAACACCAACCGAACGGCATAGCCAGTCCACAGGTACTACTCATTCCCTGACTATGTCCCAGGAGTCCAGTGTCGTTCAGCCAAAACTAATTTCTGCTTTGTATACCACTACGACAAATGCTGTCATCAGTTCAGGTGCGATAATTTCGTTATCATGCGCAGTACATACTGCCCTGAGTTTTCTGATCCAGTAATCATTCTCGGCACCAGTGTTCCAGGTGCCGCCTCGCCCTACAGATATCTGTAATTGTAAACCGTCGCAAGACCGGTCCAGGCGATAGGGCAGAATCGCCCACTGTTCGGAAAACCAGTACTAACTGACAGTTCTGGTACTGGGGGCTGGTCACAGCACTGTATAGGCCAATTCTGTGCGGCGTTGTCACCTGACCTGTCTGAAGAAATTTCCCGCACGCAACAGGTTACTACTCAGAAGTGATAACCCAAGTCCTCATCAAACATCAAAAAATATTTTCAGATAAAAATCAAGTGTTTATAATTTTTTAATCCTTATCAACAGTATTGGTATTGCCAGTTACTATACTGCCGTATAGTATATGAAGCAGATAATGTACACACAGAAACAACAAGGCTATCAAGATTTAAAATGCCCTCTCTAATATTTAAACTGACGAAAGGATATTAACTATGAGTAATGTATTTTATATGCCGCCTGTAACCCTAATGGGACTGAATGCTATTCGTCTTTTAGGGGATGAACTTGTTTCAAGGGAGTTAAAAAAGGCGCTGATCGTCACTGACCGTGTTTTGGTTGACACCGGACTGGTTAACAAACTGACAGATGAGCTTGAGGTGCATAAAATTAGTTATGCAATATTTGATGGTGTTCAACCTAATCCAACAGAGAAAAATATTGATGACGGTTTAGCCTTGCTTGCAAAAAGTAATGCTGATTTTGTCATTTCCTTTGGTGGGGGGTCTTCTCACGATACAGCTAAAGGTATTGCATTGGTGGCCACTAATGGTGGGCATATTCGGGATTACTCGAAAGGTGTGCATCTGTCCAAAAAACCACAATTACCATTAGTTACTGTAAATACGACAGCGGGTACGGCATCGGAAATGACCGTATTTGCAATCGTCACTAACCAGGAAGATGAAACTAAATACCCGGTAGTGGATAAGCACTTTACGCCTATCATTGCGGTTAACGATTCTGAACTTATGGTCGCAATGCCTGCGTTCCTTACGGCAACTACAGGTATGGATGCCTTAACTCATGCAATTGAAGCGTATGTATCAACAGCAGCTACGCCTGTTACTGATGCTTGTGCTATCAAAGCAATTGAAATTATTGTTAATAATCTTAAAGACGTTGTAGATGATGGCCAAAACCGCAAAGCACGTGATGCAATGCAATATGGTGAATATCTGGCTGGAATGGCATTTTCAAACGCGTCTCTTGGTTATGTCCATTCAATGGCTCACCAGTTAGGTGGCGTTTATAATCTGTCTCACGGTTTGTGTAATGCGATCCTGCTGGGTGAAGTGAATCGCCACGGATAATCTAGACACTTCCGAGCCGTTGATAATACTGGTTTTCATATTCTGTCGGTGACATCTGTTCGCTAGAACCATGCCGACGCTTACTGTTATAAAACATTTCGATGTAAT
>NZ_JAQZRK010000031.1:0-55409 GCF_028737495.1 Enterobacter cloacae complex sp. 2022EL-00981
CGATCAACAACCTGTTTGACTGCTTCAGTTTTAAACTCTTCGGGATAACGCTTACCGCTCATGGGCACCTCTCTTTAAGCCATCTTAAATGACTCTGAGGTGTCTGTTAAACCCGTGGCGATTCACTTTTTGAGTAAGTCCCCTAGCTTTGCGGAAACCAACCAGAACGGGGCGTAACTGATTCAACGTTTTCAAATAGTATTGAGTGCTCATGATGACAATCCGTACTGATTAATATGAATACAAAACTTAATGCATTAACAGTCTATAAGCTGTTAATGCACATAACAGTCTACAAGCTGTTAACCCTTATTAACCAAGTTTTGCAGGGCAACGGAAACAGGGTTTGAAGGCCATTTAGGCATCTTGAAACATTTTACAAAGTTACCTGCTTTTCATCAATGAACGTAGGTACTTTAGGGGTTTACGTCGCCACGCGGCCATCAGAAGCGCATATAGGTCAATTTCTTTTGTCATCTGGGGTTGCATTTACCAGCCGATTACCTTGCGTGAAAACAGTCCAACAACTACGGCTAGCCTTCGTGGGTTCGGATATAAGCTATGTCCGTTACCCAACATTTATCCGGTACTTCCGGTTGAACCGCCGCTGGAGCCAGTTGGTGTCACGATACTGGCTCCATCTTTACGAGCTCGTGGGCTTCGCTCCCCGACCTTTGCCTTTATCCCGGCACGCTTCATCAGGCACTAGCCACGGTGAATCCCGCATTGTTGCCCGCGATCTCGCAGGTCTATTCATTCACCGCGAGTTGCAGTCAATTTACCGTCCTGTCTATAACGTCAATTACTCCGCCCCGAAGCTCGATAATATGTTTTACCGACAGACGTCCCAAAATATCGGGTGCGGTTTTTAGTTGCTCGCTAAAGCTCTCATAACCGCGGCCAGACCATGCCCGCCCCGAGGAGTAACAGTACGCCAGAATCAACTTAACATCATGTTGGGTCAGAAAATCGATAATAACCTTTGTACAACTGACGCATGGGATACGTTCAGTTAGTAAAATCACGCGGTCAAAGATGAAGTCTTTGTTCACGATTAGACTATGAATAACATTTAGCAGGATCCTTTCAGAGTCATGAACTCGGTCGTATTCACCTTTATATTCAATTTCATAAAGCGCAAAAGTTGATGCAGGATACGGTGCAGCGACCCAGATAGGATCTGACTGTGAATACCATTCCTGATTTGCCCTACTCTGCCGTAAGGCTAAACTGGCTACCGTAGTGGGTAAAGTATATCCGTGCCGATCCGAGAGCATTTGAATATCTCTGACTTTTTCCGCGCCCTTTACGCTCGTTGCAAACAGGCTATTCATTATAACTGTTTCGCCCATCATCAATGAACAATTTGCATAGTTGGCAGGTAAAAATTTCTGTACAGCGAAAATATCATCATCATTGATAACAGCTTTACTCTGATGTCTAAGATATTCAGCTGGTTTTCTATAACTTAGCAAGTGATTAAAACAATTTATAATTTCACAATATTCCGCAGGGCTAATATCCATTTACCATGACCCGTTATGTTAAGCGAGCGACCGTACTTTGACTGCTCCTAGCCCTTTCAGGGCAAGGAGCCCCATATCAAGGCAACCAACCTAATCCCCACTAAGCTACTTCAGGGCTTACAGCCGCTCAGTGGACTAACACTGCCAACTCGGCAGCTTTATTATTTTTCGCGGCATTTACGTCACGATCATGGGTTTCTGCGCATTCCTGGCAATTCCACGAACGAACGTTAAGCACCAGTTTCGGCAGCGTATAGACGCAACCGCCACAAAGTTTCGTTGACGGGATAAACGGGTCAATTGCAACCAGGAGCCGTCCCCACCAATTCGGATTTGTACTTCAACTGGCGCATGAATTCAAGGGCGTTTTTCGTGGTGAGAAGTGAAAGCTACTGGGCTTTCCGAGGTAGGGGACAATATGAAGTGTATAATCAAGTCAAACAATCCAAACAAACACTCAAAGCTTGCAATTTCGGGGTTTGTCTCCAAGTTTGCTGTGTTACCCCCAATCGTCCTGTATGCGCTCTTTTGAAAAGTCCTTTGACTTTGCAAAAACCGACCATATCGGTGCGTAAGTGATTCTAAATTTTCAAGTTGTATTGTGTATTCGTGATAACCAATTGTATTGATATATATAAACATACAGCTTAAAAATAAACAGCCTATAAGCTGTTTATTTATATAACAGATTATAAACTGTTAAACCTTACTCGCTTAGAAGTGCAAAATACTTACACAGGTTTTATCTGCAGTTTTGGCGACTTATGACGTTTTATGTCTTTTAACAACATTTCATGCCCTTTACCAATAAAGAGATACATTTTCAAGGGTCAACAGTGTAGTCCTCGAAAGATACAATCCACATCGTTTTTTGCCAACCAGATCTTACGCTCTTAAAAAATAGTGTTCAAAAAGATTCTCAAAGAAGATCTTCGATATAACATCTATATATATCAAATATTTAATATATTTAGTGACATAACTTTAATTGTCCAAAAATGAATAGCGACATAACTCTAATATGACTCCACACCCGGTGAGCGGTGCGCCACCGGGGAAAGGACGGTTATTGCTGTGCGAGCTGATTACGACGATATTCCCCCTGCCGCTCCAGCATCCAGCCCGGATATTCGCGCGGCAGTGCGCTGACGGCATCAAGCTGTTTCAGCTCGTCTTCACTTAAACGGATCCCCGTTGCGGCGATGTTGTCATCCAGTTGATCGACGCGTTTGGCACCAATAATGACGCTGGTCACCACCTTCTGATGCAGCAGCCACGCCAGGGCGATTTGCGCGACGGAGACGCCTTTGCTTTCGGCAATAGTGCGCATCACATCCACACAATCGAAGGCGCGCTCTTTTTCCACCGGCGGGAAGTCAAACTCCAGACGACGGCCACCGGCTTCACTCTGCCCGTCGCGGCCATATTTCCCGCTCAAGAGGCCACCCGCCAGCGGGCTCCAGACCATCAGCCCGACGCCTTCGCTCTGCATCATTGGTACCAGTTCGCGCTCCAGATCACGTCCGGCGATGGTGTAATAGGCCTGCAGCGACGCGAAACGGGCCAGACCCAGTCGCTCGGAAATGCCCAGCGCTTTGGCGATCTGCCATGCGGCCCAGTTAGAGACACCGATGTAGCGCACGTGGCCGTGCTGCACCAGGTTATCCAGGGCATAAAGCATCTCTTCCATCGGCGTTGCGGGGTCGAAACCGTGAAGCTGGTAGAGATCGATATGGTCGAGCTGCATACGGCGCAGGCTCTCTTTCACGCTGCTGATAATGTGATAGCGTGAGCTGCCGCGTGAGTTCACCCCGCCGTGCCCGTTTCGCCAAACACTTTGGTGGCAACCACCACGTTTTCGCGCGGAATTTTCAGGTTCTTGAGTGCCTGGCCGGTGATCTCCTCCGAGCGGCCTTCGGAATAGACGTTCGCGGTGTCGATGAAGTTGATCCCGGCATCCAGCGCACGGCCCACCAGCTGCTCGGCTTCACTTTGCTGCAGCTGGCCAATCTTGCCCCACATGCCACCTTCACCGCCGAAGGTCATGGTGCCAAGGCACAGTTCAGAAACAAACAGACCGGTATTGCCCAGTTTTTGATAACGCATAAGATAGTCCTCACATGTCGTTTGATGGGTGCCTGATAGTTATACCCGCCCCCTGGCCAACGCGAATGTGGCGTTCCTGTCCGTTTCTTGCCCAATCCTCTGAATATTATCCGCGCGGGGCATCGCCAAAGACGGCGTAATCCGGTAACTGCACCTGCTGATAGGGCTCCCAGCCGCCGCCAAGCGCCTTATAGAGCGCCACCAGATCGAGCGCGCTTTGCACCTGCGCCTGGGCACGTTGCTGCTCGGCCTGTGCCAGCTGCCGTTGGGCGTCGAGCACGTCGATAAAGCTGGCAATCCCCTGCCGGTAGCTGTCGCTGGCCAGATCGAAGGCGTTTTGCAGCGCATCGATGGTCTTCGCCAGACCCGCTTCACGCTGCTGATCGGTGCGGTAACTCACCAGCGCATTCTCAACATCCCCCAGCGCGGTCAGTACCGTCTGGCGATAATCCAGCACCGCCGCCCCCTGTTGCGCACGCGCCACTTTCACGCTGGAGACCAGTCTTCCGCCCTGGAAGATGGGAATGGAGACCTGCGGACCAAAACTGTAGAAGTGGCTGCTCCAGTCGGTGAGCCAGTTGGATTCGCTGTTGCGCAGGCCAAACTGCCCGGAAAGGGTAAAGCTCGGGAACAGCTCGGCCACCGACACGCCAATTTGCGCTGTGGCCGCATGGAGATTCGCTTCCGCTTCTCGCACGTCCGGACGACGTCGCGCCAGCGTGGATGGAATACCCGTTTGCACGATATCCGGCAGCGCAGGCATCGGCTGGGCGGACTGCAGTTCCGCATCCAACGCCCCCGGCGGCTTGCCGAGCAGGATCGCCAGGCCGTTCATCGCCTGCCGCTCCTGCGCCTGATATTGCGGCAGTTGTGCTTCAAGGTTGCCCAGTTGCGCCCGCGCATTTTCTACGTCCATCTGCGGAGACAGCCCGCCCCGCTGGCGACTTTCGGTCAGATCCAGCGTTTGCTGCGCACTTTTAATCTGGGTGTTCAGCGTGGCAATAATGCTCTGCGCCCCGCGCAGCTGGAGCCAGGCGCGCGCCACTTCGGCTTCAAGGGAGACCAGCGCGTCGTTACGCTGCTCAATAGCGGCTTTCTGCTGCGCTTCAGCAGCTTCAACCTGACGGCGAACTTTACCCCAGAGATCAATCTCCCACTGGGCGTCGAAGCTGCCCTGGTAGAGGTTGATCGGCTGCGTCAGCGGCCCTAACGCCCCCCTGAGTTCCGGATCGACGTTATCAAGCTGGTCGTAAACCCCATGAGACTTTAGCTCACCTTCCAGGCCGAGCTGCTGGCGCGTCGCCTGCAGATTACCGTTGACCGACGGATAAAACGCCCCGCCCGCCTGGTTAATCTGTTCGCGCGCACCAGCGATGCGCAGCACCGTTTGCTGCAGGGACAAATTCCCGGCGATGGCGCGTTCAATCAGACTGTCGAGCTGCGGCGAGCCGAACGTTTTCCACCAGCGCGGGTTAGTCGCAGCGGAGGTGGTTTGTGATTTCACCGTGCTGTCGCCTTTATCGTTCCAGTGCGTGACGGCAGGCGGTGCAGGCGGCTGGTAATCCGGCCCCACGGCGCAACCTGCCAGCAGCATCATTATCATCAGGGGGTGTAAACGTCTGTGTATCATCAATGTGCTCCTGCACTCCCCTCGCTCTTAACCGGCGAGAGCAACAAACAAAACGGAATCAGGACCAGCGCCACCACGCTCAGAATGGTGAATACGTCGATATAGGCCAGGAAGCGCGACTGCTCAATCATGGTCTGGTACATGCGCCCGGTGGCAATGCCGGTCGGGTCGCCGACCTGAGTGGTAAAGTTCTGGATCGCCTGCGCGCTTTCGCGGATCGCCTGCTGGAACTGCTCGTTAAACGGCGAGGCGTGGTACGCAAGGTGCGCGCTGTGGGCCTGCGAGCGCTCGGTGATGGCCGCCGTGGAAAGCGATATGCCAATCGAGCCCGCAACGTTACGGAACATGGTGAACAGCGCTGCGGCATCCGCGTTCAGCCGCCTCGGGATAGAAATAAACGCAATGGTGGTCAGCGGGACAAACAGGAACCCCAGCCCAATCGACTGGGCGCTGCGGAACAGCACCAGCGTTTCGAAGTCGATATCCGGGGTGAGCGTGCGCGACCAGAAGAACGACACAGCCAGACAGGTAAAGCCAAAGGCGATGATCCAGCGCGTCTGCACCACCGGCATCAGCTTCAGGACCAGCGGGATGGTCAATACAATCAACACTGCGCCGGGCGACAGCACCAGCCCGGACCAGGTGGCGGTATAGCCCAGATCCTGCTGCGCCAGCTGCGGGATCACCACCGAGCTGCCGTAAAGGATCATCGCCATCCCCGCCATCAGCAGGCTGGAGATGGTAAAGTTGCGGTCCTTCATGCAGTGCAGATCAACAACCGGTTTTTTGGCATACATCAGCCAGTAAATGGCGCCAATGATGCCGACCAGCGTTAACACCGCAAAGGTGCGAATAAAGTTCGAGTAGAACCAGTCATCATCCTCGCCCCGGTCGAGCATCACCTGCAGACAGCCGAGGCCAAGCGCGATCAGGCCGATCCCCGTCCAGTCGATAGTCAGCTTCTCTTTAGCTTTGCTCTCCCAGGGTGGATCTTCCAGCAGCTGGTAGATCGCCAGCACCGTCACTATCCCCACCGGGATGTTGATAAAGAACACCCAGCGCCAGGAGTAGTTGTCAGTGATCCAGCCCCCGAGCGTCGGGCCGAGTACCGGCGCAACGATAATGGCGATGGAGGAGAGACCAAACGCTTTACCCCTGTCTTCCGGTTTAAAGTAGTCAAGCAGCACCGACTGCTGCGTGGGCTGCAGGCCGCCGCCAAAAAAGCCCTGCATCACACGGAACAAGATGATTTGCCACAGCTCGGTGGCGATCCCGCACAGGAACGAGCAGACGGTGAACATCACGATGCAAATCAGGAAGAACTGCTTGCGGCCAAACACCCGGCTGAGAAACGCCGAGATGGGCAGGACGATGCCGTTAGCCACCAGGTAGCTGGTTAATACCCAGGTGGACTCGTCATAGCTGGACGAGAGCGAGCCCGCCACGTGCGGCAGCGCCACGTTGACGATGGTGGTGTCGAGGATCTCCATAAACACCGCCAGCGTGACGACAATCGCCACCGCCCACGGATTGCTGGCGGGCTTCCAGTTGTCGTGGCTGTGATCCGTCATTCCACGGTGACCTTCGGTTCCACCGACAGCCCCAGCGGCAGCGGTTTGTTCGGATCCAGCCCTTTATCAATCACGATTTTCACCGGCACGCGCTGGACAATTTTAACAAAGTTGCCGGTGGCGTTTTCCGACGGGAACGCCGAGAAACGCGAGCCACTGCCCTGCTGGATACTGTCGACATGGCCTTCAAGCGCCATATCTGGCCAGGCATCGACGGAAACCTCCACCTTATCGCCTGGCTTCATGCGCTCAAGCTGAGACTCTTTAAAGTTGGCCACCACCCAGACGTTGGGTGAGACCAGCGAGAACAGCGCCGTGCCCGCCTGTACCAGCGTACCCGGCTGCACGTTGCGCTTAGTGACAAACCCGTCGAACGGGGCGCGAACTTCGGTGTAAGAGAGGTTGAGGTTAGCGGTTTCCAGCTGCGCTTTAGCCTGATCGACCTGGCGCTCACGCGCTTCGACGTTGGTCTCCTGCTGGCGGATCTGCAGCTGTACCTGCTCCGCCACTTCCAGCTGGGCCTGCGCGCTTGCCAGAGCGGCCTGTGCACTACGCAGCTGGGCGTTGGCGGAATCAATGCTTTGTTGGGTGGTGGCACGCGGATCAACCCCGCGCTGGCGGCGATACTCCGCCTGCGCGTTGGCGAGGTCTGCCTGCGCTTTCAGCACCTGCGCTTTGGCTTCGTCGCGCTGGGCGGGGTATTGCACTTTCGAGAGCGCCAGCTGTGCCTGGGCCTGATGCAGCTGCGCAATAGCCAGGCCAAGCTGGGCCTGAGCCTGATCGCGCTGGGCGGTGGTATCACGCGGATCGATAACCACCAGCAGATCGCCCTTTTTCACGCGCTGGTTATCACGCACATGTAGCGCCGTGACATAACCCGCCGTTTTAGGGGCAATCGTCACCACATCGCCGTCGGTAAAGGCGTCGTCAGTTGTCTCTTCGTTACGGGTTAAAAACCACCAGACCAGCGCCACGATGACCATCACCACCACGACAATGCCGAGGATAATTAACGGTTTTTTGCCCGGACGCTTACGCTCATTATTGTTTTTGTCCTGCTCGTCAGCAGGCGGGTTTTGTTCTTCAGCCATAGTTCAGCAACGGTCCTGTCAGTGAGCGGCATCACACTATGCCGTTCACTAAAACTAGGACGTTGCTATACGTTTGCCAGGAAAAACTGACAAATTGCGCACTATATGAGAAGGAATAATCCGAAACCGATCGCCGCAGCCCAGAGCAGTATGGGGATCGACCAGAGATGGAAGCGCCACCAGATGCGGCGATCGTTCGCCATCCGCAGGGCAATCAGGTTGGCCAGCGAGCCGGGCAGCAGACCAAACCCGCCGATGTTAACCGCCCAGGCCAGAAGCGTGTCCGGCGGAACATAGTTGAGCAGTAAAATGGTAGAAGGCACGTTGCTGATGACCTGCGAGAGGCCAATCGCCGTCAGCCACAGCCCCGGTTGCGACAGACCGCTGACGCTGTGCAGCACGTGTTGCAGCACCGGGAGCTGGATAAGCAGATGCACGTCGATGAACATCACCATAAAGACCAGCAACAGCGTCCAGTCCACGCTCACCAGCACGCGTCGCGCCAGCACGACAAAACCAGCCGCCACGAGCAGCACGCCCGCCAGTTCATACCGCAGCTCCAGCGCAAACAGAAAGACGATATACAGCCCCAGGCAGCTCCAGACCAGACGAGGCTGCCACTGCGGGCCGGTTGTGCCGCTGTGGTATTGCAGTTTTTTATCCGGGAAGGCAAACCAGCAGACCGCCAGCAGCGACGCCATCATCACCAGCGCCAGCGGCGCCATCTGCCAGGTAAAGGCGGCGAACGATAACCCTGAACGTCCCCAGAGCAGAATGTTTTGCGGGTTGCCGATAGGGGTTAACAGCGAGCCCGCGTTGACGGCCAGCGCTTCAAAGATGATCAGCCGACTCACCGGTATCTCGCAAAGTTTACGCAGGGTGAGCGTCAGCGGCACGATGATAAACAGCGCCACATCGTTGGTGAGAAAGGTCGACAGCACCGCGGCGGAGAACACCATAAACAGCGACAGCCTGCGTTCGGTGGCAAACCGGCGCACCATTTTGCGCCCCAGCACGTCGAAGTAGCCGCTCAGCTCCACCCCTTTGGTGAGCATCATTAACCCGCTCAGGGTAATGATGGTGCGCCAGTCAATCGCCGCAGGCCAGGCCTGGGGCGCAAACGGCACAAAAAGGCTTAAACCTGCACCAATAATCAATAAGAGATGAAAGAAGCGATCGCGCGTGAGGGCCTGCAGTCCAGGGATTTTCATTCAGCGGAGGAACCATATTTAAGCGTAAACTCACGAAACTTCACCAGCGTCTCTTCGCTGACGTGGTGTTCCATTCCTTCCGCATCCCGACGGGCAATCTCCGGGCTTACGCCCAGCACCAGCAAGAAGTTCTCCACCAGCTGGTGGCGCTCGCGGCTCTCCTGCGCCAGCTTCTCCCCTTCCGGCGTCAGAAAGACACCGCGCCACGGGATCATTTCGATTAAGCCGACGGAGGCCAGACGTTTTAACATCTTCGCAACGGTTGGCTGCGAAACCCCCAGCCTGGCCGCCATATCAACCTGACGTGCTTCCCCGACCTCGCGAATCAGATCGGAAATCAGCTCAACATAATCATCAATCAGTTCACGTCGGTGGGCTTCACGCACCTGACGAAAACCTTCGACGTGCTCTTCCACATTCACCAGTTGCGTCGTTTTTCTGATTGTTGGCTTACCTGCGCGACGGTTCATTGTACTTCCTCAGTGGGGTGACGCTTCCAGCGCCCGGTATCGAGAGCGCACATTGTAAACCATACCTCTACAAGCACAAAAAATTAACGAAATAGCCATAGCTATACAATATAGCCTGTGCTATATCTGTATGTAATGCAGTCACCCTTCACGGATCGAAGGGATCAAAAATCAGGAGGTCTTATGAACGAATTCAAGAGGTGTATGACCGTGTTTACTCACTCCCCCTTCAGGGTGCGCTTAATGCTGTTGAACATGCTGTGCGATATGTTTAACAACAAGCCGCATCAGGACGACAAACCATCCCACTAAGCGGCGTTGCGGTACGCCGCTTCATTTTGCCGTCATATTCCCGCTGTAAACTGGCCTCCGGCCGCCCTATTCCCGGTTTTTTTTACGGATTTGCAATCCTCTTCGCAAAACATCTGCTTAGCAACGGTTGATATTATTTAGCGCTCGCACTATCTTCTTGCAGCCCTGCACAATTTGCGGCTCGCTGAAGCGGACCCTCATTCCCTCTCCACGCACTGTCAGGCAGGTTATGACCCTTGACGCCAGGGTGAGCACATGGCGTTTTTATGCATGATAGTGACCTATGAATTTAACCCTGATAGACACCGTTGTTACCCGCAGTCGGGCCTTAAGTCCGTGGACGGCATTCTACTTTTTACAATCCTTGCTGATTAACTTTGCGCTGGGTTACCCCTTCAGCCTGCTGTATGCCGTTGCGTTTACCTGCATTCTGCATTTGCTGTGGCGTACCGCGCCGCGCGCGCAAAAAATGTTAGTGGGCATCTGCTCCCTGATTGCTGCGCTCTATTTCCCGTTTGGTCAGGCTTACGGTTCGCCAAACTTTAATACCCTGCTGGCGCTGCACTCGACCAACATGGAAGAGTCGACCGAGATCCTCACGATCTTCCCGTGGTACAGCTACGTGGTCGGCCTCTTTATTTTTGCGCTTGGCGTTATAGCGGTGCGTCGTAAACCCGAAGAGAAAAAAGCGTGGGGAAAAATAGAGACGCTATGCCTGGCATTCAGCGTGGTGACCTTCTTTGTCACCCCCGTGCAAAACCTGGCCTGGGGCGGCGTGTTCAAGCTGAAGGATACCGGCTACCCGGTGTTCCGCTTTGTAAAAGACGTTGTCGTCAATAACCAGGAAGTTCTCGACGAGCAGGCGCGCATGGCTGAGCTCTCCAATATGAAAGACACCTGGAACGTGCTGGCGGTGAAGCCGAAGTACCATACCTATGTGGTCGTCATCGGCGAAAGCGCACGCCGCGATGCGATGGGCGCGTTCGGCGGACACTGGGATAACACGCCGTTCGCCAGCGCCGTCAACGGTACCCTGTTTACCGATTATATTGCGGCCAGCGGCTCGACGCAGAAATCGCTCGGCCTGACCCTGAACCGCGTTGTCGACGGCAAACCACAGTATCAGGATAACTTTGTCACGCTGGCAAACCGTGCCGGTTTTCAGACGTGGTGGTTCTCTAATCAGGGGCAAATTGGCGAATACGATACCGCCATTGCCAGCATCGCGAAGCGTGCCGATGAAGTGCAGTTCCTGAAAAACGGGGATTTTGAAGCCGATAAAAATACCAAAGACGAAGCATTGCTCAAGATGACGGCGCAGGTTTTTGCCACGCAGCGCACGCAGCCACAACTGATCGTCCTGCACCTGATGGGTTCGCACCCTCAGGCCTGTGACCGCACGCAGGGGAAATACGCCGAGTTTGTGCAATCTAAAGAGACCTCTTGCTATCTCTATACCATGACGCAAACCGACGAACTGCTCAGCAAGCTGTACGATCAGCTACGTAATACGGGTGAGAGTTTCTCGATGGTTTATTTCTCGGATCACGGTCTGGCGTTTAAAGAGCGCGGTAAAGAGGTGCAGTATCTGGCGCACGACGATAAATTCCAGCAGAACTTCCAGGTACCGTTTATGGTGCTGTCGAGTGATGACAAGAAGCATCGTATTATCACCGCGCGCCGCTCGGCCAATGATTTCCTGACGTTCTTCTCGCAGTGGACGGGGATTTCAGCAGAGCAGATCAAAAATGCTTACCCGTTTATCTCAAACAAGAAAGCTCCCCCAGTGTACGTTACCAACTTCAAGTTACAGAAAGTTGACTATAACCATTTGGGTACGGATATTTTCGATATAAAGAGTAAGTAAGCTGTGCGGTCTGATGCCCTCACCCTGGCCCTCTCCCACGGGAGAGGGAAAAAGCTTAAAAAAAATCCGCCACATGGGCGGATTTTTTACTGGCTCACCGAAGTGATTAGAAGCGGTAACCTACGCCCGCGATCCAGGTGCCAACGTCAACGTTGCGGATACGGCTCTGCTCATAGGAGAAGTCCAGAGCAACGTCTTCGATTGGGTTGAACTGCAGACCCGCGCCATAGGAGAAGCCGTAGTCGCTGTTGCTTGCAGTGCGGTTCAGACCCTGGTTTTCGGTCTGCTGGAATTTACCGTAGCCAACACCTACAACACCGTAGATGCTTGCCCAGTCGTTGATACGGTAAGCTGGACCAGCGGTGATGCCGTAGTACTGGCCTTTGTTGTATGCGCCGTTTTCAGAACGATCTTTCTCGGTGTAGGTGAAAGAACCGATCACGCCCAGTGGGTTGTTATCCTGCTCGTAACGATACTTCAGGTTGAAACCGTTAGCTTTGTTCATTACGCCCTGCATATCGCTCTGAGCGTAACCACCGGTAACAGTGGAAGTAGCAGCTACAGCGGTACCTGCGGAAACAGCCAGTACAGCGGCCAGTGCTGAAAGACATGCAATTTTTTTCATAACCACCTCAAATGTGCTTCAAGTAAATCCGTAAGTTTTAAATATATCAAAAAAATTTGCGAAACTCTTTGTGATTCGTGATGTCTAACGGGACCTTTCCTGTAACAGAACGTTTCCAGCATCAGTTATCTTGTTCAAATCACAAAGGATTTCTGTTGCTAAATACTCATACTGCGCGTCAACGCCGTTACATTCATCCAGATTATTCCTAATCTGACAGGCGATAAAACCAGCAACGCTTATCCATTTTACGGATTTTCCCTGGTTTTTTTTCAACAGTAGCTCAACCGTTGCGCCATATTTCAATTACACTGCGGCTTTTACCCTATTTGACAAAAATTGACAGGAGAAAGGATGCCAGGGATATCCCGCACGTCATCGGTCTGGATGCCGGTTGCTGTAATTCTGATTGCGATGCTGTCTATACAGAGTGGCGCGTCCCTCGCGAAATCGCTCTTTCCACTGGTAGGCGCACCGGGCGTCACTGCCCTGCGTATCGCTTTGGGTACCCTGATCCTCGTGGTCATTTTTAAACCCTGGCGGTTGCGCGTCAAAAAAGAGCAGCGCCTCCCGCTGCTCTTCTACGGGCTGGCGCTGGGGGCCATGAACTATATGTTCTATCTCTCTATCCAGACCATTCCGCTGGGGATTGCCGTCGCGCTGGAATTTACCGGCCCGCTGGCGGTGGCCCTTTTCTCCTCCCGACGGCCTGTCGATTTTATCTGGGTGGTGCTAGCGGTTCTGGGGTTGTGGTTCCTCTTGCCACTGGGCCAGAGCGTCTCTGAAATCGACCTGACGGGTGCCGCGCTGGCTCTGGGTGCCGGTGCCTGCTGGGCGGTGTATATCCTCACGGGTCAGCGCGCCGGCGAAGAGCACGGCCCGGCGACCGTGGCGCTGGGCTCGCTCATTGCCGCCATCATCTTTGTTCCGCTGGGTATGGCTCAGGCGACAGACTCTATCTGGCAGTGGTCAGTGATGCCGGTGGGTTTTGCTGTCGCCATCCTCTCAACGGCTCTGCCCTATTCACTGGAGATGATTGCCCTCACGCGGCTGCCGACGCGCATCTTCGGTACCCTGATGAGCATGGAGCCTGCACTGGCCGCCATCTCCGGTATGGTATTCCTTGGGGAAACCCTCACCTTTACCCAGACGCTGGCGCTGTGCTCCATTATTGCGGCGTCGATGGGGTCAACGCTCACCATGCGCCCTGAGCCAAAAGTTGAGAAAGTGGACATCCGCTAATACCGTATATTCTGCATGGCCTCGGTGCCATGCAGAATAAAGGCCAGTTCTGTATTATTTATAATTTCTTACATTCTTCGTCATCGAAAAGTCATATTTCTCTCGCCCTTAATGGGAAATAGAGAATTAAGATTGATCTGTGTCAATTTTAAAAAACACCATATAGTTCAATCAGTTAATAATTCAACTCCCTTCTTGCTATTAAACCAATAGGCACAGCCAAACCGCAGGGAAAAAATCCGGTGCTATACTTAGTTCCGTAATTACCTGGGACATAAACATCAAGAGGATATGAGATTATGAGTACCGCTAAACTGGTGAAAACGAAAGCGTCTAATCTGCTTTATACCCGTAACGATGTATCGGACAGCGACAAAAAAGCAACGATTGAGTTGCTGAATCGCCAGGTGATCCAGTTCATCGATCTTTCGCTGATCACCAAACAGGCCCACTGGAATATGCGCGGTGCAAACTTTATTGCCGTTCATGAAATGCTGGATGGCTTCCGCACAGCACTGGTCACCCACCTGGACACCATGGCCGAACGCGCCGTGCAGTTAGGCGGTGTGGCGTTGGGTACCACGCAGGTGATTAACAGCAAAACGCCACTGAAAAGCTATCCGCTGGATATTCACACCGTTCAGGATCACCTGAAAGAGCTGGCAGACCGTTATGCGATTGTGGCTAACGACGTGCGTAAAGCAATTAGCCAGGCTAAAGACGAAGATACTGCGGATATCTTCACCGCCGCGTCTCGCGACCTGGATCAATTCCTGTGGTTTATCGAATCTAACATCGAATAATCCATACGAATTTTCTATCAAACCCTCGCCTCCGGTGAGGGTTTTGCACATTTATGGTGCACACTTTTCCACTGAGACGCTGCAAAAGTGAAAGAAATGTAATAATCACCTCACACAACCGTTAACGGAAGATTGTTTTTTCATCATTATTTGCGCTAAATATCTCCCCGTCAGTTGAGCCAAACGACGCGCACCAAAACGGTGCTCCACCTTGGTGCAATCAGACATCATTGCCACGTTTATTGTGCAATGCATGACATCCTCCCCTTTGCAAAACAACAGCTTGTAAAGTTGGCACGATTTTTTCATTGTGCCTGTCGTTCTCGCAGGGGATCGCCCCGTGGATATAAAAGGAAATGCTATGAAGTCTGTATTAAAAGTTTCACTGGCTGCACTTACCCTGGCTTTTGCGGTCTCTTCTCAGGCCGCCGATAAACTGGTTGTAGCCACCGACACGGCGTTTGTTCCGTTTGAATTCAAACAGGGTGATAAATACGTTGGTTTTGATGTGGATCTGTGGGCCGCAATCGCAAAAGAACTCAAACTGGATTACACCCTGAAGCCAATGGACTTCAGCGGTATCATCCCGGCACTGCAAACCAAAAACGTAGACCTGGCCCTGGCAGGCATCACCATTACTGATGAGCGTAAAAAAGCGATCGACTTCTCTGACGGCTACTACAAAAGCGGCCTGCTGGTGATGGTCAAAGCTGACAATAACGATGTTAAAAGCGTGAAAGATCTCGACGGTAAAGTGGTGGCGGTGAAGAGCGGCACCGGCTCCGTTGATTACGCGAAAGCGAACATCAAAACCAAAGATCTGCGCCAGTTCCCGAACATCGATAACGCCTATATGGAACTTGGCACCAACCGTGCTGACGCGGTTCTGCACGATACGCCTAACATCCTCTATTTCATCAAAACCGCAGGCAACGGTAAGTTCAAAGCGGTCGGTGAGTCTCTGGAAGCACAGCAGTACGGTATTGCCTTCCCGAAAGGCAGCGACGACCTGCGTACGAAAGTTAACGGCGCGCTGAAAACCCTGAAAGAGAACGGCACGTATAACGAAATCTACAAAAAATGGTTCGGTACCGAGCCTAAATAATTTTACCTGAATTCAGGTTTGTAACGCCCGGTGACGCTCACGCTTACCGGGCCTACGTTTTTCGTTTTTCACCACGGTATACAGGAATACATCATGCAGTTTGACTGGAGCGCCATCTGGCCTGCCATTCCTCTCTTGCTTGAAGGCGCTAAAATGACCCTGTGGATTTCGGTCCTCGGTCTGGTTGGCGGTTTGATTATCGGTCTTGTCGCCGGTTTCGCCCGCACCTACGGTGGCTGGATTGCAAACCACATCGCACTGGTTTTCATCGAAGTGATCCGCGGCACGCCTATTGTCGTACAGGTCATGTTCATCTACTTCGCCCTGCCAATGGCCTTCACCGACCTGCGCATCGACCCGTTCAGCGCCGCCGTCGTGACCATTATGATCAACTCAGGTGCCTACATCGCGGAAATTACGCGCGGTGCGGTGCTGTCGATTCATAAAGGTTTCAGTGAAGCGGGTCTGGCGTTAGGCCTTTCGCGTCGCGAAACCATCCGTCACGTGATTCTGCCTCTGGCGCTGCGCCGCATGCTGCCACCGCTGGGCAACCAGTGGATCATCAGTATCAAAGACACGTCACTGTTCATCGTTATTGGCGTTGCTGAACTGACCCGCCAGGGCCAGGAGATCATTGCTGGCAACTTCCGTGCGCTGGAAATCTGGAGTGCGGTAGCCGTTGTCTACCTGATTATCACTCTGGTTCTGAGCTTCGTTCTGCGTCGTCTTGAAAGAAGGATGAAAATCCTGTGATTGAATTTAAAAACGTATCCAAGCACTTTGGTCCAACCCAGGTGCTGCACAATATCGATCTGAGCATCAAACAGGGTGAAGTGGTTGTCATTATCGGACCCTCTGGCTCCGGTAAATCCACGCTGCTGCGCTGCATCAATAAGCTGGAAGAGATCACCAGTGGCGATCTGATCGTCGATGGTCTGAAGGTAAATGATCCAAAAGTGGATGACCGTCTGATTCGTCAGGAAGCGGGCATGGTGTTCCAGCAGTTTTACCTGTTCCCGCACCTGACGGCGCTGGAAAACGTGATGTTTGGCCCGCTGCGCGTACGCGGTGCCAACAAAGCGGCGGCGGAAGCGCTAGCTAAAGATCTGCTGGCGAAAGTGGGCCTCGCAGAACGTGCTCACCACTACCCTTCTGAACTTTCCGGTGGACAACAGCAGCGTGTGGCTATCGCCCGCGCGCTGGCGGTTAAACCGAAAATGATGCTGTTTGATGAGCCAACCTCCGCACTCGACCCGGAGCTGCGCCACGAGGTGCTGAAAGTCATGCAGGATCTGGCCGAGGAGGGCATGACGATGGTGATCGTGACCCACGAAATCGGCTTCGCCGAGAAAGTGGCGTCCCGCCTTATCTTCATTGATAAAGGCCGTATCGCAGAAGACGGTAACCCGCAGGCGCTGATTGCAAACCCGCCAAGCCAGCGTTTGCAGGAGTTTCTGCAGCACGTCTCCTGATTGCCAGACCTCTGAAATACAAAGCCGGGCATGCCCGGCTTTTTTACGCCAGATTGTTCCCAAAACACGCCCTCCGCTCCCTGCCCTCTATACTTATCATTTTGTTCGACATTTTCACCGGAGGGCACCGTGCCGTGGATCCTGCTGTTGTTGCTTAGCTTGTTTAGTGCGCCATCGATAGCCGTTGCTATCCCCGGCGTCACCACCGGAACGTCCACTGCGCAGCAAAAAACGCCTCCACCGGAACCGGATGCAGAAGAGAAAAAAGCCGCCTACAGTGCGCTTGCCGATGTGCTGGAAAACGACACCTCCCGGCAAGATTTAGTCGATCAGCTGAGAAAAATTGCCGCCACACCGCCCCAGGAGCCCGTTCCAACCATCACCCCGCCGCCGGTAGAAGAGCAAAAAACGGTGCTGGAAAATGTGACTGAGGTTAGCCGCCACTATGCCGATGCCCTCTCCTCGCGCTTTGCCCAGCTCTATCGCAACCTGATGGGCTCTTCGCACAAGCCCTTTAACCCCCGGACGTTTACCGCGGCTGCCACGCAATTTTTACTGCTGGCGTCCGCCGTCTTCATTTTTTACTGGCTGGTGCGCCTGTGCGCGTGGCCCCTGTACCGAAAAATGGGGCAATGGGGTCGCAAGAAGAATCAGCAGAAAAGCAGCTGGTTGCATCTGCCGCTGATGATCGCCGCCGCGTTTATCATTGATTTACTGCTGCTGGCGCTGACGTTGTTTACAGGGCAATTGCTGGCCGACAGGCTGAATACCGGCAACAAAACTATCGCCTTCCAGCAGGCGCTGTTTCTGAATGCCTTCGCCGTAATTGAGTTCTTTAAGGCGCTGCTGCGGCTGATATTTTGCCCACGCGTGCCGGATCTTCGCCCTTTCACTATTCGGGATAGCAGCGCCAGATACTGGGCGCTGCGTCTGAGCGTGCTCAGCGGGTTGATTGGTTATGGTCTGCTGGTGGCCGTGCCAATTATCTCCAACCAGGTGAACGTCCAGTCTGGTGCGCTGGCGAATGTGCTGATTATGATCTGTATTACCGTCTGGGCGCTCTACCTCATCTTCCATAACAAAAAGACGATCACCGAGAGCTTGCTGCATCTGGCCGACCGTTCCCTTTCGTTCTTTAGCCTCTTTATTCGCGCTTTTGCCCTGGTGTGGCACTGGCTGGCCAGCGCTTACTTCATTGTGCTGTGCTTCTTCTCGCTGTTCGATCCCGGCAACAGCCTGAAATTTATGATGGGAGCCACGTTTAAAAGCCTGGCCATTATTGGCGTCGCGGCCTTTGTTTCCGGCCTGCTCTCTCGCTGGCTATCGAAAACCATTACCTTGTCTGCGCAGGTCCAGCGCAATTACCCGGAGCTGCAAAAACGGGTGAACGGCTGGCTCTCGGTTTCACTGAAGGTGGCGCGCATTCTCACCGTCTGTGTGGCGATTATGCTGTTGCTCAATGCCTGGGGACTGTTCGATTTCTGGAACTGGCTGCACAACGGCGCGGGGGAAAAGACCGTTGATATTTTAATTCGTATCGCGCTGATCCTGTTCTTCTCTGCCGTAGGCTGGACGCTGCTGGCCAGCCTGATTGAGAACCGCCTGGTCTCTGACATTCACGGCAGGCCGCTGCCAAGCGCGCGTGCCCGCACCTTGCTCACCCTGTTCCGCAACGCGCTGGCGGTTATCATCAGTACCATCACGATTATGATTGTGCTTTCGGAAATCGGCGTGAATATCGCGCCACTGCTGGCCGGTGCGGGTGCGCTGGGTCTGGCTATCTCCTTCGGCTCGCAGACGCTGGTGAAGGACATTATCACAGGTATCTTTATTCAGTTTGAAAACGGCATGAACACCGGGGATCTGGTGACCATCGGGCCGCTGACCGGCACCGTTGAGCGAATGTCGATTCGATCCGTCGGCGTGCGCCAGGACACCGGGGCGTACCACATTATTCCGTGGTCATCGATTACCACCTTCGCCAACTTCGTCCGGGGTATTGGCTCGGTGGTGGCAAATTACGATGTCGATCGTCATGAAGATGCCGATAAAGCCAAGCAGGCGCTGCGGGATGCGGTAGATGAGATGATGGCCATGGAGGATATTCGCGGCCTGGTGATTGGCGAGCCGTCGTTTGCCGGTATTGTCGGGCTGACCAACACCGCCTTTACCCTGCGCGTGTCGTTCACCACCCAGCCGCTCAAACAGTGGACGGTACGTTTTGCCCTCGACAGCATGGTGAAAAAACACTTTGATCTGGCGGATGTGCGTATGCCGGTGCAGACGTATCAGGTGCTGCCGCCGCCCGCCTCGCCGCTCCCTCCGCAGGAGCCGACGCTGTAACCGAGCCGGGTGGCGGCTTCGCCTTACCCGGCTTACGACGGCGTGCTATTTGCGACGTTTGTTATCGTCCATAAACGTCCAGGCAATAAAGCGGCTCTGTTTTTGTCCTTGCGCCATCTCTTTTTTCACCACCTTCACGGCACCGGCTTCGGTCAGCGCGCGGTAGAGCGGCGGCAGGTTATCGCCGCGCGAAACCAGCGTGGTAAACCATTTCACCTGGCGGGCAAACTGTTTACTTTCCGCGATCATGCGCAGGATAAACGCCACCTCGCCCCCTTCGCACCACAGCTCCTGCTGCTGGCCGCCGAAGTTGAGCGCGCCATCTTCAGCCTGACCCAGATTGCGACGCTTACGTTCGCTCCCGGCCCGGGCGGCAGCCGCTGAATCATGGAATGGCGGGTTGCAGAGGGTGGCGTCGTAGTGCTCGTTCTTGTGGATAATGCCGTTGAAAATAGAGGCGGCATCTTTCTGACGGCGTAAGCGAATAGACCGACTTAAGCCAGGATTGGCATTAATGATCGCCTGCGCGCTGGCAAACGCCTCAGCGCCAATTTCGCTCCCGGTAAAGCGCCAGTGATATTCATGCACCCCGATCAGCGGATAAATCAGGTTCGCGCCGGTTCCAATATCCAGAACCGTGGCCTGCTGAGGAATAACGCCGCCACGATCGTCAGCCAGAAGATCGGCAAGATAGTGGAGATAGTCGGCACGCCCCGGCACGGGCGGGCAGAGAAAGCCTTCCGGGATATCCCAGTGCGTAACGCCGTAAAAATGCGCCAGCAGGGCTTTATTCAGCATTTTTACCGCCTGCGGGTCGGCAAAGTTGACCGAAGGCTCACCGGCTGGGGTCTGCACGATGTAGTCCTGCAGCGGAGGGCAGCTCTGGCATAACGCCTTCATGTCATAGCGGCTGCGGTGGCGATTTCGCGGGTGTAATCCCGGCTTGGAAGTCATGGCATTCTCCTTTAAACAGCGGCGTAAGATACCCTGTGCGGGAGCAACGGTAAATATCTCTCTGCTGTGCGCAAAAAAACGCCATAAATCAGTGACCTTTATGTCGCTGATCTGTCAGCGAATTGTCAATTTATATAGTTCAAAAAATAAGCAGATCATCATCAAATTTTTGCGCTAAATCACACTCGTCAGGCTTCTAAACTTAAAGGGAATCACCTGTTGTTTCCCCCTGAGGATGTGATTATGAAAAAATACCTGACTCTTGTTGTTATCGCTGGCGCGCTGGCGAGTGCGTCATTTTCTGCCATGGCCGTTCAGTCACTGACCGAAAGTACCGATACCAGCCAGCTGCGCCCTGCAGGCACCGTCTCGGTAAGTCGTGCAAGTAACCTTGACGATCTGCAAAACAAGCTGGCCGAAAAAGCGCGCGAAGAAGGTGCGAAAGGCTTCGTGGTGAATTCCGCCGGCGGCGATAACCATATGTATGGCACAGCAACCATCTATAAATAAGTTCCCCTTCCGAGAACCACTGCATCTGGCTGACAGATGCAGTTCTCAACTCCCGTCTTGACTGTACGTTTTTTGACCCCATATGAATAAGATACACACCGAACGTGAGGATAAGCCATGGCTTCCGGATGGGCGAATGATGACGCCGTTAACGAACAGATCAACAGTACCATTGAAGATGCTGTTGCCCGTGCTCGCGGTGAAATTCCGCGCGGGGAAAGTTTAACGGAATGTGAAGAGTGCGGAGAAACGATTCCGGAAGCGCGCCGTAAAGCCATGCCCGGCGTACGGTTATGCGTCTCCTGCCAGCAGAATAAAGATTCAAAAAACAAATCACATTCAGGATATAATCGCAGAGGATCGAAAGACAGCCAGTTACGTTGACTTTCCTTTACCGAAGTTCACCGCGCAAGCGATTTCCTTTACGCTCACGATTTTTTAACAGGCGCGTAGCAAAATGTGCCATGAATCATGCGTCTGTAAACCGGAGCGACAAGAACTGTAAATTGCCCTTCTGAATTTATTAATATTCAATAAGTTATTTGTCATTCAATTTTTTTGAGCAACCACGTCAATTCTCTTCGATTTTATCTGCCGAAAAAAAACGTGATACTTATCACATCGACGGAACATCGTCCCCTTAACAGAAAAACCTGCGAGAGATTAATTATGAAAACCATCAAATATGCTGTTGCTGCTGTTGCCCTGTCCGCTCTGTCTTTTGGCGCTTTCGCTGTAGAGCCCGTTTCTTCTGCTCAGGCACAGAACATGAATAAAGTAGGTGTGGTGAGTGCTGATGGCGCAACCACGCTGGACGGTCTGGAAGCGAAACTGGCTGAGAAAGCGGCAGCGGCCGGTGCAAGCGGATACACAATTACCTCCGCTAACGGCAATAACAAGCTGAGCGGCACTGCGGTTATCTACAAATAATCGACTGAATTAATGCTCCACCCTCACCGTACCCTCTGGTGAGCTGCTCCAACCCTCATTGACCCTGTTGTTACCCTTGCTTGCCCGTCCGCCACTGGACGGGCTTTTTTTTGCCTAAAACGCCTGTTCCACACGGGCTAACCCCGCCTGGACAGACTCCACTTCTCCGGTTGCCAGCAGGCAGCAGGCCATCTGCAGCTTAAGGGCGTGCGGAACAGGGACATTACCGGCTAGACACTGCTCAATCCAGTGCGCAGTCGTGTGCGGATCTTTGGCCTCCGGCAACACCACATCCACATTCTCTTCACCCCGCTCCAGCACGGGTCGCGTGCCGGCGGCATCAATCAGCACCAGCTGCGGGCAGCGCTGCGGATTGGCATAAACTTCCCCTTCGGTGCCATGCATCAGCAGCGCCCTGCCGCCGATATCTTCAAAGAACTTGCCCACCCGCGTGACATACTCCGGGTGCGATACACTGGAGAGGCGCAGGGCATCCGCTTCACCAAACGGCGTCGCCAGTTTCGCCAGGGTGTGCGCACTGTTGCGCACGCCCATGCGCCAGCGCATATCCAGCTGTTTTTCCAGCGGTGGACAGAGCGCCTTAACCGGAATAAAGACCGGCTGATGACCATCCAGCTTTGCCTGTGCCTGTCCGGCGTGCAGGGTCGGCTCGATACCTAACATGCCGAAAATGGTCTCCGTCAGGACGCGAGTCGGATCTTCGCTAACGCCATGGACAACTACCGGGAACCCGAGCTTATGCAGCAGAATAGCCAGCAGTGGCGTCAGATTCGCCTGTTTGCGCGCGCCGTTGTAGGTAGGGATGACAATCGGCATCGGTCTGGCTACCGGTGGCGTTAAGCGCAGCGTTTGCGCCTGCATCGCGTCATAGAAACCGCGCATCTCCGCTTCGCCTTCACCTTTAATGCGTAGCGCAATCAGGATACCGCCCATCTCCAGATCGGGCACGTCGCCGTTAAGCATATGGGTGTACAGCGCACGGGCCGTTTCCTGATCCAGGTCGCGGGCATGGTTTTTCCCCCGCCCTACCTCTTTGATAATTTTACGATAGTCCACGACATCTCTCCTTGCGGCTCTTTGCAGATACTATAGCCCTGATAAATGCCTGGCGGGTAATCATTTTCCTTTCTCTCCCGACACCCTGACAAACGCCCTTCGAGGGTAAAAATGGTCTGAAGATAAATTGAACGAAAAATAGTTCTCAGCGATAGTTCATGCCGAATTAATCAGCCACGTGATGATTAATACCTGAAGTGCCATACTTTCATTCAGAGGATTTAAATGAAAAAAATGATTATTGCGGGGATCGCCGCCGGGATGGCGTGTGCTTCCGTTTCTGTATTTGCGTCCAGTGGTGAAGGTCAAATTAATTTCACAGGTGAGATTATTGATTCTGCATGTACTGTGGTAAACGGTTTAAGCAATCCGCTTAATGTTTCATTAGGTAAGGTGTCTAAATCTGCATTTACCGGAAGTGGTTCGACGACCTCGACAACCCGCTTTAGTATTCAGTTAAAAGATTGTCCTGAAACGGTTACCAGCGCCTCGGTGACATTCGGCGGGACGCCTGACAGTAACAACAAAGATATTCTTGCTGTGACATCAGGAACCGGTTCGGCGTCAGGAGTGGGTGTTCAGTTGCTGGATAAAACGGAAAATCCACTGAGCTTATATACGGCCTCTGCTGCGTATACGCTCACGCCAGGTACCACAACAAACGATCTGCAGTTTGGTGCACGTTATATCCAGACCGGAGGAACGGTGTCTGCCGGACTGGCGAATGCCGCTTCTACCTTCACTATCGTTTACAACTAATAAAACAGATATTAGCTACCCCAGTGGCTAATATCTGTTATTGCTTTATTACGGTGTCACTATGCGAAAATATCTTCTGGCCTCCTCTTTTTTATTTATTGCTTCCGTTGCCCATGCGGGTATTACCATTGGCGGCACGCGCGTGGTCTACCCAGAAAGTAAAAAAGAATCCTCTATTGGGATCACCAACCCGGACAATCTCGATTATCTGGTGCAGTCATGGGTCGAAACGGAAGATAACGCACGTGAGAAAGCGCCGTTCCTGATCACGCCGCCGCTGTTTCGCCTTGATGCGAAGCAAGAGAACGTTCTGCGCATCATCAGAACCGGGGGAAACTTACCTGCCGATCGCGAATCGCTGTTCTGGTTGAATATTAAATCCATCCCCTCTTCTGCGCGTAATGAGAGCGTTAATACGCTGCAGATTGCGATTAAAACCCGCATTAAGCTGCTTTATCGTCCGTCAGGTATTACCGGTAAACCGGAAGATGTTGCCACGCAATTATCCTGGCACACCCGGGGAAACCAGCTGATTGTCGAAAACCCCACGCCGTTTTATATGAATTTCCAGGAAATAACTCTCGACGGTAAAAAGGTCGATAAAGCCACCTATGCCGGCCCAAAAAGTGAAACCCATTTCGCGACACCAGGAAATATTACAGCACACACCGTGACCTGGAAAATCATCAATGATTACGGCGGTATTAGCCAGTCCTATAGCGCACAGATTAAATAACGTCTGGAATAGCGAAAATCATTATGAGCTGGGACTACTCCACCGAACCACCCAAACAACACGGACGCTCAATGCTTATTGCATTGGGCTGCACGCTGTTGGGTGTGTGCGTGCAAAAAGTGCTGGCCGATGATTATTTCAACCCGGCGCTACTGGATATTGATAACCCAGGCCAGGGTAAAACCGACCTCAGTATTTATGAGATTGGTCCCGGTCAGGCTCCCGGTAAATATCACGTTGATGTCTACGTCAACAATAATAAAGTGGCAAGTAAAGAGATTGAGTTCACGCTGAAGAAAGACGCCAGCGGTAAATCAACCCTGCAGCCGTGCCTTAGCGCCGCCCAGCTAAAAAGCTTCGGTATTAATATCGAAAAATTCGGGCAGGACGATAAGGCGCAGTGCATTGACCTGAGCGTGATCCCCTCCGCCAGCGCAACGTTTCATGTTAATCCGCAGCAGCTGCTGTTAAGCATTCCCCAGACCGCAATTACTCAGGTACCGCGTGATTACGTCGACCCGCAGGAGTATGACGAGGGAATTAACGCCCTGCTGCTCAATTACAGCTTCACCGCCGGGAACAACCGCGGCAAAGGTGAAAACGGTAGCGATCAGCGCAGCGAGTTTCTTAACCTGCGTCCGGGTCTTAACCTCGGGGCGTGGCGTTTTCGTAACTACTCCACCTGGAGCAAAACCAGCGGTGACGGTGACGCAGAGAGCCAGTTTTCTTCGGTCTATACCTACGCCCAGCGCGATATTATCGCCCTTGGCGGGAACGTCACATTCGGCCAAAGCTCTTCCCCTTCCGATGTGTTTGACAGCATCTCTTACACCGGGGCGCAGATCGCCTCGGATGACGACATGCTCCCGGACAGCATGAAGGGCTTTGCGCCGGTGATCCGCGGTACGGCGCACAGTAACGCCCAGGTTATCGTTCGCCAGAATGGTTACGTCATTTACCAGAACTATGTCGCTCCCGGCGCGTTCGAGATCAACGATCTCTACCCCACCGGCGGAAGCGGCGATTTGAACGTCACCGTGAAAGAGACGGACGGCAGCGAACAGCATTTTGTGGTGCCTTATGCGTCAGTGCCGGTGTTGCAGCGTGAAGGCCGCTTTAAATACAGCCTCACCGCGGGGCGCTATCGCAGCTATGACAACGACGTCGAAAAAACCCCGTTTATGCAGGGTACGGCAATCTACGGCTTGCCTTACGGCTTTACGGTCTACGGCGGCGTGCAGGCAAGCCAGTATTACGATGCGCTGGCGCTGGGGGTCGGCAAGAATATCGGCGATCTCGGGGCCTTTTCGGTGGATGTCACCGACGCCAAATCAGAGATGCAGGATCAGGATCCCACCCGCGGGCGCTCCTGGCGCATCCGCTACAGCAAAGATTTCGCCACCACCGGTACCCATTTTTCCATTGCTGGCTATCGCTATAACAGCAAGGGGTTCTACACCCTGCAGGACACGCTGGATTCCCATACCCGTAATGACGACTGGGAAACGCCGGACACGCGCCGCAGCCGCGAGGAGGCGACTGTCGACCAGTCCCTGGGCGGGGCGTTTGGTTCCCTGACGTTAAGCCTGGTCAAAGAGAACTACTGGAATTCAAGCCAGGGGATGACCTCACTGAACCTCGGCTACAACAACTCCTGGCACGGGATCAGCTACGGTCTCAGTTACGGACTGGATAAAAACACGCGTGACAGCGGGGATGACAATAATGAGAAAACCAGCGAGCAGACGATTGCATTTAACGTCTCCGTTCCGCTCGATCGCTGGCTCAGCAACACCTGGGTGAACTACAACCTGAACAGCACGAAGCACGAAACAACCCAAAGCGTGGGTCTGAACGGCACGGCGCTGGCCGGTAATAACCTCAGTTGGGGGGTTCAGCAGGGCCATAGTCAGAGCAGTGGGGACAGCACCAGTCTGAATGCCGATTATAAAGGCACCTACGGCGAAGTGAGCGCCGGGTATTCCCAGGATAACCAGCAGCAACAGCTCAATGTCGGTCTTCAGGGCAGTATGATCGCCCATGCGCACGGCATCACCCTCGGTCAGCCGATGGGTGAGACCGCTGCGATGATCGAAGCGCCGGGCGCAGACGACACCAACGTCACCAATCAGACAGGCATCAACACCGATTATCGCGGCTATGCCATTGTGCCGTACGTTTCGCCATACCGTCACAACACCCTCGCGCTGAACACCGAAACCTTGCCGGAAAATGCCGATATCGACCAGGCCGCAAAAACGGTGACACCAACGCGCGGCGCCATTGTGCGAGCACATTATGAAACGCACGTAGGCAGTCGGGTGTTGATGACACTAAAACACGCGGATGGTCGCCCGATCCCCTTTGGCGCAACGGCATCTCAGGCCCATCAGGACGGTGAATTTATCGTAGGCGACGGCGGGCAGGTGTACCTCACCGGTATGCACGAGACAGGTACGGTTAACGTCAGCTGGGGGAAAACCGCCGACAGCCATTGCACGGCAACTTATCACCTGCCCACCAAAGCCGACGGCCCTGTTCTTAACGTTACGGCGCAGTGTGTATGACCCTTCCCGAGGAAAAAATGAACATGTGTAGATATGTCTTCGCACTGCTGGTTTTACTCACGAGCGCGTGTCTGGTGCCGCATGCCCAGGCGGCAACCTCCTGTGACAGCGCCGATCTGCCTTATACCCTTGATGCGGGCACGCTTTCTGTACCCACAACACTCGATATTGGCGGCGTCATCCCGGGTTCGGCAAAGACCCATACCGTTAACGGCAGCTGTACCGGCACGATGACGAATCACACCCTTATTTCCTGCTATTACGGAACGGGAACGGAAGTGCCTGGCATGCCGGGCGTGTATACCACCAATGTTGACGGCATCGGCATTGAGCTTCTGAACAGCAGCGGGCAGATCGTTCGCGGCAAAGGGTACTCATGCGATACAACCGCCACGCCCATCGGGACGGTCAGCAGCGACAGCGGACAAACATTTTCTTTCAGCTACACCCAGCGGTTAATCAAAACGGCATCACATATCGGTAGCGGTACCCTTTCGCTCGCGCAGGATCCCTATGGATTCGGGGTTTTTAACTCTGTGGGGATTTCTGGTGCACGTAATACCAGCCACTATTCCGCCACGGTCAGCGAAAGAACGGCGACCTGTTCTATTGATCCGCTAAATCTGACGGTGACCCTCGGCAATTTCCCGGTGTCGCAATTTACCCACGTGGGCAGCTATACGGCCTGGAAGTATTTCAACATCACCGCCACCTGTACCGAAGAGGTCAATCTTACGGCCTCGGTAACCAGCGCAAATGGCATCAACAGCCAGTATGCAGATGTCCTGAACCTGACGCCCGGCAGCGACAGCGCCACGGGCGTGGGGGTGAGAATGCTGCTTGACGGTGTCGATCTTAAATACGACTACCCAATCCCGGTGGGTGGAAGAGCCGAACCAGGCGTTCCGGATGTGATCCCCTTCGCGGTGCAGTATTACCAGACAGATGCCAGCGTCACGGCGGGGAAAGCCAATACAATTGCCACCATCGATCTTGAATACCAGTAACGGAGCGAAGATGAAAACGTTATCCCTGTTGCTCGCTCTGACGAGCCTCTCTGCGAGCGCGACCGACGTCACGCTCAATATCGAAGGGAATATTTACGACACCACCTGCCAGGTAGACAGCGCCAGTCAGAACATGGTGGTGGATCTGGGACAGGCCGTCGCCAGTGATTTTAAGGATATCGGCGACACCGGCCCGTGGAAAAACTTCGATTTAAAGCTCACCAATTGTCCGCCCACGCTGACGGTTGCCACCATCAGCGTTGACGGCCCCCGCGATACGGAACACCCCTTTAAATTCGCCAATAGTGGCACCGCCAAAGGGGTGGCATTAGAGCTGGCCGACCGTCTGGATTACATCGTGCTTGCCCCCGAAGCCCGCTTTAGCGTGGTGATTGACGCCGGTACCCACACCGCCGATTTTCCCATGGCGGCACGCTATTACGCTACCGCCCTGCCTGTGACGGCGGGTACCTTCAACAGCGTTGTTCAGGCCACCTTTACTTACCAGTAGGACCGCGCCCCTTAGCACGGATGCTTTTCCGACGCCCGGCAGTCTGTTTTGCCGGGCGTTTTTTTATTTCAGGCACCTCCGGCTGTTCTATCGGGAACACCGGCAGGGCATTCAGCAGGCGCTGACCATAGTTTTTGGTGAGCAGACGCTTGTCATAGATCACCACTTCGCCCCAGCAGCCGTGGCTACGAATCAGACGACCCACCTGCTGAATCAGGTTAAACGACGCCGCCGGAAGACTTTGTACCTCAAACGGATAGCGGTTGAGGCTTTTCAGCCATTCTCCTTCGGTGATCACCACCGGGCTGTCGATGGGCGGGAAGGCGATTTTGTGAATATGCACCTGGGTCAGATAGTCGCCCTTCAGATCCAGACCTTCCGCAAAAGACTGTAACCCCACCAGCACGCTGCGCTCGCCGTTATCGATGCGCTGGCGGTGGAGCTCTACCAGCCGATAGCGCGGCTGATCGCCCTGCACCAGCAGCAGTAAACGCAGATCGGTAACATGTTCCAGAAAGCGCTGCATGGCGCGTCCGCTGGCAAACAGCACCAGCATGCCGGGGTATTTTTTACTCTCCAGCTGTTCGCGGAAATAGGCGGCCATTTCGGCAATATGCTGCTCTTCGTTATCGATAAGCGGCTCATAGCGCATGCGCGGGATCACCAGCTTGCCCTGCTCGCAGTGGTTAAACGGCGAGTCCAGCGCCACGAAACGGTCCCCCGCTTTTTCTTTCAGGCCGCTCATCTCCTGCAGCCGCGAGAAGCTGTTCAGGGAACGCAAGGTTGCTGACGTTACCACCACGTGCGGCACGCTACGCCAGATCAGCTTTTCCAGCTGATCGGCCACGCGGATGCCCACGCAGTGGAAAAAGAGGTGTACCTGCCCGTCTCTCACTTCGCGGGTGGCCCATTTGGTGACCGGCGCGCCGGACGCCTGCGCCATTGAGGCCAGCCGCCAGAGTTTGCTTTGCGCTTCAAACATGCCCAGCGCACGGTTCATTTGCAGCAGAATACGGTGCAAACGCACCACGTCATGGGTGCCGGTCTTTTCACTGAGATCGTTTAAGAACATCTCTGCCAGGCCGCGCAGCTTTTCCAGATGCTTCGCCAGCTGCTGGCAAATCTCCATCACCTCGTCCGGCAACTCCCCCATGGCAAAACGGTGCTCTGCCTCCTGAGTCGCTGGGAGATACAGATTCAGAATGTTGTTCAGGGATGCGATAAGGCCGTAGACCTCTTCACAGTGTTCACTCAGACGCTCGGGCACCGCCAGCGGCGGCGTGGTTTTAGGACGGAACTGCTCCATGCAGGTGGCCACCAGCTTGCAGAACAGATCGAGCTGCAGGCGGAACCACGGGGCCGTGATTTCAGCACTCATCTCCAGCGCATCCCGGGCTACGTCAGGCAAATGGTGGCCTTCATCAAGCACCAGCAGCAGGTTTTTCGGCTCCGGCAGCACCGCCTCGCTCTCCAGCGCCGCCATCACCAGCGCATGATTGGCGACCACCACTTCCGCTTCCTGGACCTCCCGCCGGGCGACAAAAAACGGGCACTCGCGGTAGTAGTGACAGTTACGGTTGAGGCAACTGGCTTTATCGGTGCTGAGCCTGCGCCATAAGTCATCGCCAATGGCCTGGCTGGTGTGATCGCGCAAACCGTCCCACCTGTAGCTGTCGAGATCGGCTTTCAGCTTCGCGCACTGTTCCTGCTCCGCCTTGTTGTTTGGCGTCAGTTCGTCATCAAGAAACGCCAGCAGATCCTGCTGGGTGGGCTCACTGCTGGCGAGCGCCGCCAGGTTACGCGGGCAGACATAACGTCCGCGGCCAAAGGCGGCGGTAAAACGCAGCTCGGGGATAATTTTGCGCAGCAGCGGCAGGTCTTTGCTGAAGATCTGATCCTGTAGCGCCACGTTAGCGGTGCTGACCACCAGCGTCTTTTGTTCTTCCCGCGCAATAGCGATGCCCGGGATTAAATAAGAGAGGGTTTTACCGACCCCGGTTGGCGCTTCAATGGCCAGATGTCGCCCGTCGTCACCGGCGAGCGTTTTTGCCACATCGGCAATCATCTGCCGCTGTGGTGCCCGGGGGATAAAGTCGGGGATCTGCTGCTGGAGTGCCTTATACCAGGCACCAATCTGCGCTTTCAGCGCCGCGGTTAAAGCCATCGGAAAACCTGAAATACTGTATAAACAGCCACTATTGTGGCACTTTATTTTCGTCGCCGCAAAAAGAAAAGCCCGGCTTTACGGCCGGGCTTCCAGATTACTGTGGGTTAGCCGGTTTACGCGGACGGCGACGGCGCTGCCCTTCTCCTGCCGGTTTCCCTTCGCCGTCGCGGCGAGGCGGTTTATTGCCCGACTTCGGCGCGCCGCCTTCGGCACGGCGTGGCTGCTGCTGACCACGGCCGCCGCCCTGACCGCGTCCACCGCCGCCACGCTGCTGGCGACCATTCTGAATTGGCTCCGCTTTAATGGACGGATCCACTTCGTATCCCGGCGTTTCAATACGCGGGATCTCTTTCTTCAGCAGACGTTCGATATCGCGCAGCAGTTTGTGTTCATCCACGCAGACCAGCGAGAGCGCTTCGCCAGTGGCCGCCGCACGACCGGTACGGCCGATACGGTGAACATAGTCTTCCGGCACGTTTGGCAGCTCGTAGTTCACCACGTGCGGCAGCTCTTCAATGTCCAGACCACGGGCAGCGATGTCGGTGGCCACCAGCACGCGGATATCACCGGATTTAAAGTCCGCCAGCGCACGGGTACGCGCCCCCTGGCTCTTGTTACCGTGGATAGCCGCACTGCGAATACCGTCTTTGTTCAGCTGTTCCGCCAGGTGGTTTGCACCGTGCTTGGTACGGGTAAAGACCAGCACCTGCTGCCAGTTACCCTGACCAATCATCTGGGAGAGCAGTTCCCGCTTACGCTTTTTATCAACGAAGTGCACGTGCTGGGTCACCTGCTCAGAGGCGGTGTTGCGACGCGCCACTTCAACTTCCAGCGGGTTATGCAGCAGCTTTTCAGCCAGCGCTTTGATCTCGTCGGAGAAGGTCGCGGAGAACAGCAGGTTCTGACGGCGCGGCGGGAGCTTAGCCAGCACGCGGCGAATATCGTGGATAAAGCCCATGTCGAGCATGCGGTCGGCTTCGTCCAGCACCAGAATTTCGACGTTATCTAGCTTCACGGCGTTCTGGTGTTCCAGATCCAGCAGACGGCCCGGCGTTGCCACCAGCACGTCCACGCCGCCGCGCAGTTTCATCATCTGTGGGTTAATGCTCACACCGCCGAAAACCACCAGCGAACGAATGTTGAGATAGCGGCTGTAGTCACGCACGTTCTCGCCAATCTGCGCCGCCAGTTCGCGGGTTGGGGTGAGGATCAGCGCACGAACCGGGCGACGCCCCTTCGCGTGCGGCTGATTTTTTACCAGCAGCTCTAACAGTGGCAGGGTAAAGCCTGCGGTTTTACCGGTCCCGGTCTGGGCACTGGCCATCAGGTCACGGCCCTGCAGAACGGCAGGGATCGCCTGCTGCTGGATTGGGGTTGGCTCAACGTAGCCCTGCTCTGCGATCGCGCGCAGAATTTCCGGGTTCAGGCCAAGGGAATCAAAAGACATAAAAACTCCGAACCGCCCCGACCATCACAGGTGTAGTTTTCAGGGAGATATAACAATTAGGAGGACAAAAACCACAATGTCGCGAAGGGGCGGAGTGTAGCAGCTTTTGTGACGTGGCGCATAAAATATCCCTCCACCTTCCCTCGACGATTTCGCTAATCAGGCATAATCTTAATCAATCGATTGATTAATTTTTAATGCCGCTATGAATACAACCCCGACAACTTCTAAAGGCGAACAGGCTAAAAGCCAGCTTATTGCTGCCGCGCTGGCGCAGTTTGGTGAGTATGGCTTGCACGCCACCACCCGGGATATCGCGGCGCAGGCCGGGCAAAACATTGCGGCTATCCCCTACTATTTTGGCTCAAAAGAGGATTTATACCTCGCCTGTGCCCAGTGGATCGCCGATTTTATTGGCACGCAGTTTCACCCGCACGTGGAGGAAGCCACCGCGCTGCTCAGCCAGCCGTCGCCCAATCGTAACGCTATCCGCCAGCTGATCCTCAACGCCTGCCACAACATGATCCGCCTGCTGACGCACGACGACACGCTGAACCTGAGTCGATTTATCTCCCGTGAACAGCTCTTCCCCACTGCCGCCTACCAGCTGGTGCATGACCAGGTGATTGCCCCGATGCACACGCACCTGACCCGGCTGATTGCGGCCTATACCGGGCAAGACGCCAACGATACCGCTACGATTTTGCATACCCACGCCCTGCTGGGTGAGATTCTGGCCTTCCGTCTGGGGCGAGAAACGATTCTGTTACGCACCGGCTGGACACAATTTGATGAGGATAAAGCCGCGCAGATTAGCCAGGTTATCACCTGTCATCTGGATCTGATCCTGCAAGGCTTAACGCAAAGGAGCCTGAAGTCATGAAAAAACCTGTCGCCATCATTCTGGTGGTTGTTGTTTTGCTTGCCGCAGGCGTCGGTGGCTGGCTGTGGTATAAAAGCCATCAGGATCGCGGCCTGACGCTGTACGGTAACGTTGATATTCGCACCGTGAACATGAGCTTCCGCGTCGGGGGGCGGCTGGCGTCGCTTAACGTGGATGAGGGCGACACCATCAAAACCGGGCAGACGCTGGGGATGCTTGATAAAGCGCCCTACGAGAACGCGTTAATGCAGGCAAAAGCCGGGGTTTCCGTCGCCCAGGCGCAATATGATCTGATGCTGGCCGGTTATCGTGACGAAGAGATTGCCCAGGCTGCTGCCGCAGTCAAACAGGCGCAGGCAGCCTATGACTATGCGCAGAATTTCTATGCCCGCCAGCAGGGGCTGTGGAAAAGCCGCACTATTTCGGCCAACGATCTGGAAAACGCCCGTTCATCACGCGATCAGGCTCAGGCAACGCTGAAATCCGCACAGGACAAACTGAGTCAGTACCACACCGGTAACCGCCCGCAGGATATCGCCCAGGCCAAAGCCAGCCTTGAACAGGCGCAGGCCCAGCTGGCCCAGGCGGAACTCGATCTGCATGACACCACGCTGGTGGCACCGTCTGACGGCACGCTGATGACCCGCGCCGTGGAGCCCGGCAGCATGCTCAACGCCGGAAGCACCGTTTTAACCCTGTCGCTCACCCGTCCGGTATGGGTGCGCGCCTACATTGATGAACCAAACCTCGGCCAGATGCAGCCGGGTCGCGAACTGTTGCTCTATACCGACGGTCGTCCCGATAAGCCATATCACGGCAAAGTGGGCTTTGTTTCGCCCACCGCTGAGTTCACGCCAAAAACGGTGGAAACGCCGGATCTGCGTACCGACCTGGTGTATCGCCTGCGCATCATCGTCACCGATGCGGACGACGCGTTGCGCCAGGGCATGCCAGTCACCGTAAAAGTGAACAGCGGGGAACGACATGAATGACGCGGTTATCCGGCTCGACAATCTGGTCAAACGCTTCGCGGGCATGGAAAAACCGGCCGTCGCGCCGCTGAACTGTACCATCCAGAAAGGCTATGTAACCGGGCTGGTTGGCCCGGACGGCGCAGGCAAAACCACGTTGATGCGGATGCTGGCAGGCCTGCTTAAGCCCGATGAAGGGGCGGCCAGCGTGCTCGGGCTCGATCCGATTAAAGATGACGGTGCACTCCACGCCATGCTCGGCTATATGCCGCAGAAGTTTGGTCTCTATGAAGACCTGACGGTGATGGAGAACCTTAATCTGTACGCCGATCTGCGCAGCGTGACCGGTGAAACCCGCCAGCAGACTTTCGCCCGTCTGCTGTCCTTCACCTCCCTCGGTCCCTTCACCGATCGTCTGGCGGGTAAGCTCTCCGGCGGGATGAAGCAAAAGCTGGGGCTGGCCTGTACGCTGGTCGGCGAGCCGAAAGTGCTGCTGCTGGATGAGCCCGGCGTGGGCGTGGACCCCATTTCACGCCGCGAATTGTGGCAGATGGTGCACGAGCTGGCCGGTGACGGAATGCTGATCCTCTGGAGCACCTCCTATCTGGATGAAGCCGAGCAGTGTCGCGATGTGCTGCTGATGAACGAAGGCGAGCTGCTTTATCAGGGAGAACCGACGAAGCTGACCCAAAGCATGGCCGGACGCAGTTTCCTGATGCACAGCCCGCAGGAGTCGAACCGCAAACTGCTGCAACGGGTGCTGAAGCTGCCCCAGGTCAGCGACGGGATGATTCAGGGCCGTTCGGTGCGCGTGATCCTGACCAAAGAGGCGACCGAAGCGGATATTCGTCACGCGCCGGGCATGCCTGACATTGAGATGGAAGAGACGGCTCCCCGCTTTGAGGACGCGTTTATCGATCTGCTGGGCGGAGCGGGTACTTCGGAATCGCCGCTCGGGGCGATCCTGCACACGGTGGAAGGTACGCCGGGTGAGACGGTGATCGAAGCCAAATCCCTGACCAAAAAATTCGGTGATTTCGCCGCCACCGATAACGTCAATTTCGCGGTGAAGCGCGGTGAAATTTTTGGCCTGCTCGGGCCAAACGGCGCGGGGAAATCCACCACCTTTAAGATGATGTGTGGCCTGCTGGTGCCTACGTCCGGCAAAGCGCTGGTACTGGATATGGATTTGAAAGTCAGCTCCGGCAAGGCGCGTCAGCATCTGGGGTATATGGCGCAGAAGTTCTCGCTGTACGGCAATCTGACGGTCGAGCAGAACCTGCGCTTTTTCTCCGGCGTTTACGGCCTGCGAGGGCGCGCCCAGGACGAGAAAATCCACCGCATGAGCGAGGCGTTTGGCCTGACAGCTATCGCTTCCCACGCCACGGATGAGCTGCCCCTTGGCTTCAAACAGCGGCTGGCGCTGGCCTGTTCGCTGATGCACGAGCCCGATATTCTGTTTCTGGATGAACCCACGTCAGGTGTTGATCCCCTTACCCGCCGCGAGTTCTGGCTGCACATCAACAGCATGGTGGAGAAAGGGGTAACGGTGATGGTAACCACCCACTTTATGGACGAGGCGGAGTATTGCGACCGCATCGGGCTGGTCTATCGCGGCAAGCTGATTGCCCACGGCACGCCGGATGACCTGAAAGCCCAGGCCGCAGACAACGAGGTACCGGACCCGACCATGGAGCAGGCCTTTATCACCCTCATCCACGACTGGGATAAGGAGAATGCCGATGCGCAATAAGGCGATTTCCTGGCGCCGGGTGCGCGCGCTGTGCATCAAAGAGACGCGTCAGATCGTGCGTGACCCCAGCAGCTGGCTGATTGCGGTGGTTATCCCGCTTCTGCTGCTGTTTATCTTCGGCTACGGGATCAACCTCGACTCCAGCAAACTGCGGGTTGGCATTTTACTGGAGCAGCAGAGCGAAGAGGCTCTGGACTTCACCCACGCCATGACCGGCTCGCCCTACATTGACGCCACCATCAGCGACAACCGGCAGGAGTTGATTCAGAAGATGCAGGCCGGGAAGATCCGCGGTCTGGTGGTGATCCCGGTCGATTTCGCCGCCAACATGGCGCGGGCAGATACCGCTGCACCGATCCAGGTGATCACTGACGGCAGCGAGCCGAATACCGCCAACTTTGTCCAGGGCTACGTGGAGGGGATCTGGCAGCTCTGGCAGATGCAGCGCGCCGAAGACCGGGGCGAAACGTTCGACCCGCTGATCGACGTACAGATGCGCTACTGGTTTAACCCTGCCGCCATCAGCCAGCATTTTATTATCCCGGGTGCGGTCACCATCATTATGACGGTGATTGGCGCAATCCTGACCTCGCTGGTGATTGCCCGCGAGTGGGAGCGCGGCACCATGGAGGCGCTGCTTTCAACCGAAGTGACGCGCCTTGAGCTGCTGCTCTGTAAGCTTATCCCCTACTACTTCCTCGGCATGCTGGCGATGCTGCTCTGTATGCTGGTCTCGGTGTTTATCCTCGGGGTGCCGTACCGCGGCTCACTGGTGCTGCTCTTTTTCATTACCAGCCTGTTCCTGCTGAGCACGTTGGGCATGGGGCTGCTCATCTCCACCGTCACCCGCAACCAGTTTAACGCCGCGCAGGTGGCGCTGAACGCCGCCTTTTTACCGTCGATTATGCTGTCCGGGTTTATCTTCCAGATAGACAGCATGCCCGCGGTGATCCGTGCCGTGACCTACATAATTCCGGCGCGCTATTTCGTCAGCACGCTGCAAAGCCTGTTCCTGGCGGGGAATATTCCGGTAGTGCTGATTATCAATACCCTGTTTTTGCTGGCGTCGGCGGCGATGTTTATTGGGCTGACGTGGATGAAAACCAAACGGCGTCTGGATTAAGGAGCGAACATGTTTCACCGTTTATGGACGTTAATACGCAAAGAGCTGCAATCGCTGCTGCGCGAGCCGCAAACCCGCGCCATTCTGGTGTTGCCGGTGCTCATCCAGGTGTTTCTGTTCCCTTTTGCCGCCACGCTTGAGGTGACCAACGCCACCATCGCGATTTACAACGAAGACAACGGTAAACATTCCGTCGAGCTGACCCAGCGCTTTGCCCGGGCGAAGGCTTTTACCCATATCCTGCTGCTGAAAAGCCCACAGGCGATCCAGCCCACCATCGATACCCAGAAAGCGCTGCTGCTGGTGCGTTTTCCGGCTGATTTTTCCCGTAATCTGGACACCTTCCAGCCCGCGCCCATGCAGTTGATCCTCGACGGGCGTAACTCCAACAGCGCGCAGATTGCCGCGAATTATCTGCAACAGGTGGTGAAGGATTATCAGCAGGAGTTGATGGAGGGGAAACCGAAGCCCAACAACAGCGAGCTGGTGGTACGTAACTGGTACAACCCAAACCTCGACTACAAATGGTTTGTGGTGCCGTCGCTGATCGCCATGATCACCACCATTGGGGTGATGATCGTCACCTCCCTGTCCGTCGCCCGCGAACGCGAGCAAGGTACGCTCGATCAGCTGCTGGTCTCCCCGCTGGCGACCTGGCAAATCTTCGTCGGTAAAGCAGTTCCCGCCCTGATTGTTGCCACGTTCCAGGCCACCATCGTGCTGGGTGTGGGGATCTGGGCCTACCAGATCCCGTTCGCCGGGTCGCTGGCGCTGTTCTACTTCACGATGGTGATCTACGGGCTGTCGCTGGTCGGGTTTGGCCTGCTGATTTCCGCGCTCTGCTCCACGCAGCAGCAGGCGTTTATTGGCGTGTTTGTCTTTATGATGCCGGCCATCCTGCTCTCCGGGTATGTTTCGCCGGTTGAGAATATGCCGGTGTGGTTACAGGATCTGACGTGGATAAACCCGATTCGTCACTTTACGGATATCACCAAGCAAATTTATCTGAAGGATGCGAGTCTGGATATTATCTGGGGAAGTTTGTGGCCGCTACTGGTCATAGCGGCCACGACGGGGTCAGTGGCGTACGCGATGTTTAGACGCAACATTGCGTAGCTTTTTCTCTTTGGCCAGCAAAGAGACCACCGCAGGCCCTGCAAGAATGGCCAGACCGGCCAGCGCCAGCAGCAGGTTGTTTTGCAGCACGCGGGACAGCAGCCACAGCACAATCATTGCGGCACCAAAGTACCAGGTGGTGGTGAGCTCTTCGAGCACATCACCCACCTCGCGCCAGCGCGCTTCATGATGGCGCTGCAGGAACAACATCGACAGCACGGTGACGCCATAGAGGACGCATAGTCCTAAGCCAACACGCACCAGCGTGCCGCTCATCCAGCCCATCACCAGTACGGCCACGACCAGTAAATGCAACATTATCTGCCAGCAACTTAGACCCGTTGCGACACGAACACGTTGTTGCCACTTCATGGCTTCTCTCCTGAAGGATTTTTCTCTGCTTAATCAGACTACCGCACTTTACGGAAAATTCCGTAACACCGCATCTTTTTGTGACGACGACTACACTTTATTTTCATCGGGATAGTCACTCAGGAAGGAGCTTATGACCAAAAAAATGCAGCATTTCTCGCTTAAAGTGCTGACGATAAACATTCATAAAGGCTTCACAGCATTTAATCGCCGCTTCATTTTACCGGAGCTGCGCGACGCGGTTCGCACCGTCAGCGCGGACATTGTCTGCCTGCAGGAAGTGATGGGCGCGCACGAGGTCCATCCGATGCACTTCGAAAACTGGCCCGACACGCCCCACTACGAATTTCTGGCCGACACCATGTGGAGTGATTACGCTTACGGCCGCAATGCGGTCTATCCTGAAGGGCATCACGGAAATGCGGTGTTGTCGCGTTATCCCATTGAACATTACGAGAACCGGGACGTCTCCGTCGGCGAAAGCGAAAAGCGTGGGCTGCTGTATTGCCGTATCGCCCCGCCGGATCTCGATTTTCCGGTGCACGTTGGCTGTGTGCATCTCGGTCTGCGGGAAGCGCATCGCCAGGCACAGCTGCAGATGCTGGCCGAGTGGACTAACGCCCTGCCCGAAGGAGAGCCGGTGGTCATTGCCGGGGATTTCAACGACTGGCGGCAGCGGGCTAACCACCCTCTGAAGGTGGAGGCCGGGCTGGAGGAGATTTTCACCCGCGCGCACGGCAGACCTGCGCGCACGTTTCCGGTGCGCTTCCCGTTGCTGAGGCTTGACCGCATTTATGTGAAAAACGCCCATGCCAGCAGCCCGACCGCGCTGGCGTTGCTTAACTGGCGCCACCTTTCCGACCATGCCCCGCTGAGCGCGGAGATCCACTTATGAAATGTACCTGGCAGGAAGGCAACCGGATCACGCTGCTGGAAAATGGCGATCAGTACTACCCGGCCGTTTTTGACGCGATAGACCGCGCGCAGCATAAAGTGATCCTCGAGACCTTTATCTGGTTTGAAGATGATGTGGGCAAACAGTTGCACAGCGTGCTGCTGCGCGCCGCCCAGCGCGGCGTCAAAATTGAAGCGCTGCTGGATGGCTATGGCTCGCCCGATCTTAGCGATGCGTTCGTGAATGAGCTTACTGCTGCAGGCGTTGTGTTCCGCTACTACGATCCCGGCCCTCGCCTGTTCGGTATGCGTACCAATCTCTTTCGCCGGATGCACCGCAAAATCGTTGTCGTTGATGAGACGGTGGCGTTTGTCGGTGGCATTAACTACTCCGCCGAGCATATGTCTGACTACGGCCCGGAGGCCAAGCAGGATTACGCCATCCGCATCGAAGGGCCTGTGGTTCAGGACATTTTGCTGTTTGAACTGGAAAACTTACCCGGCAAAGAGGCCGCCCGACGCTGGTGGAAGCGCCGCCATCGTCCGGAAGAGAACCGGAAGCCCGGCGAAGCGCAGGCGCTGTTCGTCTGGCGGGATAACGGCGAGCACCGGGACGATATTGAGCGCCACTACCTGAAAATGCTGGCGAATGCCAAACGCGAAGTGATCATCGCCAACGCCTACTTCTTCCCGGGCTACCGGCTGCTGCACGCCATGCGCAGTGCTGCCCGACGCGGCGTCCGCGTGAAGCTGATTGTGCAGGGCGAGCCGGATATGCCCATCGTCAAAGTCGGCGCGCGGCTGCTCTATAACTACCTGCTCAAAGGCGGAGTGCAGATCTACGAATACCGTCGCCGACCGCTGCACGGCAAAGTCGCGCTGATGGACGATCACTGGGCGACCGTCGGCTCCAGTAACCTCGATCCGCTGAGCCTGTCGCTTAACCTGGAAGCGAACCTGATCATTCACGATCGCCAGTTTAACCAGACCCTGCGGGATAACCTGCAGGGTCTGATCGTCAACGACTGCGTGCGCGTGGACGAGTCCATGGTGCCAAAACGCACCTGGTGGAATCTGGGGATCAGCGTAGTGGTGTTCCACTTCCTGCGCCATTTCCCGGCGATGGTGGGCTGGCTGCCGGCACATACCCCAAAACTTGCGCTGGTGGATCCGCCTGTTCAACCCGAGATGGAAACCCAGGACCGCATTGAGGCGGAAGATGGAGGGAAAACCTGATGTCTAAATCGCATCCACGCTGGCGAATGGCGAAAAAGATCCTGACCTGGCTGTTTTTTATTGCCGTTGCGGTGCTGCTGGTGGTTTACGCGCAAAAGGTGGACTGGGAAGAGGTGTGGAAAGTCATCCGCAACTACAACCGGATGGTGCTGCTGGGAGCGGTTGGGCTGGTGATTGTGAGCTATCTGATGTACGGCTGCTATGACCTGCTGGGCCGCGCCTACTGCGGCCACAAGCTGGCAAAACGCCAGGTCATGCTGGTGTCGTTTATCTGCTACGCCTTTAACCTGACGCTCAGCACCTGGGTCGGGGGGATTGGCATGCGCTATCGCCTGTACTCGCGCCTGGGACTGCCCGGTGGGACCATCACGCGTATATTTTCGCTGAGCATCACTACCAATTGGCTGGGTTATATTCTGCTGGGTGGGGTGATCTTTACCATCGGCGTGGTGCAGTTGCCCGCACACTGGTATATCGATGAAGCCACGCTGCGGATTTTGGGTTTCGCGCTCCTGCTCATTATCGCCCTGTATCTCTGGGCCTGCGCCTTTGCCAGACGCCGCCATATGACCATCAAAGGGCAAAAGCTGGTTTTACCCTCATGGAAATTTGCCGTGCTGCAGATGGCGGTCTCCAGCGCCAACTGGATGGCGATGGGGGCAATTATCTGGCTGCTCATTGGCGAAGATGTGAATTATTTCTTCGTGCTGGGGGTGCTGCTGGTGAGCAGTATTGCCGGGGTGATCGTACATATTCCGGCCGGGATTGGAGTGCTGGAAGCGGTATTTATCGCCCTGCTTGCCGGAGAACATGTTTCTCATGGGACGATTATCGCCGCCCTGCTCGCCTACCGCATGCTCTATTACTTCCTGCCGCTGGCGCTGGCAACGGTCTGTTATCTGGTGCTTGAGAGCCGGGCGAAGAAGCTGAGAGCGAAGAACGAGAAGGCGATGGCAAAATAGGCGCAGCGGTCTGATGCCCTCACCCCGGCCCTCTCCCACAGGGAGAGGGAGAAAAAACGCACCGTTAGGGTGAGGGGCAGTATTTAACGACGGTTGCCGAAAATACGCAGCAGCATCAGGAACAGGTTGATGAAGTCCAGATACAGCGTCAGGGCACCCAGAATTGAGTATTTCCGCAGGTTGGAACTGTCACGCACGTCAATCTGCTCGCCGATGTTTTTCAGCTTCTGGGTGTCGTAGGCGGTTAAGCCAACGAAAATCACCACCCCGATATAGGTCACCGCCCACATCAGCGCGTCGCTCTTCAGCCACAGGTTCACCAGCGACGCCAGCACAATCCCGATCAGCCCCATGAACAGCATGTTGCCAAGACCGCTGAGGTCACGTTTGGTGGTGTAACCGTACAGGCTCATCACACCAAACATCCCGCCGGTGACCACAAAGGTGCTGGCAATAGAGGAGTAGGTATAGACGATGAAAATGCTGGAAAGCGTCAGCCCCGTCAGTGCCGAATAGAGCATAAACAGGGTGGTCGCCATCCCGGCACTCAGCTTCTGTACCAGACCGGAGAGCACAAACACCAGTGCCAGTTGCGCAATGATCAGCCCAAAGAAGGTGATTTTGCTGGAAAAGATAAACATCATCAGTTCAGGGGTATTGGCCGCATACCACGCGATAAATGCGGTAAGCAGTAAGCCCACCGTCATCCAGCCATAAACCTGAGCCATATACGTCTGCAGGCCACTACGGGTCTGCTGTACTATCGAATCGGAACGCGGAAATCGGTCCATGATTCACTCCTGATTAAGTAGACACACACGTTAAGACTAACACATCCACATAAACCTGTTACCAACGGCTGGCGGCCTGTTTGTCGCTGTCGCGCGATTCAACCCACCGCTCCCCCTCCGGCGTCGCTTCACGTTTCCAGAACGGGGCTTTGGTTTTCAGGTAATCCATGATGAACTCCCCGGCGGCAAACGCGCTGCCGCGATGGGCGCTGGTCACCCCCACGAAAACAATCTCCTCGCCCGGCCACATCTCACCGATGCGGTGGATAACCGTCACGCGCCCGAGCGGCCAGCGGCCTCGCGCCTCTTCGACGATCGCAGCCAGAGATTTCTCGGTCATGCCCGGATAGTGTTCCAGCGTCAGCGCTTTTACGCTGTCGCCAAGGTTGTGGTTACGCACTTTACCGGTGAAGGTCACAACAGCACCGTCTTCATCGCGCTCTGCCAGCCAGTGATATTCCGTACCGACGTTAAAGCGCTCAGGGCCAACCAGAATTCGCGTATCAGCCATCTTAACCCCCCGTCACCGGTGGGAAGAAGGCCACTTCATCACCTGCCGCCAGCGGATGGGTAAACTCCACCAGCGTCTGGTTGACGGCGGCCAGCAGCTTCCCTTCATCCAGCGCCAGCGCCCAACGGTCGCTTTGCGCCGCCAGATGCGCACGCAGTGCGGCAACGTCTTTAAACGTCGCTTCCAGCGTCAGGCTGTCGGTATTCACCAGTTCACGCACCTGGGCAAAAAAGAGCACCTTAATCATGGCTGTCCACCTTAAAATCACCGGATTTGCCGCCGCTTTTCGCCAGCAGACGAACCGGGCCAATCACCATATTTTTCTGCACCGCTTTGCACATATCGTAGATAGTCAGCGCGGCAACGGACGCCGCCGTCAGCGCTTCCATCTCCACGCCCGTTTTACCGGTTAAACGACACAGCGATTCGATGCGCACGCGGTTGTGCTCTGGCTGGGCCTGAAGATTGACCTCCACCTTGCTGAGCATCAGCGGGTGGCAGAGCGGAATTAAGTCCCAGGTGCGTTTCGCCGCCTGGATCCCGGCGATGCGGGCAGTGGCAAAGACATCACCCTTATGGTGGCTACCGTCGATAATCATCGCCAGGGTGTCTGGCAGCATGGTAACGAACGCTTCGGCACGCGCCTCGCGGACCGTTTCGGCCTTGGCAGAAACGTCCACCATATGCGCTTCGCCAGCGGCATTAATGTGGGTCAGTTGCGACATAGCTTATTTCTTTAAATGGGGATGAAAATTACACGGACGGGTACGGGCATCCAGCTGCGGGGCGATAATGTTGTCCCACGCGGTGCGGCATGCTTTGGTCGAGCCCGGCATGGCGAATATCAGTGTGTTGTTCGCCATGCCCGCCACCGCACGTGACTGCAGCGTCGAGGTACCAATCTCTTCAAACGACAGCATGCGGAACACTTCGCCGAAGCCTTCTACCTCGCGGTCAAACAGCGGGATAAGCGCCTCTGGCGCCTGGTCGCCTGCGGTAAAACCGGTGCCGCCGGTGATCAACACCACCTGCACTTCATCGCTGGCAATCCACTGGGAGACCTGCGCGCGTATGGCATAGCGGTTCTCTTTGACGATCGCTTTATCGACGATCTTATGCCCGGCGTCATGGGCGGCTTCGCGCAGCCAGTGGCCGGAGGTGTCATCCTCTTCGCCACGACGGTCGGAAACGGTAAGGATGGCAATACGTGTCGGGATAAATTCCGCGCTGACCTGACTCATCTTCTGGTTCCTTCTTAAGCCTGATTACCCGCCAATGTATGACAGGTTCTGAGTAATGCCGGTGTTGCCCTGATGCAGGAAGTGGGTCTGTTTTTTATGCGTCAGCGCCTCAGAAATACGCGCTTCCAGCGCGGCCTGTTGCGCATCGTCTTCCAGCAGATCGCGAAGGTTAACGCCGCCATCCCCGAACAGACACAGATGCAGTTTGCCCACCGAGGAGACGCGCAGGCGGTTACAGCTGGCGCAGAAATCTTTCTCGTAAGGCATGATAAGTCCAATCTCCCCTTCGTAATCCGGGTGACAAAAGACCTGCGCCGGGCCGTCGCTGCGCTGGCGGATCTGGTGGATCCAGCCGCGTTTAAGCAGCTCATCGCGCAACACCATGCCGGAGATATGGTGGCGGCGGAACAGCTCGCTGCCCTCGCCCGTCTCCATGAGTTCAATAAACCGCAGTTGAATGGGGCGGGATTTGATCCACGCCAGGAAGGTGTCCAGCTGATGATGGTTTACATCACGCATCAGCACGGTGTTGACTTTGACCTTATCGAACCCGGCGGTAAACGCAGCATCAATACCGTCCATCACCTGCTGGAATTTATCCTGGCCGGTAATGGCATGAAACTGACGGGCATCCAGGCTGTCCACGCTGACGTTAATGGCCGTTAAGCCCGCATCACGCCAGGTTGCGACATCGCGCGCCATGCGGTAGCCATTGGTGGTCACCGCAATCTGACGGATGCGTTCGTTTTCACGCACGGCGGCAATAATGTCGGGGAAGTCACGGCGCAGCGAAGGTTCTCCGCCGGTCAGACGCACTTTTTCCGTGCCGAGTGCCGAGAACGCGCGCGTAACGCGGCGAACTTCATCCACGGAGAGAAAGCCGTTATTGGTGACGCTGCCCGGTTTGTAGCCGTCGGGCAGACAGTAGGTGCAACGGAAGTTGCACACATCGGTAATCGACAGACGTAAGTAGTAAAACTTACGCGCGAAAGCATCAGTAAGTTGTGAAGCCATGTACACCTTTCCAGATACGGGAGGCACAGTCATTTCTTTCTGTACCCTGGTGGCATAGTTGCCACGGCCAGGGCGCCATATCTTTCGACACAGGCACCAGGGCTAGAGTGTATGTTTTCAAATTTGAAAACGTGGTTATGGCGATAGTAGCGCGTAAATCACCCTTTCGCCATTACCGCCTAACGCTATATAAACATGTATATAGCGACCTGATCGTGCATTTTCGTTACAGAATACGCCAAAACAGCAGATTCGCATTGATATACGTCATTTTGCCCTGGCTGAAGCATCGTCTTTTAGGGGTAGTTAGGTTACTGTGACGCAGATCGAACGTGATAAGGAATATGTATGCGCAATCGCACTTTTGCGGATCTTGACCGGGTGGTGGCACTAGGTGGAGGCCATGGTCTGGGCCGGGTGATGTCCTCTTTGTCATCCCTTGGCTCAAGACTGACAGGGATAGTAACAACAACGGATAACGGCGGATCGACGGGGCGGATCCGACGCGCAGAAGGCGGCATTGCCTGGGGCGATATGCGTAACTGCCTGAACCAGTTAATTACCGAACCGAGCGTCGCCTCGGCGATGTTTGAGTACCGTTTTGGCGGTAACGGGGAACTTTCCGGGCATAACCTTGGAAATTTGATGCTTAAAGCGCTGGATCACCTGAGCGTGCGCCCGCTGGAAGCGATCAATCTCATCCGCAATCTGCTCAAAGTGGATGCGTTCCTGATCCCGATGTCTGAACAACCGGTCGATTTGATGGCCATCGACGTGGAAGGCCATGAAGTGTACGGCGAAGTAAATATTGATCAGCTTACGCTGCCGCCGAAAGAGCTGATGACTTACCCGGCCGTTCCCGCCACGCGCGAAGCAGTTGAGGCCATCGCCGAGGCGGATTTGATCCTGATTGGCCCGGGCAGTTTTTACACCAGCCTGATGCCGATTTTACTGGTGAAAGAGCTGGCGCAGGCTCTGCGCAGAACGCCCGCCCCGATGGTGTACATCGGTAATTTAGGCCGCGAATTGAGTCCGGCAGCGGCCAGCCTGTCGCTGGCGGATAAACTGGAGCTGATGGAGCAGTACGTCGGTAAAAAAATCATCGACGGTGTTGTGGTCGGGCCGAAAGTGGATGTAACGGGTATTGGCGATCGCGTGGTGGTGCAGGAGCCGCTGGAGGCCAGCGATATCAAATACCGTCATGACCGTCACTTGTTGCGTGACGCGCTGGAGAAGGCGATTCAGGAGTTGGGTTAGGCTCGTTTTGTGCGGCCTGATGCCCTCATCCTGGCCCTCTCCCACCGGGAGAGGGCGAAAACACGCTGCTTTACCTAAGATGCGGCGATGAAAAGATCCCGCAGCTGATGCAGCTGGTCGCGAATTTGCGCTGCCTCTTCGAACTCCAGGTTCTGGGCGTGCTGCATCATCTGCGCTTCCAGCTCGTGGATTTTCTGCTGCAGCGCTTTCGGCGTCAGCGCGACGGTATCTTCCTCCACCACGGAACGCGCCTTGCCGCGTCCTTTCGCTTTGGTCTTCGCAATGTTCTGACCCAGCGCCAGAATATCCACCACCTTCTTGTTCAGACCCTGCGGCGTAATGCCATGCTCTTCGTTGTAGCGCTGCTGTTTCTCGCGACGGCGTTCCGTTTCGCCAATCGCTTTCGCCATCGACGGGGTGATTTTATCGCCGTAGAGAATCGCTTTACCGTTGACGTTACGCGCGGCGCGGCCAATGGTCTGGATCAGCGAGCGCTCAGAACGCAGGAAGCCCTCTTTGTCAGCGTCGAGGATTGCCACCAGCGAGACTTCCGGCATATCCAGACCCTCTCGCAACAGGTTGATCCCCACCAGCACGTCAAACTCGCCCAGACGCAGGTCGCGGATAATTTCCATACGCTCCACGGTATCGATATCCGAGTGCAGATAACGCACCTTCTCGCCGTGTTCTTCCAGATATTCGGTCAGGTCTTCCGCCATACGTTTGGTCAACGTGGTGACCAGCACGCGCTCGTTGATTGCCGAACGGGCGCGGATCTCGGAGAGCAGATCGTCCACCTGAGTCGCAACCGGACGGACTTCGATCACCGGATCCAGCAGCCCTGTCGGACGAACCACCTGGTCAACCACCTCATCGCCCGATTTCTCCAGCTCGTAGTTGCCCGGCGTCGCCGAAACGTAAATGGTTTGCGGTGCCAGCGCTTCAAACTCTTCAAACTTCATCGGACGGTTGTCCAGCGCCGACGGCAGGCGGAAGCCGTATTCCACCAGCGTCTCTTTACGCGCGCGGTCACCGCGATACATCCCGCCGATCTGCGGGATCGTGACGTGGGATTCGTCGATCACCAGTAACCCGTCCGCCGGAAGGTAGTCAAACAACGTCGGCGGCGGCTCGCCCGGCCCACGGCCAGAGAGGAAACGGGAGTAGTTTTCGATGCCGGAGCAGTAGCCCAGCTCGTTCATCATCTCCAGATCGAACTGGGTACGCTGGCTCAGGCGTTGCTCTTCCAGCAGCTTATTGTTCGCCAGCAACACCTTACGGCGTTCCGCCAGCTCCTCTTTGATCTCTTCCATCGCCTGCACAATACGCTCGCGTGGCGTTACGTAGTGCGTTTTCGGGTAGATGGTGTAACGCTGAATAACGGACTCGACGTGGCCGGTGAGCGGGTCGAACAGCGACAGGCGTTCCACCTCTTCGTCAAACAGCTCAACGCGCAGGGCAATGTCGTCCGATTCCGCCGGGAAGATGTCGATAACCTCGCCGCGTACGCGGAACGTACCGCGCTGGAACGCCTGGTCGTTACGGGTGTACTGCAACTCCGCCAGTCGGCGCAAAATCGCACGCTGATCGATGATCATCCCCTGCGTCAGGTGCAGCATCATCTTGAGGTAAAGATCCGGGTCGCCCAGACCGTAGATGGCAGACACCGACGCGACCACCACCACATCACGACGTTCCAGCAGCGCCTTCGTCGCCGAGAGACGCATCTGCTCAATGTGTTCGTTCACCGAGGCATCTTTCTCGATGAAGGTGTCAGAGCTCGGCACATAGGCTTCTGGCTGGTAGTAATCGTAATACGAGACGAAATACTCGACGGCATTCTCCGGGAAGAACTCTTTCATCTCGCCATACAGCTGCGCCGCCAGCGTTTTGTTGGGCGCCAGCACCATGGTGGGGCGTTGCAGATCCGCAATGACGTTGGCGATGGTGAAGGTTTTACCCGAACCGGTCACCCCCAGCAGCGTCTGGTGTGCCAGCCCATCTTCCAGCCCCTCTTCAAGACGACGGATCGCCTCAGGCTGGTCGCCAGAAGGACGGAAAGCAGAATTCAGTTTGAACGGTTTACTCATCGGCGACAACCTGGTGATGTAAAAAGCGGCAGGTGAGTAATTTTACTCGTTGTGGCCAGGAATGCCAGTAAAAAACACTGGATGTAAAACCAGTAGCGTGTCACGATATTTAGCATAGCACCCGAAGGATTAGCGTATTCCCGGTCAAAATTTCGACTGAGACGACATAAAACACCAGCCCTACCCGGTTATCCCCAGAACATTTTCATTTTTAACATTTGTCAAGCCAGGTAATGGTAGTTTTATGGCAACCGGTGACACTTTTATGACGGCAATTGATTTTATCTAACCAGTTAAATCTTAAAGGATATTTTCCAGAGCCGCGTTTCGCGTCAATTTGGGCGTAACCCGCGTCTTCTCTCGCTTATCGCGTGTTTTCTAACTCTAATGCACATGGTTATCCACAGGAATAGTGGATAACTGCGTCCAGCCCATACAGACTGCCGCTCAGCAAATTCCCGGTTTTTCCCACGAGGCGGTGACAAAAAATTTTTATCGCTAATTTTTGCCAATCAACCGTTGCGTTATACATAACCAACCAATGAGATCTTGCTCACAATTCAGCCATTTCAGTCCCTGCACCACCGCTAACAGTTCTGGCACTGAGACAGTGCAATCCGCTTATCGATCGGTCGTTTTGCGACGGCATTATCCTAAAAAAGTCTCTTTTTTAATCAGTTCAACGGTTCTGGCAGGAGATTTGCAGCTTCATTAACGAGCCTCACCCACATACATTTTTAAGGAGAGAAAGATGTTGAGTCTGCGTGCAGTCAATCAGTTTTACGGAAACCAACATACGCTATGGAATGTCGATTTGGATTTACCGCAGGGCTTATGCACAGGGGTGATTGGCCTGCCCGGCATGGGAAAAACCACCCTCATCAACTGCATCACCGGCGCGTTACCGGTGCAGAGCGGAACCATCGTCTGGCACGAAGCCGGTGCCCCACCCTGTGATTTACTGCGTCAGGCACCGGATCAACGCGCGCTGCCGGGGATTGGCTACGTGCCACAGGACCGACGGATTTTTTCGCAACTGACCATTGAGGAAAACTTGCACATCGCCATGCGGGCGACAGGGGCAACGGACACACGCGCAAAAAGCGATGTCTATGACCTGTTCCCGCAGCTGTGGGCGCTGCGACAGATTCGGGCGAACGGGCTCTCCCCGGACGATCAGTATCAGCTGGCGCTGGCTAACGCGCTGGTCAACCGACCGCGGGTATTGATTCTGGATGAGCCACTGCAGGGCGCAGGGTACAGCTTTGCTCAGAAGCTGGGCCATCTGCTGGCGAGGCTTAATCGTGAGCTGGGGATGACGGTGTTATTAGCCGAGCAGCAACTGTCGTTTATCCGCCGGGTAGTGGATCGCTTCTGTATGTTGTATCGCGGGCGTAACGTGGCCCAGGGCCACGTTACCGAGCTGGATGACGAGCTTATTGCCCACTGGATGTCGCGGGAAGCAAGGCACTGAGGTCGAGGTAATGTCCGGTGTCGGCGTGCTCAGCACCGTCCGCAAGCCATGGGATCTCCCCAAGGAACGGCGCAGGAAGCACTCGCCTGAGCGTGGCCAGATACTCCTGATGACGCTTACCGGGTGCGACCACGTCGTTGGCTATCCAGCCCGCCAGACGCAGCCCGGCCTGCTGAACGGCCTGTGCCGTTAACATGGCGTGGTTGATACAGCCGAGCTTCACCCCGACCACGAGGATCACCGGAAGCTGCTCGCGCTGGACCCAGTCCGCAAACGTCAGTTCGTCCGACAGCGGCGTAAACCAGCCCCCTGCGCCTTCCACCAGTACCCAGTTAGCCTGGCGTTCCAGTGCGCGCAGGCCGTCCGAGAGCACGGAAAACGCGATGGGGCGGCCTTCGTCGGCGCTGATAATGTGCGGCGACGTCGGCTCGGCAAAGGTATAAGGATTCACCGCCGCATAGTCCAGCGGCAGCGTGCTGTTACGCTGCAGCGCCAGCGCGTCGGTGTTGCGTAACCCCTGTGCCGTCATCTCACTTCCGGAGGCGACGGGCTTGTACCCGGCGGTGGTTTTGCCCTGCAGACGAGCCGCCTGCAACAGCGCGGAACTGGCCACCGTTTTACCCACTTCGGTATCCGTTCCAGTGACAAAATAACGTTCAGTCACGTTCGATAATCCCATGAAAGAGTTGATAAGAGAGCGGGAAAGTGCCCCGCCGCTGCGGCCAGGCCAGCTCCAGGCGCTGCAACTGCCCGCGCGTGAGCGGTTTTCTCTCGCGCCCGGCATGCAGATGCGTAGCGCCAATGCCCTTCAGCGAGCGCATGGCGCTGAACGCATCGCTAAAGTTCAGCGTGATGGTCTGCACCTGGCTTTGATAGCGCCAGCCCGTCAGCGCGTCCGTCACCTGGTCATACGCTAAAAAGCGGTTGGCGTGCGGCTGTTCGTCTACCGCTTTCCATGCCTGATTCAGCTCGGGCAGCGAGCTTTCCAGCAGGGTGGTAAAGGCCACCTTTCCGCCCGGACGCGCCACGCGATACAGCTCGTTTAACGCCTGCGAAAGGCTACTGCACCACTGTACCGCCAGGTGACTCCACACCAGATCGAACTGCGCATCCGGCAGCGGAAGCGACTCAATATCGCCAGTCAGATAGCGGTCAGCCGCCTGTTGCTGTCGCGCCTCGTCCAGCATCTGCTCAGAGAGATCGAGTGCGGTGACGTGGCTTCCGGCGTCGCGCCAGTAGCGGCTGTTGCCGCCGGGGCCGCATCCGGCATCCAGTACGTACGGGAAACGACGCGCACCGAGTAGCTCAAGCAGCCCCTGAGCGCTCTGACGCTGAAGCTCATCATGCTGAGAATAACTGCGTGCAGCACGGCCAAACGCCGCCGCAATGGCCTGTTTATTGACTGGCGACATGGAGAGCCTCCAGCAGCGCATCGATATCTTCTGCTTTGTGCGCCGCCGTCAGCGTCAAACGCAGACGCGCCGTACCCGGCGGCACGGTGGGCGGACGGATGGCCGTGACCCACATTCCCCGTTCGCGCAGCGTCTGTGCCAGCGCGAGCGCACGGTTGTTTTCCCCCACGATAACGGGCTGGATGGCGCTCTGCGAATCGGTGCTTTGGAAAGGAAGCCGATCCAGACCCTGACGGAAACGCTGAATATGTTCTGCCAGACGCGCGCGCCGTTCAGCCCCCTCTTCAACGCGGATCACCTCCAGCGAGGCAGAGAGCGCCACCGCCTGCGCAGGCGGCATACTGGTGCTGTAAATCAGATGTCGGGCGAACTGCAGCAGATAATCGGCGACGGACTCGCTGCACAGCACGGCGGCCCCGCTCACGCCAACGCCTTTGCCAAAGGTGACGATCAGCAGTTCCGGCTTCACGCCCTGCTGACTGGCGCTACCGCGACCGTCCTCACCCATCACGCCAATACCGTGGGCATCATCCACCAGCAGCCAGGCGTTTTGCTGTTTCGCAACGTCAGACAGCGCACGAAGCGGCGCGCTGTCGCCATCCATGCTAAAGACCCCTTCCGTCACCACCAGCTGTTGTCCGGCACAGGGTTTATCCAGCAGCGTGGCGAGCGAAAGCGCATCGTTGTGGGCAAAGCGCCGCAGCTGTGCCGGGCTGAGACTCGCCGCCTCCAGCAAAGAGGCGTGGCTTAAACGGTCCGCGGTGATACGATCGTCCTTGCCCATCAGCGCGGCAATCACCGCCTGATTGGCGGCAAAGCCGGAGATGAACAGCAGCGCGCGCGGATAGCCCAGCCAGTCGGCAAGCGTCTCTTCCAGCCCCTGATGCGCTGTTGTATAGCCGCTGACGTGCCCCGAACCGCCGCTGCCCACGCCGTAGTGTTCCGCTCCCTGCTGCCAGGCGCGGACAATCGCCGGATGCTGGCTCAGGCCGAGATAATCATTGCTGGAAAAATTACAGTACTGCCGCCGGGCGTGGGTCAGAAAACGGCCTGCACCGTTTTCCACTACCCTGCGAACGCGAAAAGCATCCCGCGCCCGGCGCTCTTCCAGCGCGGATTGAATACGAGCCTGCCAGGTCATACGGATGCCGCGTTGTAGAACTGTTCGGTATCGGCGTTGAAAATCTGCTGCTCCAGCTGCTGCTGTTGCTCGTTATCTCCCGCCAGCACCTCGGTCTGATGCGGGTTCAGCCCCAGCTTGCGGAACAGCTGGACGTCTTTGTCCTCTTCCGGGTTCGGCGTGGTCAGCAGCTTGCAGCCGTAGAAGATGGAGTTAGCGCCAGCCATAAAGCACATCGCCTGCGTCTGCTCGTTCATCTGTTCGCGACCGGCAGAAAGGCGGACGTATGAGGTTGGCATCATGATGCGCGCGACCGCGATGGTGCGGATAAAATCAAACGCATCGACATCCTCGTTATCCGCCAGCGGCGTGCCTTTGACCTTCACCAGCATGTTGATTGGCACGCTTTCCGGCGGGGTCGGCAGGTTCGCCAGTTGCAGCAGCAGACCTGCGCGATCTTTCACCGTTTCGCCCAGCCCCACAATCCCGCCCGAGCACACTTTGATGCCCGCTTCGCGCACTTTGTCCAGCGTATCCAGACGCTCCTGATAGGTACGGGTGGTGATGATGTTGCCGTAAAACTCTGGTGAGGTGTCAAGGTTGTGGTTGTAATAATCCAGCCCTGCAGCAGACAGGCGCTGCGCCTGCTCTTCGTTCAGCGTGCCGAGGGTCATACAGGCTTCCAGCCCCATCTCTTTGACCCCTTTCACCATCTGCTCCAGATACGGCATGTCACGATCGTGTGGGTTTTTCCATGCCGCCCCCATGCAGAAACGGGTAGAGCCCGCGTTTTTCGCCTTACGCGCGGAGTCGAGCACCTGCTCCACTTCCATCAGACGTTCGGATTCCAGCCCGGTTTTATAGCGCGCGCTCTGCGGGCAATATTTGCAATCTTCCGGGCAGGCACCGGTCTTGATCGACAGCAGCGTACTGACCTGAACATGGCGCGGATCGAAGTGCTGACGATGCACCTGTTGGGCTTCGAACATCAGCTCCAGGAAAGGTTTATTGAATAATTCAGTGACTTGCGACATCGTCCAGCGTGCGTGGTGAGCCATGGGGCTTCTCCAAAGGGTTTTGTTAATTTTCGGTTCGGTTTATACTCGTAAACCTAAAACTTTTCAAAATGGTTTACAAGTCGATTATGACCCAGGACGATCTCGCCTTCGACCAGCAGCATATCTGGCACCCTTACACCTCCATGACCCGCCCGCTTCCGGTCTACCCGGTGGCCTCGGCCCACGGCTGCGAACTGCACCTTGCCAGCGGCGAGCCGCTTGTTGACGGTATGTCATCCTGGTGGGCGGCCATTCACGGGTACAACCACCCGCGTCTGAATGCCGCGATGAAAGCGCAGATTGAGCAGATGTCGCACGTGATGTTTGGCGGCATTACCCATCAACCGGCGGTTGATCTCTGCCGTCGTCTGGTGGCGATGACGCCCGATGCGCTGGAGTGCGTGTTCCTTGCCGACTCCGGCTCGGTGGCGGTGGAAGTGGCGATGAAAATGGCGCTGCAGTACTGGCATGCCAGGGGGGAATCCCGTCAGCGATTCCTGACCTTCCGCAACGGCTACCACGGCGATACCTTTGGCGCGATGTCGGTGTGCGATCCGGATAACTCCATGCACAGCCTGTGGAAGGGGTACCTGCCGGAAAACCTGTTTGCCCCGGCCCCGCAGAGCCGTTTTGACGGCGAGTGGAATGAAATGGACATGGTCGGCTTTGCGCGGCTGATGGCTGCCCACCGTCATGAGATTGCCGCCGTGATCCTCGAACCGATTGTTCAGGGTGCTGGTGGGATGCGCATGTACCATCCCGAGTGGTTAAAACGCATTCGTAAAATGTGTGACCACGAGGGCATCCTGCTGATTGCCGATGAGATCGCCACCGGATTTGGCCGCACGGGTAAGCTGTTTGCCTGCGAACATGCGGATATCACACCGGATATCCTGTGCCTGGGGAAAGCGCTGACCGGCGGCACCATGACGCTCTCCGCCACCCTCACTACCCGCCAGGTGGCCGACACCATCAGCGATGGCGAAGCGGGCTGCTTTATGCATGGCCCGACCTTTATGGGCAATCCGCTGGCCTGCGCGGTGGCAAACGAAAGTCTCGCGATCCTGCAAAACGGCGAGTGGCAAACGCAGGTTGCGGCGATTGAGGCGCAGCTGAAAGAAGAGCTCAGTGCCGCCTCGGGGGCGAATTTCGTGGCGGACGTGCGCGTGCTGGGTGCCATCGGCGTGATTGAGACCACCCATCCGGTGAATATGGCGGCATTGCAGCGCTTCTTTGTAGAGCGGGGGGTCTGGGTGCGGCCTTTCGGCAAACTTATCTACCTGATGCCACCGTATATCATCACGGCTGAACAGCTACGCACGTTAACCGCCGCGGTGGTTGAAGCCGTTAACATTCCGGCGCATTTCACGATTTGACCCTATGCGTTACACTTCCTGAACGAGTGAATAACGAGGGCAAACCGTATGAAAATCATCAGTAAAGATCTGCGTGACGGCGAAAAACTGCCTGAACGCCACGTCTTCAACGGGATGGGGTATCAGGGAGATAATATCTCTCCGCACCTGGCATGGGACGATGTGCCAGCGGGCACCAAAAGCTTTGTGGTCACCTGCTACGACCCGGATGCGCCAACCGGCTCCGGCTGGTGGCACTGGGTTGTGGCCAACCTGCCCGCCGATACGCGCGTTCTGCCGCAGGGTTCCGGCTCCGACCTGGTCGCCCTGCCGGAAGGCGCCATTCAGACGCGCACCGATTTTGGGAAAGCCGGTTACGGTGGCGCGGCGCCGCCAAAAGGGGAAACGCACCGCTATATCTTCACGGTTCACGCGCTGGATGTAGAGAAGATTGAGGTCGACGAAGGGGCGAGCGGCGCGATGGTAGGGTTTAATGTGCATTTCCATTCGCTGGAGAGCGCGTCGATTACGGCGATGTATTCGTAATTGTGCGGGGTGATGCCCTCACCCCGGCCCTCTCCCACAGGGAGAGGGAGAAAACCTGACAATTCCCTCTCCCTGTGGGCTGAGGGATCCCCAGTAATATGGTCATGCCACCATGACCATATTACTGTACTCTTTTCCCAGCTTTTTCATCTCGTTAACTATATTCAGCCGTCTCACTTTCCCGGGCTCAT
>NZ_JAQZRK010000032.1:0-54320 GCF_028737495.1 Enterobacter cloacae complex sp. 2022EL-00981
CTTCGTCGGTCGGGTAAGGCGTAGCCGCCACCCGACAGCTCCCTCCCAAATTTCAATTCTGGCACGCCTATTGCTTTGTTTATTCAGGTAAACGCAGTTTGGCTTCGTGTGCAACCTTGTCGCACCAGTATAGATCGCCGGTAGCACCGAAACGGTGCAACGAGAGATTTCTGCCTCGGAATGGTGCGGCGCGCTTCGCAAAAATAAACAATAACGCAGCAAAATCTTTACATTAAGCCAGACTAAATGTTAACAAGCTTGCATAACACTGCACTCGCATAGCGCGAGATATAACAACATCACAATGGGTATCAATGCGTCACTGACGCTGATAAGAAAGGAGTTGGGTATGCAATTACGTAAACTGGCCACAGCAATGCTGGTAATGGGGATGTCCGCAGGCGTTGTACACGCTGAAGACGCGCCGGCAGCCGGCAGCACTCTCGACAAGATTGCCAAAAACGGCGTGATCGTGGTCGGCCACCGTGAATCTTCTGTCCCGTTCTCTTACTACGACAACACGCAAAAAGTCGTGGGCTATTCACAGGACTACTCTAACGCCATCGTTGAGGCCGTGAAGAAAAAGCTGAACAAACCCGACCTGCAGGTAAAACTGATTCCAATCACCTCGCAGAACCGTATCCCACTGCTGCAAAACGGCACCTTCGATTTTGAGTGTGGCTCAACCACCAACAACCTTGAGCGTCAGAAACAGGCCGCCTTCTCCGACACCATCTTTGTGGTGGGGACCCGTCTGCTGACCAAAAAAGGCGGCGACATCAAAGATTTTGCTGACCTTAAAGGCAAAGCCGTTGTTGTGACCTCCGGGACAACCTCAGAAGTGCTGCTGCACAAGCTGAACGACGAGAAGAAAATGGATATGCGCATCATCAGCGCGAAAGACCATGGTGACTCCTTCCGTACGCTGGAAAGTGGCCGTGCCGTCGCGTTTATGATGGATGATGCTCTGCTGGCTGGCGAACGTGCAAAAGCGAAGAAGCCGGACAACTGGGATATCGTTGGTACCGCCCAGTCGAAAGAAGCCTACGGCTGTATGCTGCGTAAAGACGATCCGCAATTCAAGAAGCTGATCGATGACACCATCGCCCAGGTGCAAACCTCCGGTGAAGCGGAAAAATGGTTCGACAAATGGTTCAAGAACCCAATTCCACCCAAAAATCTCAACATGAATTTTGAACTGTCTGACGACATGAAAGCACTGTTCAAATCACCAAATGACAAGGCTCTTAACTAATTAGAACTACAGGGGCGGGATCTCCTGCCCTCTCGATTGTCGGGAAGCATGGACAGACTATACGTTGAGTGGTCGTTCCCCACTCAGCGCGAAAAATGAGCTTCTCACCAATCTTCGAGGGTAGCGCTGCTACCCTTTTTTTTCTGGAGTTTATTATGTCAATAGACTGGAACTGGGGCATATTTCTGCAACAAGCCCCGTTCGGCAACACAACCTATCTTGGCTGGCTGTGGAGCGGCTTTCAGGTTACCGTTGCGTTATCGATAACGGCGTGGATTATTGCGTTCCTTGTCGGTTCACTGTTCGGTATTCTGCGCACCGTCCCTAACCGTTTTCTCTCTTCTATCGGCACGCTGTATGTGGAACTGTTCCGTAACGTTCCGCTGATCGTGCAGTTCTTTACCTGGTATCTGGTCGTTCCTGAACTGCTGCCGGAAAATATTGGCATGTGGTTCAAGTCGGAACTGGATCCTAACGTACAGTTCTTTGTCTCCTCGATGATGTGTCTGGGGCTGTTTACCGCCGCACGCGTGTGCGAGCAGGTACGCGCCGCTATTCAGTCGCTGCCGCGTGGACAAAAGAACGCGGGTCTGGCGATGGGGTTAACGCTGCCGCAAACCTACCGCTACGTCCTGCTGCCTAACGCCTACCGCGTCATTGTTCCACCGATGACCTCAGAGATGATGAACCTGGTCAAAAACTCGGCCATCGCCTCCACGATCGGTCTGGTCGATATGGCGGCGCAGGCGGGTAAACTGCTGGATTATTCCGCCCACGCGTGGGAATCCTTCACGGCAATTACGCTCGCGTATGTTCTGATTAACGCTTTCATCATGCTGGTGATGAACCTGGTTGAACGCAAAATTCGCCTGCCGGGCAATCTGGGGGGCAAATAATGTACGAATTTGACTGGAGTTCCATTGTTCCTTCCATGCCGTACCTGCTGGATGGCCTGGTGATCACCTTAAAAATCACGGCGATCGCCATCATCGTCGGTATCGTCTGGGGCACCCTGCTGGCGGTAATGCGCTTGTCGAGCTTCAAACCGCTCGCCTGGTTTGCCACTGCCTACGTTAACGTTTTCCGCTCTATCCCGCTGGTGATGGTGCTGCTGTGGTTTTACCTGATTGTTCCCGGATTCCTGCAAAACGTTCTGGGACTGTCACCGAAAACCGATATCCGCCTGATTTCCGCGATGGTTGCGTTCTCCATGTTTGAGGCCGCTTACTATTCCGAGATCATCCGTGCGGGCATACAGAGTATCTCACGCGGGCAGTCCAGCGCGGCGCTGGCGCTGGGGATGACCCACTGGCAGTCCATGCAACTCATTATTCTGCCGCAGGCGTTTCGCGCCATGGTTCCCCTCCTGCTGACCCAGGGCATCGTGCTGTTCCAGGATACCTCTCTGGTATATGTCCTGAGCCTGGCAGACTTCTTCCGTACTGCGTCCACCATCGGTGAGCGCGATGGTACGCAGGTTGAGATGGTGCTCTTCGCAGGTGCGGTCTATTTTGTGATTAGTTTAAGCGCGTCGCTGTTGGTCAGTTGGCTGAAGAAAAGGACGGTATAATGATTTCCCTGAAAAATGTTTCTAAATGGTATGGGCACTTTCAGGTGCTGACCGACTGCTCCACCGAAGTCAAAAAAGGTGATGTGGTGGTAGTGTGCGGGCCGTCCGGTTCCGGTAAATCGACGCTGATCAAAACGGTTAATGGTCTGGAGCCTGTGCAGCAGGGTGAAATTGTTGTTAACGGCACCAAAGTGAACGACAAGAAAACCAACCTTGCCCAGCTTCGCTCCCACGTGGGGATGGTGTTCCAGCATTTTGAACTGTTCCCTCACCTCTCCATCATCGAGAACCTGACGCTGGCGCAGGTGAAAGTGCTTAAGCGTGACAAAAAAGCGGCGCGTGAGAAAGGGCTGAAGCTTCTGGATCGCGTGGGGCTTTCTGCGCACGCCGATAAGTTCCCGGCACAGCTTTCCGGCGGCCAACAGCAGCGTGTGGCGATTGCTCGCGCGCTGTGTATGGATCCGGTGGCAATGCTGTTCGACGAACCGACCTCCGCACTCGATCCCGAAATGATCAACGAAGTGCTGGACGTCATGGTTGAACTGGCCCACGAAGGGATGACCATGATGGTGGTGACCCACGAAATGGGCTTCGCCCGCAAAGTGGCAAACCGCGTGATCTTTATGGATGAAGGCAAGATCGTTGAAGACTCGCCGAAAGAAGAGTTCTTCGCCAACCCGAAATCCGAACGCGCTAAAGACTTCCTGGCTAAAATCCTGCATTAATCTTCTCAGTGCGCAATCTGCGGATTGCGCACTGTCTCACGCTTTCAATCTCTGCTTCTCGTCGGCGTCACATTGCAGCGTTAACCTTGTCACAAAATAACGCTACGTATGGAGAACGCTATGGCACAGCCTATTATTTTCGATTGCGATCCGGGTCATGATGACGCGATTGCCCTCGTCCTTGCACTTGCCTCCCCTGAACTTGAAGTCAAAGCTGTCACCTCATCTGCAGGCAACCAGACGCCGGATAAAACCCTGCGCAACGTCCTGCGTATGCTGACCTTGCTAAAGCGCCCCGATATTCCCGTGGCCGGTGGCGCGGTCAAACCGCTGATGCGTGAACTGATCATTGCCGACAACGTACACGGAGAAAGCGGCCTGGACGGCCCGGCACTGCCGGAACCGGGTTTCGCCCCGCAATCCTGTACCGCCGTGGAGCTGATGGCAAAGGTACTGCGCGAGAGTGCTGAACCCGTCACGCTGGTAGCAACGGGCCCGCAAACCAACGTTGCGCTGCTGCTGAACAGCCATCCTGAACTGCACAGCAAAATTGCCCGTATCGTGATTATGGGCGGAGCCATGGGGCTGGGTAACTGGACGCCTGCGGCGGAGTTCAACATCTTTGTCGACCCGGAAGCGGCGGAGATCGTCTTCCAGTCGGGTTTGCCGATTGTGATGGCCGGGCTGGATGTTACCCACCGGGCGCAGATTATGGCGAATGACATCGAGCGTTTTCGTGCGATTGGCAACCCGGTTGCCACGACCGTGGCCGAGCTGCTCGACTTCTTTATGGAATATCACAAAGCCGAGAAATGGGGCTTCCACGGCGCGCCGCTGCATGATCCGTGCACCATTGCCTGGCTGCTGAAGCCTGAGATGTTTACCACGGTAGAGCGCTGGGTTGGTGTGGAGACCCAGGGGAAATACACCCAAGGGATGACGGTGGTGGATTACTATTCGCTGACGAGCAATAAACCGAATACCACGCTAATGGTGGATATCGATCGGCAGGCGTTTGTGGATTTGCTGGCGGAGAGGCTCGCATACTATAGTGCGGCCTGATGCCCTCACCCCAACCCTCTCCCACGGGGAGAGGGAGCAAACAGTTTTGCTTTTACCTACGGCTCAAACGGCCGACGCTGGAACTGATCGTGCCCGCACTTCGGACAGAGTGACAGCACCTCCGGCGTATAAACGGCAATATGGTGATGGCATTTCTCACAGACCAGATTTCCCAGCCCCACCACTTCGCCGCTGTGGTACACGCCGTGATGATTCAGATCCTGAAAGACTTCACGCCACTCCAGCTGTGTTTTATCGGTAATATCCGCCAGCTCCTGCCAGAGGCTCTCCTTGATCACCCGCATAAATACGCTGTCGGTCACCTCGTCCTGGCTCTCCTGGTAACTGCGCGCGAACTCTTCGAGGTCACGACGCACGGCGCGCGTCACCTCTTCCACTTCGGTTCGCGTTAACTCACCCGTTTGCGTCACGCGCGCACGCGCCTGTTCCACCAGCGCGTCGATATCTCGCTCGCCGTTACGCAGCCGTTCCGTCAGTGTTGCCACCAGTTCGCGGTAAAATTGAGCAACCTTGTTCATCATTTTGCCTCCCGGGTAAGTAACTATTTCTAATAATAGACCTTATTTCATCGCCGCTTTGTCAGGTGAACCACAGACCCGGTAAATTCCTGCAAAGCGCATTTGTGCGAAAGGCTGTTTTGACGCGGGCGTTTGGGCTATGCTATGCGGATCTGAAATACCACATCCATTGGCTACATTTGTAGCTGTATTGAAAACAGGACCACTGGCTGCCATGCAAGAGCAATACCGCCCGGAAGAGATAGAATCAAAAGTCCAGCAACACTGGGACGAGAAGCGTACCTTTGAAGTAACCGAAGACGAGAGCAAAGAGAAGTATTACTGCCTGTCGATGCTTCCCTATCCTTCTGGTCGACTACACATGGGCCACGTGCGTAACTACACCATCGGTGATGTGATTGCACGCTACCAGCGTATGCTGGGCAAAAACGTGCTGCAGCCAATCGGCTGGGATGCATTCGGTCTGCCTGCAGAAGGCGCGGCGGTCAAAAACAATACGGCGCCAGCGCCGTGGACGTACGACAACATCGCGTACATGAAAAACCAGCTCAAAATGCTGGGCTTTGGCTATGACTGGAGCCGCGAACTGGCGACCTGTACCCCGGAATACTACCGCTGGGAACAGAAGTTCTTCACCGAGCTGTACAAAAAAGGCCTGGTCTATAAGAAGACGTCTGCCGTTAACTGGTGCCCGAACGACCAGACCGTTCTCGCGAACGAACAGGTTATCGACGGCTGCTGCTGGCGCTGCGACACCAAAGTTGAGCGTAAAGAGATCCCACAGTGGTTTATCAAAATCACCGCTTACGCTGACGAACTGCTGAACGATCTGGACACGCTGGACCACTGGCCGGATACCGTTAAGACCATGCAGCGCAACTGGATCGGCCGTTCTGAAGGCGTGGAGATCACCTTCAACGTTGAGAACTACGATCAGACTCTGACCGTCTACACTACCCGTCCGGATACCTTCATGGGCGCGACCTATCTGGCCGTGGCCGCAGGTCACCCGCTGGCACAGAAAGCTGCCGAAAATAACCCGGAGCTGGCTACCTTCATCGACGAATGCCGCAACACGAAAGTGGCAGAAGCCGACATGGCGACCATGGAGAAGAAAGGCGTTGCCACGGGCTTCTATGCGAAGCACCCACTGACTGGCGAAGCGATTCCGGTCTGGGCAGCAAACTTCGTGCTGATGGAATACGGTACCGGTGCCGTGATGGCTGTTCCGGGTCACGACCAGCGCGACTATGAATTTGCCACCAAATACAACCTGCCGATCAAAGCCGTTATTCTGGCAGCTGACGGCTCTGAACCTGACCTGTCTGAGCAAGCACTGACGGAAAAAGGCACGCTGTTTAACTCTGGTGAGTTCAGCGGTCTGAGCTTTGAAGACGGCTTCAACGCCATCGCCGACAAACTGGCATCGCTGGGAGTGGGCGAGCGTAAAGTAAACTACCGCCTGCGCGACTGGGGCGTTTCCCGTCAGCGTTACTGGGGTGCGCCAATCCCGATGGTCACGCTGGAAGACGGCACCGTAATGCCAACCCCTGAAGATCAGCTCCCGGTTATCCTGCCGGAAGATGTGGTCATGGATGGCATCACCAGCCCGATCAAAGCCGATCCTGAGTGGGCAAAAACCACCGTTAACGGTCAGCCTGCGCTGCGTGAAACCGACACCTTTGACACCTTTATGGAGTCTTCCTGGTACTACGCCCGCTACACCTGCCCGCAGTATCAGGAAGGGATGCTGGATTCCGACGCGGCAAACTACTGGCTGCCGGTAGACATCTACATCGGTGGTATTGAACATGCCATCATGCACCTGCTCTACTTCCGCTTCTTCCACAAGCTGATGCGTGACGCAGGCATGGTGAACTCTGACGAGCCAGCGAAACAGCTGCTGTGTCAGGGCATGGTACTGGCAGATGCGTTCTACTATGTGGGTGCGAACGGCGAACGTAACTGGGTCTCTCCGGTTGATGCGATTGTTGAGCGCGACGAGAAAGGCCGTATCGTGAAGGCGAAAGACGCCGAAGGTCATGAACTGGTGTATACCGGCATGAGCAAGATGTCCAAGTCCAAAAACAACGGCATCGACCCGCAGGTGATGGTTGAGCGCTACGGCGCGGATACCGTGCGTCTGTTCATGATGTTTGCCTCACCGGCAGACATGACCCTGGAGTGGCAGGAGTCCGGTGTTGAAGGGGCGAACCGCTTCCTGAAGCGCGTCTGGAAACTGGTTTACGAACACACCGCTCAGGGCGACGCACCGGCACTGAACGTTGCTGCCCTGACTGAAGACCAGCAGGCGCTGCGTCGTGATGTTCATAAAACGATTGCAAAAGTGACCGATGATATTGGTCGTCGTCAGACCTTCAATACCGCAATTGCGGCTATTATGGAACTGATGAACAAGCTGGCGAAAGCACCGCAGGAAGGCGAGCAGGATCGTGCCTTAATGCGTGAAGCGCTGTTGGCCGTCGTGCGCATGTTGAACCCGTTCACCCCGCATGTCAGCTTCACCCTGTGGCAGGAGCTGAAAGGCGAAGGCGATATCGACAACGCGCCGTGGCCGGTTGCTGATGAATCCGCCATGGTGGAAAACACCACGCTGGTGGTGGTACAGGTCAACGGTAAAGTACGCGGTAAAATTACCGTCGCCGTTGATGCAACCGAAGAACAGGTTCGTGAGCGTGCTGGCCAGGAACATCTGGTGGCGAAATATCTTGAGGGCGTTACCGTACGTAAAGTGATCTACGTACCGGGTAAACTGCTGAATCTGGTCGTTGGCTAAGCGCGGGAGGAAACGTGCGACAACTGGCAACAATACTCTTATCTCTGGCGGTGCTGGTCACCGCGGGGTGTGGCTGGCACCTGCGCAATACCACGGCGGTGCCCGCTGAGATGAAAACGATGATTTTCGACTCAGGGGATCCGAATGGTCCACTCAGCCGGGCAGTGCGTAACCAGCTACGTTTGAACGATGTTCAACTGATCGAAAAAGGCACCCTGCGCCAGGATGTACCGTCATTACGTATCTTAAGCTCATCGCTGGCTAAAGATACCGCGTCGATCTTCCAGGATGGACGTACTGCGGAATATCAGATGGTGCTGACGGTGAACGCGGCAGTATTGATCCCGGGTAAAGACATTTTCCCTATCAATACCAAAGTGTACCGCTCGTTCTTTGATAACCCGCAAACGGCGCTGGCAAAAGATGCTGAGCAGCAGATTATCATTAACGAAATGTACGACAAGGCCGCAGAACAGCTGATCCGTAAGCTGCCAGGCATTGCCGCAACGACAAGACAGGGTTCTGACATCATCGACAAACCGGATGCCAACACGCCTCCTGTTTCTACCTCCATGGGTAACTGATGATCAGGCTGTATCCTGAACAACTCCGCGCGCAGCTCAATGAAGGGCTGCGCGCGGCGTATCTGCTACTGGGTAACGACCCGCTCTTGCTTCAGGAAAGCCTGGATGCCGTGCGACATGCCGCCGCCGCTCAGGGCTTTGATGAACACCACACCGTCCAGTTGGATAACAATACCGACTGGAATGCCCTCTTCTCCCTTTGCCAGGCGATGAGTCTCTTTGCATCACGCCAGACAATCCAGATCCTGCTGCCAGAGAATGGTCCGAACGCGGCCATCAATGAACAGCTGGCGACGCTGGCCAGCCTGTTGCACAGCGATCTGCTGTTAATCGTGCGTGGCAACAAGCTCACCAAAGCGCAGGAAAACGCCGCGTGGTTTACCCAACTCGCCACTCATGCCGTGCTGGTCACCTGCCAGACGCCTGAGCAGGCCCATTTGCCGAAATGGGTGGCGGCAAGAGCGAAGCAGAATAACCTGCAACTGGACGACGCAGCGAATCAGCTGCTGTGCTACTGCTATGAAGGCAACCTGCTGGCGTTGGCCCAGGCGCTGGACCGGCTCGCCCTCCTCTGGCCCGATGGCAAGCTGACTCTGCCGCGCGTGGAGCAGGCGGTTAACGACGCCGCACACTTCACGCCGTTCCACTGGGTTGATGCGCTGCTGATGGCAAAGAGCAAGCGCGCCCTGCATATTTTGCAGCAGCTACGCCTTGAGGGTAGCGAACCGGTTATATTGCTGCGTACGCTGCAGCGTGAACTGCTGCTGCTCATCACGCTCAAGCGCCAGTCTGCTCATACGCCATTGCGTTCGTTGTTCGACAAACACCGTGTCTGGCAAAACCGTCGGGCGATGACCACCGAGGCCATTAATCGTCTGAGCCATGAACAGCTGCGCCAGGCGGTACAGCTTTTGATGCGCGCAGAGCTCACGTTAAAACAAGATTACGGCCAGTCCGTCTGGGCGGAACTGGAAAGCCTTTCTCTGCTGCTCTGCCACAAGGCGCTGGCAGATGTATTTATCGATGGATAGCATGCACTCTCTACAGGCCCTGTACGGTGGCACCTTTGACCCGGTCCATTACGGTCATCTGAAACCGGTTGAAATTCTGGCGAATCTGATTGGTCTTCAGCGCGTGATTATCATGCCCAATAACGTTCCGCCACATCGGCCTCAGCCTGAGGCCACCAGCGAGCAGCGAAAAGAGATGCTCGCCCTGGCCATTGCGGATAAACCGCTCTTCAGCCTGGACGAGCGTGAACTCCGTCGCGACACCCCGTCCTGGACCTCGCAAACGCTACAGGAGTGGCGGGCCGAACAGGGGCCGGCCAAACCGCTGGCCTTTATCATCGGCCAGGATTCTCTGCTCAACTTCCCCACCTGGCACCAGTATGAAACCATTCTGGAGAACAGCCATCTCCTCGTCTGCCGCCGTCCGGGCTATCCGCTGACCATGCGTGAAGAACAGTATCAGCAGTGGCTGGAAGCTCATCTGACCGACAATGTGGAAGATCTGCATAATCAACCTGCCGGGAAGATCTATCTGGCGGAGACGCCGTGGTTTGATATTTCTGCGACAATCATTCGCGACCGGCTTCAGCACGGTTTAGCCTGTGACGATCTCCTGCCATCGTCAGTGCTGGACTATATCCACGCGCACGGGTTGTATCAGAAAAGCGCAGACGCATAATCCGGGCGCACAAAAAGCGCCTTATTGATTATCCTGCCTTGACAGAGTAAGCCATACTGTTATCCTCCGCTGCCAGACTTTCCCGCCGCTCATTGCTTTACAGAAATTGTTTTACAAAAATGGCGATGCAATCTCCGGCGGAGGGTGGGATGATACCCGCCTTCAAAAGCCCGGCCGGTGACATTTGTCCCGACAGGGGCGTCAGTTCAGGTATACTGTCTGGCTACGAATTCATAGTTGCACAATCTCATTCACCCAGGGGGAAAACTTGCAGGGTAAAGCACTCCAGGATTTTGTTATCGACAAAATTGATGACCTGAAAGGTCAGGACATCATCGCTATCGACGTTAAGGGTAAATCCAGCATCACCGACTGCATGATCATCTGCACCGGTACGTCTACTCGCCATGTGGTTTCAATTGCCGATCATGTTGTGCAGGAATCACGTGCAGCAGGGCTGTTACCGCTCGGTGTTGAAGGTGAAGCGACCGCTGACTGGGTGGTTGTCGATCTTGGCGATGTGATTGTCCACGTCATGCAGGAAGAGAGCCGTCGCCTGTATGAGCTGGAAAAACTCTGGGGTTAATGCGTGAAGTTGCAGCTGGTCGCCGTCGGCACCAAAATGCCGGACTGGGTACAAACCGGTTTTACTGAATATCTGCGTCGTTTCCCTAAAGATATGCCGTTCGAGCTGGTGGAGATCCCCGCCGGAAAGCGCGGCAAGAACGCGGATATTAAACGCATTCTTGATAAAGAGGGAGAACTGATGCTGGCTGCCGCAGGCAAAAACCGCATCGTGACCCTCGATATTCCAGGCAAGCCCTGGGATACACCGCAGCTGGCGCACGAACTGGAGCGCTGGAAGCAGGATGGTCGTGACGTCAGTCTGTTGATTGGCGGGCCTGAAGGGTTGTCCCCTGCCTGTAAAGCGGCGGCAGAACAAAGTTGGTCTCTCTCCGCGCTGACGCTTCCCCACCCGCTCGTTCGGGTACTGGTGGCAGAAAGCCTGTACCGCGCGTGGAGCATTACTACCAACCACCCCTATCACCGCGAGTAATGACTGACCAGGGTAGATTAAGCAGCGGATGAAACTACAGAATTCTTTTCGCGACTATACGGCTGAGTCCGCGCTGTTTGTGCGCCGGGCGCTGGTCGCCTTTACGGGGATTTTGCTGCTTACCGGCGTGCTGATCGCCAACCTTTATAATCTGCAAATTGTCCGCTATACCGATTACCAGACGCGCTCAAACGAAAACCGCATCAAGCTGGTGCCTATCGCCCCCAGCCGCGGCATTATTTACGACCGTAACGGCACCCCGCTGGCCTTAAACCGCACCATCTACCAGATTGAGATGATGCCGGAAAAAGTCGACAACGTGCAGGATACGCTGGAAGCATTGCGAAGCGTTGTCGATCTTAACGATGACGATATTGCTGCCTTCAAGAAAGAGCGCGCCCGTTCTCACCGTTTTACCTCCATTCCGGTTAAAACCAACCTGACGGAAGTCCAGGTCGCCCGCTTTGCCGTCAACCAGTACCGTTTTCCCGGTGTGGAAGTGAAAGGCTACAAGCGTCGCTATTACCCTTACGGTTCCGCACTGACGCACGTAATCGGCTACGTCTCCAAGATCAACGACAAAGACGTTGAGCGTCTCGATAAAGACGGCAAGCTGGCAAACTACGCCGCGACGCACGATATCGGTAAGCTTGGAATTGAACGCTATTACGAAGATGTCCTGCACGGGCAGACCGGCTATGAAGAGGTGGAAGTTAACAACCGTGGCCGCGTTATTCGTCAGCTGAAAGAGGTGCCGCCGCAGGCAGGGCATGACGTCTACCTGACGCTCGACCTGAAACTCCAGCAGTATATTGAAACCTTACTGGCGGGCAGCCGTGCGGCAGTTGTCGTGACCGATCCGCGTACCGGCGGCATACTGGCGATGGTCTCCATGCCAAGCTACGACCCTAACCTCTTTGTCGATGGAATTTCCAGTAAGGACTACTCCGGCCTGCTTAATGACCCGAACACGCCGCTGGTCAACCGCGCCACGCAGGGGGTCTATCCGCCGGCGTCCACGGTGAAACCTTACGTCGCCGTCTCGGCGCTGAGCGCGGGTGTCATCAATCGCAACACCAGCCTGTTTGACCCGGGCTGGTGGCAGTTACCGGGTTCAGAGAAACGCTATCGCGACTGGAAAAAATGGGGCCACGGTCATCTGAACGTGACGAAATCGCTGGAAGAGTCTGCGGATACCTTCTTCTATCAGGTGGCGTACGACATGGGTATTGACCGCCTGTCAGAGTGGATGAGCAAATTTGGCTACGGCCATTACACCGGGGTCGATCTCGCCGAAGAACGCTCCGGCAACATGCCAACCCGCGAGTGGAAGCTAAAGCGCTTTAAGAAACCGTGGTACCAGGGTGATACCATTCCGGTGGGTATCGGCCAGGGCTACTGGACCGCAACCCCGCTGCAGATGAACAAAGCGATGATGATCCTCATCAACGACGGGGTGGTGAAAGTCCCGCACCTGCTGCAAAGTACCATTGAAGAGGGCAAAAAAGTGCCGTGGATCCAACCGCATGAACCGCCAGTGGGGGATATTCACTCCGGCTTCTGGGAGATCGCCAAAGACGGGATGTACGGGGTGGCAAACCGCCCGAACGGTACTGCGCATAAATATTTCGCCGGAGCGCCGTATAAAGTGGCCGCCAAATCCGGTACGGCGCAGGTCTTCGGCCTGAAGGCTAACGAAACCTATAACGCGCACCGCATTGCCGAACGACTGCGTGACCATAAGCTCATGACGGCATTTGCACCCTATGATAACCCGCAGGTGGCGGTGGCAATGATTCTGGAAAACGGTGGCGCAGGGCCAGCCGTGGGCACCATCATGCGCCAAATCCTCGACCACATCATGCTGGGTGATAACAACACCGAACTGCCGGCTGAAAACCCGGCGGCCGCTGCGGCGGAGGACCAATAATCATGACGGATAATCCAAATAAAAAATCGCTGTGGGATAAAATCCACATCGACCCAGCCATGCTGCTGATCCTGCTGGCTCTGCTGGTCTACAGCGCTCTGGTTATCTGGAGCGCCAGCGGCCAGGACATCGGCATGATGGAGCGCAAGATTGGCCAGATCGCGATGGGGCTGGTCATTATGGTCGTCATGGCGCAGATCCCGCCACGCGTCTACGAAGGCTGGGCCCCCTATCTCTACATCTTCTGTATTATTTTGCTGGTTGCGGTAGATGCCTTTGGGGCCATCTCCAAAGGCGCACAGCGCTGGCTGGATCTGGGCGTAGTTCGCTTCCAGCCCTCGGAAATTGCCAAAATCGCCGTTCCACTGATGGTGGCACGCTTTATCAACCGCGATGTCTGTCCGCCATCACTGAAAAACACGGCCATCGCGCTGGTATTGATTTTCCTGCCAACGTTGCTGGTGGCGGCGCAGCCTGACCTTGGTACCTCTATCCTCATCGCACTCTCCGGCCTGTTTGTTCTCTTCTTGTCGGGCCTGAGCTGGCGTCTGATTGGTATTGCGGTGGTGCTGGTTGCCGCGTTCATCCCTATTCTCTGGTTCTTCCTGATGCATGATTACCAGCGCCAGCGCGTGATGATGCTGCTCGATCCGGAAACCGATCCGCTGGGTGCGGGCTATCATATTATTCAGTCCAAGATCGCGATTGGCTCCGGTGGCCTGCGCGGTAAAGGATGGCTGCACGGCACCCAGTCGCAGCTGGAGTTCTTACCAGAGCGCCATACCGACTTTATCTTTGCGGTCCTGGCGGAAGAGCTTGGGCTGGTCGGCATCTTGATCTTACTCGCGCTGTATGTACTGTTAATCATGCGCGGGTTGTGGATTGCCGCGCGCGCGCAAACCACCTTTGGCCGCGTCATGGCGGGCGGGTTAATGTTGATTTTATTCGTTTATGTCTTCGTAAATATTGGTATGGTGAGTGGTATTCTGCCGGTTGTAGGCGTTCCGCTTCCGCTGGTGAGTTACGGAGGCTCGGCACTGATCGTGTTGATGGCCGGGTTTGGTATCGTGATGTCGATCCATACCCACAGAAAAATGTTGTCAAAAAGCGTATAAAAATAAGGGGATCGGAATGCGTAAGCAGTGGCTGGGGATCTGCATTGCGGCAAGTTTACTTGCGGCGTGCACAAGTGATGATGGTCAGCAACAGGCAACCGTCGCGCCGCCGCAGCCTGCGGTGTGTAATGGCCCAATCGTTGAAATCAGCGGCGCCGATCCCGTTTATGAACCGCTCAACGCCAGCGCGAATCAGGATTATGAGCGCGACGGCAAAAGCTACAAAATCGTTCAGGACCCTTCCCGTTTCAGCCAGGCGGGTTTCGCTGCCATTTATGATGCGGAACCCGGGAGCAACCTGACGGCATCAGGAGAAGCGTTCGACCCGACGCAACTCACTGCGGCACACCCGACGCTGCCTATCCCAAGCTACGCGCGTATCACCAACCTGGCGAACGGCCGTATGATCGTGGTCCGCATTAACGATCGCGGTCCGTACGGTAACGACCGTGTGATTTCGCTGTCGCGCGCCTCCGCCGACCGCCTGAACACCTCGAACAATACCAAGGTTCGTATCGACCCCATTATCGTGGCACCGGATGGCTCGCTCTCCGGGCCGGGTACCGCGTGTACGACAGTGGCGAAACAGACCTACGCCCTTCCCGATCGTCCGAATCTTGACGGTGGCATGGGGAGCGTCTCATCGCCGGCCGAGCCTTCTCAGCCAGCAGGCGAAGTGCGTCCTATCAGCAACGACACATTGCAAAGCGATGACAGCACTGGCGCACCGGTAAAGAGTAGCGGTTTCCTGGGGGCTCCAACGACCCTGGCCTCCGGCGTGCTGGAAGGCAGTGAACCTGCCCCGGCGCCTGTTGCCGCCCCCGTCGCGCAGCAGCCTGCCCCCGTCACCGCTCCGGCAACGACCCAGAGCGCGGAGGCAGCAGCGCCTGCTGCCGCTTCCAGCGGCGGCTTTGTCGTTCAGGTGGGCGCCGTCAGCGATCAGGCCCGCGCGCAGCAGTATCAACAGCGCCTGAGCCAGCAGTTTGGCGTTCCAGGCCGCGTTGAGCAAAACGGGGCGGTGTGGCGTATTCAGATGGGACCGTTTGCCAGCAAATCGCAGGCAGCGACCCTGCAGCAGCGTCTGCAAAATGAAGCGCAACTCCAGTCATTTATCGCTGTAGCGAAGTAATGTATCGGCGGCATCCTAAATGTCAGTTTGTGTAAAAGTCATTCACAAACTCATGCTTAAAGTCGGATGCCTGCCTGAATAGCATTTGCTATAGTAAGGCACTTTTTTTAATTCCATCACGGATGTCGTAGTTCTGACCATGAAGACCACTTTTTCTGCTCGTTTTGTGCAGCGCATGGCGCTGACCACGGCCCTTTGCGCTGCTGCGCTCTCCGCAGCTCACGCCGATGACCTGAACATCAAGACCATGATCCCTGGCGTTCCGCAAATCGATGCGGAATCCTACATCCTGATCGATTACAACTCTGGCAAAGTTCTGGCAGAACAGAATGCCGATGCCCGCCGCGATCCGGCCAGCCTGACGAAAATGATGACCAGCTACGTTATCGGCCAGGCGATGAAGGCAGGTAAATTTAAAGAAACAGACCTGGTCACCATCGGTAACGATGCGTGGGCAACCGGGAACCCGGTCTTTAAAGGCTCTTCTTTAATGTTCCTGAAACCGGGTATGCAGGTTCCTGTCTCTCAGCTGATTCGTGGTATCAACCTGCAGTCCGGTAACGACGCCTGTGTCGCCATGGCCGATTTCGCTGCGGGCAGCCAGGATGCGTTTGTGGGCCTGATGAACAGCTACGTTTCTGCGCTGGGCCTGAAAAACAGCCACTTCCAGACCGTTCACGGCCTGGATGCGGAGGGTCAGTACAGCTCTGCGCGCGATATGGCGCTGATTGGCCAGGCGCTGATCCGCGATGTACCGAACGAATACGCCATCTATAAAGAGAAAGAGTTTACCTTCAACGGTATTCGCCAGACCAACCGTAACGGCCTGCTGTGGGATAACAGCCTGAACGTTGACGGCATCAAAACCGGTCATACCGACAAAGCGGGTTACAACCTGGTCGCCTCTGCTACCGAAGGTCAGATGCGCCTGATCTCTGCCGTGATGGGCGGTCGTACCTTTAAAGGCCGTGAGACAGAAAGCAAAAAACTGCTGACCTGGGGCTTCCGTTTCTTCGAAACCGTGAACCCACTGAAAGCAGGTAAAGAGTTTGCCTCTGAGCCGGTCTGGTTCGGTGATAACGATCGCGCCTCCCTGGGCGTGGACAAAGATCTGTACCTGACCATTCCACGCGGACGCATGAAAGACCTGAAAGCCAGCTACGTGCTGAACACCACCGAGCTGCATGCACCGCTGCAGAAAAACCAGGTTGTAGGCACCATCAACTTCCAGCTGGATGGCAAAACTATCGATCAGCGCCCGCTGGTTGTCCTGCAGGAAATTCCTGAAGGCAATTTCTTCGGCAAAATCATTGATTACATTAAATTGATGTTCCATCACTGGTTTGGCTAAAAATCGAACACTTGAAAGTGTGATTTTGATCCCCATATACTAAGTATCCTGATAACTCCCACCTGACGTGGGAGTTATTCTTTTTTGACGTTACGCCGGAGCTGACATGAAAACCAAACTTAACGAACTGCTTGAATTCCCTACCCCATTTACTTACAAAGTAATGGGTCTGGCGAAACCTGAGCTGGTTGATCAGGTGGTTGAAGTGGTACAGCGCCATGCGCCGGGTGACTACTCTCCGTCAGTAAAACCAAGCAGCAAGGGCAACTACCACTCGGTATCGATTACCATTACCGCAACACACATTGAGCAGGTTGAGACGCTGTACGAAGAGCTCGGCAATATCGAAATTGTTCGTATGGTGCTGTAGTCCCTCTGCGGTTACCCGGTTTGCCGGGTAACCCCTCTCCCCCGCTGTGATATACTCCCCCTCATCTTTTGTCCCTCGTCTTCGGAGACGTCGTTTTGTATCAGGATAAAATTCTTGTCCGTCATCTCGGGCTGCAACCTTATGAGCCTGTCTCCCAGGCTATGCATGACTTCACCGACTCACGCGATGACACCACCCCCGATGAAATCTGGCTGGTAGAACACCTGCCGGTGTTTACACAGGGGCAAGCGGGAAAAGCGGAACATTTATTGATGACGGGCGATATCCCGGTTATTCAGAGCGACCGCGGCGGGCAGGTTACGTACCATGGCCCAGGGCAACAGGTGATGTACGTTCTACTGAACCTCAAACGCAGAAAGCTGGGCGTACGTGAACTGGTCACTCTGCTTGAGCAAACGGTCGTCAACACGCTGGCGGAATACGGTATTGATGCGCATCCGCGGGCCGACGCACCGGGAGTCTACGTGGGCGAGATGAAGATCTGCTCGCTGGGGCTGCGTATCCGTAAAGGCTGCTCGTTTCACGGGCTGGCTTTGAACATTAATATGGATTTGGAGCCCTTCCAGCGCATCAACCCCTGCGGCTATGCCGGGATGGAAATGACGCAAATGTGCCAGTGGGTTGATACGGCAACAACAGAAAATATCCGTCCTGTACTTTTAGCTAATATGTTAGCGCTACTTAACAATCCCCCGCACGAATATATCACTGCTTAATATATTATACATTGTGGCTCGATAATTTGACGGGCCACGATTTAATTGCCGCTTTTACACTTTACAATAATCCGCAGATTCTATATTTTCGAAGCGCTCGAATATTACCGATCCATATTATTTAGCCTCCCGTCAGCGCTGCGTGCAGGACCTAAGTAACTTGCGTGATAATCACTCAACTGGTTGTTTTTGATAAACAAGTGAAACAAAACCAACACTTTACGAATCTCTACAAGCATAATAAATAAATTCAACTATCATTCATGTTGTGAATGTGTACGGAGTAAAAGCGTGGAGTATAATAATTTACCAGCCAAACGCCTGAATGAACCCGGTGGCGAAGACAAGCCGCAAATTTTTCGGACTTTACGTAATATTGATCTCAATTTACTGACTATTTTTGAGGCGGTATATGTTCATAAGGGTATCGTTAACGCTGCGAAAATTCTTAATCTCACGCCCTCTGCAATAAGCCAGTCAATTCAAAAGCTGCGCGCTATATTTCCGGACCCGTTATTTATTCGTAAGGGACAGGGTGTCACCCCCACGGCTTACGCCACGCATCTGCATGAGTACATCAGCCAGGGGCTGGAGTCGATTCTGGGCGCGCTGGATTTAACCGGAAGCTACGACAAACAGCGAACCATCACCATCGGCTGCTCTCCCTCTGTGGGGGTGTTGGTTATGCCTGCAATATACCAGGCCGTAAAAGAGCATGCGCCGCAGCTGCTGCTGCGTAATGTACCGATCAGCGAACCTGACGTGCAGCTTGCCCAGTTCCAGACCGATTTAATTATCGACAGCGGCAGCTTCAGCGCCCGCGCGTTGGGGCAAAATGTCCTCTATGCCGACAACCTGGTGCTGGTCTGTCGCCAGCAGCATCCGGTGCTCAGCGAGCCGCTCACCATAGAAAATCTGCGTAACTACGATCACTCGTCATTTATGACGGAAGGACAGTCTCATCATGCGCTGCGCCAGCGTATCGATGACATTTTCCCGGAGCGCCAGATAAGCTTCAGCAGTTACAATATGTTCACTACCGCGTCCCTGATTGGCAGCAGTGACATGCTCTGCATCATGCCTTCGCGCCTGTATCATCTGCTGCGGAAATGCTGGCCGCTGGAGAGTATTCCGCTCAGCCAGTTGAATGCAGAATCTATTGAGATTTCACTGCATTACAATAAGCTCAGTCTGCGCGATCCGGTACTTGAAAATGTGATCCGCATCATCCGCCAGGCCTTCTGACAGGTTGACACAGCACAAGCCCCTGCCGCACGCAGGGCAAAAGGCACAAAACAACAACTATTTTACAAATTGGCGACCTGGCAGGCTGCTTTAACGACCGTTTCAATGATATACTGCCTGTCGTTCGTTCAAAAATAGTTGATAAATACAACATTCCCTTGAATTGAAACGCTTTCCTTCGATATTCGCAACTGGAACACGCACGCTATGAGTAAACCCATTGTGATGGAACGCGGTGTTAAATACCGCGATGCCGATAAAATGGCCCTTATCCCGGTTAAAAACGTGGCTACAGAGCGCGAGGCGCTGTTAAGAAAACCGGAATGGATGAAAATCAAACTTCCGGCCGACTCTTCGCGTATCCAGGGGATCAAAGCGGCGATGCGTAAGAATGGCCTTCACTCTGTATGTGAAGAAGCCTCTTGCCCGAACCTTGCTGAGTGTTTCAACCACGGCACCGCGACGTTTATGATTCTGGGTGCTATCTGTACCCGCCGTTGCCCGTTCTGCGATGTTGCTCATGGCCGCCCGGTGGCGCCGGATGCAAACGAACCTCAAAAACTGGCGCAGACCATCGCTGATATGGCGCTGCGTTATGTGGTCATTACCTCCGTTGACCGTGATGACCTGCGTGATGGGGGTGCTCAGCACTTTGCTGACTGCATTACTGCCATTCGCGAGAAAAGCCCGAACATTAAGATTGAGACGCTGGTGCCGGATTTCCGTGGTCGTATGGACCGCGCGCTGGATATCCTGACCGCAACGCCGCCAGACGTCTTTAACCACAACCTGGAGAACGTACCGCGTCTCTACCGTCAGGTGCGTCCGGGTGCTGACTACAACTGGTCCCTGAAGCTGCTGGAGCGTTTTAAAGAAGCGCATCCACATATCCCTACCAAGTCAGGTCTGATGGTCGGCCTTGGTGAGACCAATGACGAAATCATCGAAGTGATGCGCGATCTGCGTCGCCACGGCGTGACCATGCTGACGCTGGGCCAGTATCTGCAGCCAAGTCGTCATCACCTGCCGGTGCAGCGCTACGTTAGCCCGGATGAATTTGATGAAATGAAAGCGGAAGCGATGGCGATGGGCTTCACCCATGCTGCCTGCGGTCCGTTTGTGCGCTCCTCTTACCATGCCGATATGCAGGCAAAAGGCGAAGAAGTTAAATAACCCTGTAATATTCACTTACAGGAATACAAAAAAACCGGCCTGTTGAGCCGGTTTTTTTTCGCAAGCCTTAAGGCATTGCCGTTACTCTTTGTGAGAGAGCTTTTCAGCCGGAACGGTATCCTCGGCGCTTTTCTTCGCTGCCGCGTCATCGTCGTTCATCGCTTTCTTAAAGCCTTTGATGGCGGCACCCAGGTCACCACCCAGCGTGCGTAACTTCTTGGTACCAAACAGCAGGACGACCAGTGCGGCAACCACCAGCAGTTTGGTAATACTAATCTCACCCATAGATACCTTCTTTACTTAAAACAGGCTGCATTCAGCGTCAAAACCGGATCATATTAACGGTCATTTGGCGCGTGCACACAATAGCAACCTGTAACAAGGTGAATCAAGCATTGTTGAAAAAAACATCACAATAATTGCGGTGGCGCAAAACGTCGGTTGCGAAGAACAGGTAATTGCTGCCGTGCAAGCGCTATCCTTTCTGAAATTATCTCCGCCATCAGTAAAACCGGACCTTCCGCTGCGGCGGCAATCGTGACGCCCAGCGGGTCAATCACCCTGCTCTGCCCGATATTTTTATTGCCGCACTCCCCTGCCGCGACCACATAACAGGTGGTATCCAGCGCGCGCGCCGTAAGCAATGTGGCCCAGTGATGCTCTTTCAGCGGCCCTTTAACCCATGCGGCAGGCAGAACAAGCACATCCGCTCCCTGTAATGCCAGGCTCAACGCCAGCTCAGGAAAACGTAAATCGTAGCAGGTCATCAGCCCAATGTTTAAACCATCAACTGCGATCAGGGGCGGAACGCACTCCCCCGGGTCAACCTGGCGCGACTCCTGGATACTGAACGCATCATAGAGATGAAGCTTGGCATAGCTGGCGATGATGACGCCGCCACGGATGGCTACCAGTGTGTTAACTGCCCGGCCAGGCGTTGACGGCACATGGACCGTCAACATTGTGGTCATGTCATTACCCGCACTCTCGGCCAGTAATTGCTGTAAAAACGCGCCATCCAGCGGCTGCGCGGATTTCACCGACAAATCCGGGTCGTTATCATCGCGTGCCAGCAAGGCCTCTGGCAGCACCAGCAACGATGCCCCCTTCTGTTGTGCCTGCATCATCAGCGAGACACACTGCGCCGCGTTCTCATGCCAGCGAGGCGTGACCGCAAACTGCCCTACCGCAACATACATATTTGTCTCCTGATTATAAACAGCGTTAAACTCGCCACTCTTACACATCAAATAGCAGGTATTTACAGTGTTACAACTCCTTTTAGCTGTTTTTATTGGTGGGGGGACGGGAAGCGTTGCGCGGTGGTTCCTGAGTATGCGGTTTAATCCACTGCATCAGGCGATTCCAATGGGAACACTGGCCGCAAACCTGATTGGTGCGTTTATCATTGGCATGGGTCTGGCCTGGTTTAACCGTATGACGCACATCGATCCCATGTGGAAAGTATTGATTACCACCGGGTTCTGCGGCGGTTTAACCACCTTCTCCACCTTTTCTGCGGAAACGGTGTTTTTGTTTCAGGAAGGCCGTATCGGCTGGGCGTTGCTGAACGTTGCGATAAATATGCTCGGCTCTTTTGCGATGACCGGGATCGCATTCTGGCTATTTTCTTCCGCCAGCCCCCACTAACTGCCGAAGCGTTAATGTTGGCTTAATTTTTCTCTGTCACTCTGGTGCCAATACAGAACGAGGGTGACAGAATGAAAGAGAGTTTGATGAGCGCAGGCGTGGTGTTGTTGAGCGTGCTGATCGTTGCCAGCTTCCTGAAGATGTATCTGCTTGGCTGATGCAAAACGAAAAAAACCCGCTCAGTGAGCGGGTTTTGAAATTCTTGCTGACGCGTCTGAATTACAGAGCGATTACGTTAGCAGCAGAAGGGCCTTTGGCACCGTTAGTGATTTCGAACTCTACACGCTGACCTTCAGCCAGAGTTTTGAAACCATTAGACTGGATTGCAGAGAAGTGTACGAACACGTCTTTGCTGCCATCTTCAGGAGTAATGAAACCGAATCCTTTGGACTCATTAAACCACTTAACGTTACCTTTAATCTTAGACATCAAAATTACCTTTACATTAAAAAACGACACAAATGCTGTGTCGGTTACCAGTACAACAATTGTGGGACCTTTTGTCCAGCGGATCTTTGATAAAAAGTGACTAAAGTCGCGTTAATTTTCGCTGGCGGATTTTTATCCCATATGAATCAACGACTGCGCATTTTTTCACCGCTTTGTCAGCTTTTTTCAGTTAAAACTGAAAACGCATCCAGGCGAAGTAAACGTTACCGTTGTTGTACGTACCGGGAATGTAGGTCATCTGGAACGTTGCAGGACCATAACCAATTGAGGCCAGCGGCAGCAGAACCGGAATGGGGATATAGTTCCAGTTGTCGCGTGCAGTCACCCCGGCGGTATAGCCCAGGCCAACGTGGAAGTTGTCGTCAGCTAACGGACGCCAGGTTTTCTCCCAGCCATAGCCACCGATCGGTTCCCATTTGTTAAAGGAGTCTTTAAAGGCCATCAGATAAATACCGTGCCAGTTGCCCTTTTCGTCCCAGCGCGACTGACCAAAACCTGCCCCCCACGGGCGCTCGTTATATTTGTCGGTCTTTTCTTTGTCGTAGGCAAAGCGTGCATGCCAGGTGATGGCTGGCACGTAGAGATCATAGTGCTCTGGCGCATTCCAGGTCTGCGAAACATTATCCGTAAAGGTGGAGAACCAGCCCTTATCCGTCGCGTTCTCTTCAGCCTGTGCCACAGAAGAGAGCGTTAACTGTGCAAAAATAAACAGAAAAATGAAGAAAAATTTATTACGTACGATCACAATGCAATTACCATTCTTAGTATTCGAGGCAAAGTTTACCATACAATAGTTGAATGGAGCCTTAACGGCATCGGCATTACTCCTAATTAATCAGCCACTTTGCGAGAATATTCTGAGAGCGGCACGGCGGCCTGTTGAATAATCATCTCACGGGCGCGTTCAAACCTTTTTTAATAATGCCTACCGTAAAAATAACCCTTCAATTAATATGGCTTTCAGGACAAACATGACGCCCTGTCTGCAAGGTATAAAGATTATCATTAGCCTCTACAGCCAGTGTTTTCGTGCTGCTCAGCCCCTTTCTCACGAAACGCTGTACGGACCCACTCACCAACGCGCACCGGCAGGAAAAGTCTTTTCCCCTCTTATTCAAGAACGTGTTAATATAGAATCAATAAATTAACAACTCATTAGCATTTAAATGACATACTCCACTGTTGTCACCGGTCAATACCCATATGTCATTATTGCCATCACCATGGCAAAAATATCGCTAACATCTGCTTTAGTAGTATATTTATTGATTTTAATCAGCAAGGACTGGCCATTAATTCGGCACATTCTCATCCTTCTTTTTTATTGATTATTTGTGCTCTCGGGCAGCAAGGATACAGGGGAAATCATGCTTACGTTTTTCGAGCTCCTTATCGGAGTCGTCGTCATTGTCGGTGTAGCACGCTACATCATTAAGGGGTATTCCGCCACGGGCGTGTTATTTGTCGGCGGCCTGGCCTTGCTGATCGTTAGCGCCCTGATGGGTCACCAGGTCTTACCCGCCAGCGCAGCCAGCACCGGGTATACCGCCACAGACATTGTTGAATACATTAAAATTCTGCTCATGAGCCGCGGTGGCGATCTGGGCATGATGATCATGATGCTGTGCGGTTTTGCCGCCTACATGACCCATATTGGTGCCAACGATATGGTCGTGAAGCTGGCTTCCAGGCCGCTGCAGTACATCAACTCCCCGTATCTGCTGATGGTGGCAGCCTACTTCCTCGCCTGTCTGATGTCGCTGGCCGTGTCGTCCGCCACTGGCCTGGGGGTGTTGTTAATGGCTACCCTGTTCCCGGTGATGGTTAACGTCGGCATTAGCCGTGGTGCAGCGGCGGCTATCTGCGCCTCTCCGGCGGCCATTATTCTCTCCCCTACCTCTGGCGACGTCGTACTGGCGGCGAAAGCCGCAGAAATGTCACTCATCGATTTCGCCTTTAAAACCACGCTGCCGATTTCCATTGTGGCTATCGTGGGCATGGGGATCGCGCATTTCTTCTGGCAGCGTTATCTCGATAAAAAAGAGCACATCAGCCACGAAATGATGGACGTGAATGAAATCACCACCACCGCCCCGGCGTTCTATTCCATTCTGCCGTTCACGCCTATCATCGGCGTGCTGATTTTTGACGGCAAATGGGGACCACAGCTGCACATCATTACCATTCTGGTTATCTGTATGCTGCTGGCAGCCATGCTGGAATTTATTCGTGGTTTCAACACTCAGAAGGTATTTTCTGGCCTGGAAGTGGCGTATCGCGGTATGGCTGATGCGTTTGCAGGCGTTGTGATGCTGTTGGTGGCGGCAGGCGTCTTCGCGCAGGGTCTGAGCACTATCGGCTTTATTCAGAGCCTCATCTCTATCGCCACGTCGTTCGGCTCTGCCAGCATTATCCTGATGCTGGTACTGGTGGTGCTGACCATGCTGGCAGCGATGACCACCGGTTCAGGCAACGCGCCGTTCTACGCCTTCGTTGAGATGATCCCAAAACTGGCACATTCTTCCGGTATTAACCCGGCTTATCTCTCCATTCCCATGCTGCAGGCGTCTAACCTTGGTCGTACCATTTCGCCGGTATCGGGTGTCGTAGTCGCGGTCGCCGGGATGGCAAAAATCTCGCCGTTCGAAGTGGTAAAACGCACGTCGGTCCCGGTGCTTGTGGGCCTGATCATCGTGATTATCGCAACCGAAGTGCTGGTTCCTGGCGCAGCCTGAGTAAAATGACCGATATCCAAAAAGCGCCTGCGGGCGCTTTTTGTGCTTTAATAACTTCCAGAAATCTATCGCGTTAACCCATCAGGAAATCACATGTTCAGGAAGGATATCGTTATCCCGTCTGGCGCCATGGCGCTTGCACTCTGTGTCTTCTCCGCGCAGGCGGATCCGCTCAAAGCCACGCAGTATGGCGATTTCGATCGCTACGTTCTGGCGCTTTCCTGGCAAACCGGGTTCTGCCAGAGCATGGCTGAACGTAACCGTAACGAACCCGAAGAGTGCCGTCTGCAAAAAGAGAGCAATAACAAGACCGATTATCTAACCGTACACGGATTATGGCCTGGCCTGCCAAAATCCATCGCCGCACGCGGCGTGGATGAACGCCGCTGGATGCGTTTTGGCTGCGCGACCCGCCCAATCCCGAACATGCCGGAAGCCAAAGCCAGCCGCAAATGCTCAGCCGCCGAAACCGGGCTATCACTGTCGGGTGCCGCAAAGCTGAACAGCGTCATGCCCGGTGCTGGCGGTAACTCCTGCCTGGAACGCTATGAGTACGCCAAACACGGCGTCTGCTTCGGCTTTGATCCTGACGCCTATTTCGGCACCATGGTGCGGATGAATCAGGAGATAAAAAACAGCGCGGTGGGTAAATTCCTGGCGGATAACTACGGTAAAACGGTAAGCCGTAAAGATTTTGATAACGCCGTGGCGAAAAGCTGGAGCAAAGACAACGTCAAAGCGTTCAAACTGACCTGCAATGGTAATCCGGCCTATCTGACCGAAATGCAGATCTCGCTTAAGGCCAGCACCATTAATAACCCGCTGTCTGCCGGCTCTTTTGCGCCACAGCCACATCCGGGTAACTGTGGCAAACAGTTTGTTATCGATAAAGTGGGTTACTGATCCACAATCGGGCGCACCATATCGAAGCGGTGTTCATCACTGATGCCATAATAGGCCGTCGGCCCACCCGCACGCAGGATGGGCTGCGCTTTCGCCGTCTGATAGATCCCCTCTTCGAGTAGCGATTCGGCAATATGAATCCCCACCACTTCGCCCAGCACCAGCCAGGTGTCAACCAGCGTGCCGTCGGCGCCGGTCAGCTGAATACACTGCGACAGGCGGCACTCAAAGTTCACCGGACTCTCGGCCACGCGCGGCGCCTTTACAAGCTGGCTTGCCGCTGGCGTCAATCCGGAAAAAGAGAACTCGTCTTGATCGTGAGGCAGCGTAGCGGAGGTGAGATTCATCGCCTCAGCCAGATCGCGCGTGGCAAGGTTCCAGACAAACTCACCCGTTTCGTTAATATTACGCACGCTGTCTTTCCAGCCGTTGCTGGAAAAGCCAATAATCGGCGGGCGGTAGTTAAAGCAGTTAAAGAAGCTATACGGTGCCAGGTTGATCTGTCCTGCCTGGTCGCAGGAGGAGATCCAGCCAATCGGACGCGGACCAATAATGGCATTCAGCGGGTCATGCGGCAGGCCATGCCCCTGTGACGGTTGATAAAAGTACATAGCGCTCTCTTATAAGGGGCAGACGCGAACTGCGTTTACCCACTATCCTGATTCAGAACGTTCAGCGTAACGCAATCCGCCAGAAATGCAGACTGAATAAATTTCAGCGAAAATTCATATGGCCCATGAATGTGACCTCTATCACTTCAAAGTTGCGTGCGCAGACAGTATCATCGGGAGAGTTAAACCCTCGCTGCCAGACGGCGAGGGTTTTCTTTTGGATTGGTTTCTGCGTTACACGCAGCATTAACGACATGGAGTAAAAAATGTCCAGACCCACCATCATTATCAATGAACTTGACGCGGAACGTATTGACCGACTTCTGGAGAAACCAGAATTCGCCTCGCTCCCGGTAGCCGATGCCCTGAATGAAGAGCTCGACCGGGCGCAGATGTGTACCCCGGAGTCCATGCCGCATGACGTGGTCACCATGAACAGCCAGGTCAAATTCCGCAACCTGACAACGGGCGAAGAGTTAACCCGCACGCTGGTCTACCCGGCGCAAATGACCGACAGCAGCGCTCAGCTTTCCGTGCTGGCACCGGTCGGCGCGGCCCTGCTGGGCCTGCGTACGGGGGATACCATTCACTGGGAATTGCCGGGCGGTGCCTCGACCCATCTGGAAGTGCTGGCGTTGCTCTACCAGCCAGAAGCGGCAGGCGATTACCTGCGTTAATCCCATCTGAACAAGCGCGACCCGCGTTGCACAGAGGATGCCTGCGCATCCTCTTTCCGCAGATTCACCTGGACGTCCTATATCGTGCCGCAGGTAAGGGTACCGTCTTAAACCACCCCACCCGGAAACGCATTCACCAGCCCTTTAACCTGCTGTTCCGCCGCTTCCGGCGTTTCGGCACCGGGCACCAGAATCACCTTGCGGCACGCCTCCTCCCGTTTTTCAAAGATCCGGTAGGCGCGTTCGGCATCGTCCAGCGGCAGATAGTGGGTGACAATCTCCTCCGGCGTCAGCAGCCCCTTTTCGATCAGCGGTAACAACTCGCCAAGCCAGGCGTGGACGTGGGTCTGGCCCATCTTAAAACTGAGCCCCTTATCGAAGGCATCACCAAACAGGAAGCCATGGATAAAGCCCGCATACACGCCGGGCACGCTCACCACCCCGCCCCGTCGAACAGCAGCAATACACTGACGCAGCGCTTTACCGCTGCTGCCCTCAATTTTAAGGTTGCTGAGGATGGTTTCCGTGGTGCTGCCTTTGGCTTCAAACCCCACGGCATCAATGACGGCATCCACGCCGCGCTGGCCTGCGGTTTGCTCAATGATTTTTTCCGCTGCGTCGTTGTCTTCATCAAAGTTAATGGGGATGGCGCCGTAACGCTCTGCGGCAAAACGCAGACGATACGGGTGATGGTCAACCACAAAGATCTGTTCGGCACCTAACAGCCGCGCGCAGGCGATGGTCAGTAACCCCACCGGTCCTGCACCAAAAACGGCGACGCTGGAGCCCTTTTCAATCTGGGCATTTTTCGCCGCCTGCCAGGCGGTAGGCAAGATATCGGAGAGGAACAGCGCTTTATCATCGGAGAGCAGCTGAGGCACTTTGAACGGCCCGACGTTACCTTTGGGCACCCGAACGTATTCCGCTTGTCCACCGGGCACGCCGCCATAAAGATGGCTGTAGCCAAACAGCGCGGCGGGCGCGGGAATTTGCTTTTTATTCAGCGCGGCGCCCTGCCCGGCGTTGGTGCTCTCGCAGGCCGCGTACTGCTGCAGGCGGCAAAAGAAGCAGTCACCGCAGGCGATGACAAACGGGATCACCACCCGGTCGCCTTTTTGCAGCGTCTTCACTTCCCTGCCCGTCTCCACCACTTCGCCCATGAACTCGTGGCCAAAAATATCGCCGTGCTCAACTTTGGGGATCTTCCCGCGGTAGAGATGCAGATCCGATCCGCAGATCGCCGTGGCCGTTACGCGCAGGATAATATCGTCAGGTTGTTCAATAACAGGATCGGGGACATTCTCGACACGAACATGATGTGGACCGTGGTACGTGAGTGCTTTCATGCGACCTCCGAAAGGATCCGGGTAAGTATTTAAGGGTAGCGTTCCCTGACGACCTGCCCGGGATTAGCGGGCTTTTGAGATTTATCCTGGGAAAAACAGAAAAGTGCCGCAGCGCTTACAAAAACCATATTCATTTTATGGTTGAATGATTCCAGCGTTTATAAACAAGGAGAAACGGGTATGTATCAAAGAATTATTATGCCGGTTGATGTTTTTGAGATGGAGCTGAGCGACAAGGCCGTACGCCATGCGGAATTTCTGGCGCAGCAGGACGGGATTATTCATCTTCTACACGTGCTGCCGGGTTCTGCCAGCCTGAGTCTGCATCGCTTTGCCGCCGATGTACGCCGCTTTGAAGAGCATCTGCAGCACGAGGCGGAAAATCGCCTGCAAACGATGGTCGGGCACTTCACCATCGATCCTTCCCGCATTAAAACGCATGTCCGGTTTGGCAGCGTGCGCGATGCCGTTAACGAGCTGGCGAGCGAGCTGAACGCCGACGTGGTGGTTATCGGTTCACGCAATCCGTCCATTACTACGCATCTGCTGGGTTCAAACGCCTCCAGCGTTATCCGTCACACCCACATTCCGGTGATGGTCGTGAGATAAAAAAAAGAGGCCACCTTATGGTGGCCTCTCCTGGTGCAGGTGCAGTCTTACTGACTTTTATTATGCTGTTTTGGTGCGAATCAGGTAGTCGAACGCGCTCAGAGACGCTTTCGCCCCTTCACCGGTCGCGATGATGATCTGCTTGTACGGCACGGTAGTACAGTCGCCCGCTGCAAATACGCCCTTCACGCTGGTTTCACATTTGGCATCGATGATAATCTCGCCCATGCGGTTACGCTCAATGGCGCCTTCCAGCCAGGTGGTGTTTGGCAGCAGACCAATCTGCACGAAGATCCCCGAAAGCGGAACGCTGTGCACATCGCCACTGACGCGGTCGCGGTACTCCAGACCGGTGACTTTACTGCCGTCGCCCTTCACTTCCGTGGTCTGCGCATTCAGCACAATGTCGACGTTTTTCAGGCTGCGTACTTTATCCTGCAGTACCTGGTCTGCCTTCATCTCTGGTGCAAATTCCAGCAGGGTAACGTGTTCAACAATGCCCGCCAGGTCGATAGCCGCTTCAACACCGGAGTTACCGCCGCCAATCACCGCCACGCGTTTGCCTTTAAACAGCGGACCATCGCAGTGCGGGCAGTAGGTCACGCCTTTGGTGCGATACTGATCTTCACCCGGCACGTTCATGTTGCGCCATTTGGCACCGGTGGCAATGATAATACTGCGGGCTTTCAGCACCGCGCCGGAAGCAGTTTCAATCTGATGTAAGCCACCTTCGACTGCGGCAGGAACCAGCTTGCTGGCGCTCTGGCTGTCGATCACATCCACTGCGTAATCATTGACGTGCGCTTTAAGTGCGCCAGCCAGTTTCTGGCCTTCGGTCTTCGGCACAGAGATGTAGTTTTCGATATCCACGGTATCCAGCACCTGGCCGCCAAAGCGTTCGCCCATCAGACCGGTACGAATACCTTTACGTGCGGAATAGACCGCTGCCGCGGCGCCCGCCGGGCCAGAGCCGACAATCAGTACATCATACGCATCGCGCTTGTTCAGCTCTTCTGCGGCACGTTTTTCGGCGCCGGTATCCACTTTGGCCACAATTTCGGACAAGGTCATACGGCCCTGGCCAAACTCCTGCCCATTCAGGAACACTGCCGGAACCCCCATCACGTTGCGATCGGTGATTTCGTTCTGGAAAGTGCCGCCATCAATCGCGGTGTGTTTGATACGCGGGTTCAGGACTGACATCAGGTTCAGCGCCTGCACCACGTCCGGGCAGTTGTGGCAGGAGAGCGAATAGTACGTTTCAAAGGTGAAATCCCCGTCGATATCGCGGATCTGCTCCAGCAGCGCCTGCGCCTCTTTCGACGGATGCCCACCGGTCCACAGCAGAGCCAGCACCAGTGAGGTAAATTCGTGGCCCAGTGGTGAACCGGCAAAACGCGGCCCCTGATCAGAGCCCGGGTTGGTGATCAGGAAAGATGGCTTACGCACCGCCAGATCGTTCGCTTCTTTGAAGGTCACTTTCGGTGACAGTTCGGCGATCTCCGCCAGCAGTTCCTTGATTTCTGCCGATTTAGCGCTGTCGTCCAGCGTGGCAATCAGCTCAACAGGTTTGGTCAGTTTCTCAAGGTATGCCTTGAGCTGGGTTTTCATTGTAGTGTCGAGCATTGTTCTTCCCTCTCTAAAAACGTCATCATGCAAGCTGCCTTATACGGGCGGCCTGAATGCAACTTGCATCATGGTGCTGGAATGAAATGGGCGCGGGGGGCGCCCATGGGTTGCCGGGTGGCACGTCGTTTACCCGGCCTACGATACTGTAGGCCTATGCAAGCGCAGCGCCGCCAGGCTTTACAGACTTAGATCTTGCCGACCAGGTCTAAAGATGGAGCCAGCGTCGCTTCGCCTTCTTTCCATTTCGCCGGGCACACTTCGCCTGGGTGAGACGCCACGTACTGAGCTGCTTTCACTTTACGCAGCAGGTCAGATGCATCACGGCCGATACCTTCAGCGGTAACTTCGATAGCCTGGATAATGCCCTGCGGGTCAACAACGAAGGTCGCACGGTCTGCCAGGCCTTCATCTTCACGCATGTTGTCGAAGTTACGGGTCAGGGCGCCAGTCGGGTCACCGATCATCGCGTATTTGATTTTCGCGATGGTTTCAGAGCTGCTGTGCCACGCTTTGTGGGTGAAGTGGGTGTCGGTAGAGACAGAGTACACGTCTACGCCCAGCTTCTGCAGTTCATCGTAGTGATCGGCCACGTCACCCAGTTCGGTCGGGCAAACGAAAGTGAAGTCAGCCGGATAGAAGAAGAACACGCTCCAGCGGCCTTCGGTATCTTTCTCAGTCACTTCAATGAATTCGCCGTTTTTGAACGCCTGGTTTTTGAAAGGTTTAATTTTGGTGTTAATCAAAGACATCTGTACTTCCTCCGTGTTTTCGTTGAGATGTAAGGTAACGAACTTTCGCTACATGGGCTAATGCGTTTGCTTTATCAAATCAATCAGCCATACCTAACAACCCGAACAAGACAACGTTGTGAACCCAATGAATAAAAGCCCGAAAGTAAAAAGGCCGCCCTGGTGGGCGGCCCTGATACCTGAACTTTCCACAGGAACTTTCAGTGCCAGTGAGACTGGCGTTGCGTTGCGCTCTACATACCTTTATATCAAGGTCGTTACAGCCCCCTGATTACAGCACCCGTGTCGGGACAGGGCAATGGATTGAAGGGATAATCATATCTATGGCTGTGATAGGTTTTACCAAACTAAGCATTCCCCATCACCGCTAATGCTCACGCCAGTAAAAATAAAAATGAGTGATAATTACTTGTCCATATATAAATCTGACTATTTTTATTCAGTTCTGCTTTCTATTTTAAAGGTAAAAATATCTTAACCATTATTGAAGTTCTATTTCATTAATCTACGTTCGTGATATATTAAGTTGGTTTTCAATCATAATTAAGCGAGCTAACCATCAAGGATGGTAAATGGTTACGTTCCTTCTATAGTTATCAGTGATGTGATAACGCAACGCAGCACACTCAGGATGAAACATGGCAAATCTTTACGACTTAAAAAAATTCGATCTCAATCTGCTGGTCATTTTCGAATGCATCTACCAACACCTGAGCATCAGCAAGGCAGCAGAAACGCTCTACATAACGCCTTCCGCGGTCAGTCAATCCCTGCAGCGGCTGCGTAACCAGCTGAACGATCCGCTGTTTATCCGTTCGGGAAAAGGGATCACTCCCACCACCGTCGGGGCAAATTTGCATCATCATCTTGAGCAAAACCTCAATCAGCTTGAGCAGACCATCAACATCATGCATGGCTCATCGCTCAAAAAGAATTTTGTCATCTACTGCCCGCAGGTTCTGACAACCGACAATCTGCTCAACCCCATGAAGCTATTGATGCGAGAGCACAATTATGAAATAGAGCTTCATGACATGCTGCTGTCCGCGGATTCCGCAGAAGACCTGCTTGCCTACCGTAAAGCAGACTTAATTTTCTCCATTGCGCCTATCAACAATCGCTCAATGGTATGCGTTCCCTATGTTAATTACCGAATGATTCTGGTGTGCAGCCAGGATCACCCCCGTCTGCAGGAGACCGCTACCCTGGAAGAGCTGCAGAAAGAGAAGTTTACGATCTTCCTGAGCGATGAAGCGGGTGTGAAACACTATCAGTCAAAGACTGAGGAAGTGCATGCCGACAGGACAATCGGTTTTCGCTGCGACTCTCTCTTTTCAATCATAAACATGATCAGCGCATCGCATTTAGTGGGATATATCCCGGAAGTCCTGTATGAAAAATATCGTGACGTATTGCGACTGAAAAAAGTGGACGCCCCCTTCACGCTGCCTCAAATGGACGTCTTCATGGTTTATAACCGCTCAGCGCTTAACAGCTCGGTTTTCTCGACGTTTGTTGAACAAATCACGCAAAAATAAATCCGAATGGCTGTGATATTTACAGCCATTTCTCTCTTCAAAATATAACCCTCATTTATAGATAATAAAAAATCTGCCTTTTTTGATTTACCTGCCTTTATTTTCACTACTATTATTCTCTTTCCTGCATTGACATGAACGTCCGGTATTTATTTCCAGGAGGAGTTGCCTTTGTCAATTTATAAGCATCCACTTAATCAAAATGTCCTTGACGCTGCCACAGAGCGCATAACATGGACGCTTGAGAATCTGCCAAGGGTCTGTGTTTCATTTTCTGGCGGAAAAGATTCCACCATTATGTTCCATTTAACGGCCCGACAAGCCCGAAAAATGGGAAAAAAAATCTGTCTGTTATTTATCGACTGGGAAGCACAGTTCACCTGTACCATTCAGCACGTGAATAACATGATCGCACAATACGCCGATGTGATTGAAAAATGCTGGTGGGTAGCGCTCCCGTTGACCACGCAAAATTCACTCTCACAGTTCCAGCCCGAATGGCAGTGCTGGGAGCCGGGTAAAAACTGGGTACGCACGCCCCCGGAAGAGGCGGTAACCGATCCAGATTACTTCTCGTTCTACCAGCCCGGCATGACCTTCGAGGTCTTTGTTCGCGAATTTTCCGACTGGTTTGCCAAAAGGCGCCCGGCAGCAATGATGATCGGCATTCGTGCCGATGAATCCTATAATCGCTTTTTGACGATCGCTAACGCACGAAAGCAGCGCTTTGCCGATGACAAACCCTGGACCACCGTCGCCCCCGGCGGGCACGCCTGGTATGTCTATCCGCTTTATGACTGGAAAACCGCCGATATCTGGACCTGGTTTGCGAAAACGGGCGGGTGCTATAACCCGCTTTACGACCTGATGTTTCAGGCTGGCGTGCCGCCGCGCTATATGCGCATCTGTGAACCCTTTGGCCCGGAGCAGCGTCAGGGGTTGTGGCTCTATCATGTTGTGGAGCCCGAACGCTGGGCGGCGATGTGTGAGCGGGTAAACGGCGTGCACAGTGGCGGGGTCTACGCGGGGCAGGACAATCACTTCTATGGCCACCGCAAAATTCTGAAACCCGACGCGCTCAGCTGGCGGGAATACGCCATGCTGCTTCTCGACAGCATGCCGCACACCACCGCGGAACATTACCGCAATAAAATCGCGATCTATTTGCACTGGTATCAGAAGAGAGGCATGGCCGATATTCCCGACACTCAGGAGGGCGATATCGGCGCCAAAGATATCCCGTCCTGGCGACGCGTATGCAAGGTATTACTCAACAATGACTACTGGTGCCGGGCGCTGTCATTCAGTCCGAACAAACCCAGGCATTACCAGCGTTACAGCGAACGGATGAAATCAAAACGCAAAGAGTGGGGGATCTTATGCAGCAGCAATTAATTAACGAGATGAAAAATTATCTTCAGTCTCTTCCCGAAGATAAACGCATTGAAGCCATTAACGCCTTTCGCCAGGCCATCCATGAAAATAGCCCTTTTCGCGAACAGCCTGTCGACTGCGTGCTGTGGATCAAACAGGACGAGATTACCGCGAACGATTACAACCCCAACAACGTTGCCCCGCCGGAAAAACGGCTGCTCTGTAAATCCCTGGAGATGGACGGTTTTACCCAACCCATTGTAGTGACGGAAAGTGAGGCCCGGCATTATGAAATTGTCGACGGCTTCCATCGGCATGAAATTGGGTCCAACCGGGCGGTATTGAAACGCCAGCTTAAAGGCTATCTGCCTGTCACCTGTCTGCGTAAAGAGCGGCAGAAAAAGTTCGACCGGATAGCGGCCACCATTCGCCACAATCGGGCGCGCGGCCGCCATCAAATCAATGCGATGTCCGATATCGTCCGCGAGCTGGTGCAGCTTGGCTGGGACGACGAGAGAATCAGTCAGGAACTGGGAATGGATAGCGACGAGGTATTGCGCCTCAAGCAAATCAACGGTCTGCTGGAACTCTTTGCAGACCGCCGTTATTCAGAAGCCTGGACGGTCAAATAATCAGAGCGCGTTAAGACGCTCTGCCGCCGCCAGCAGCGTCGATTCCTGTTTCGCAAAGCAGAGACGAATCAGCTTATGCGGGAAGGGATCGGCGCAAAAGACGGATAACGGGATCGCCGCCACGCCCACCTCTTTGGTCAGCCACTGGCAAAAACTGACGTCGTCCAGATCGGAGATGGCGCTGTAATCGGCCAGCAGGAAATAGGTGCCTTCACACGGCAGGATCTCCAGACGGCTCTGACTCAGGGCACTCACAAACCGATCCCGGCGTGCGCGGTAAAACTCGGGCAGCTCACGGTAATGCTCAGGCTCAGCGCGCAGCATATCCGCCAGCGCCAGCTGGGCAGGCGTGTTCACCGCAAACGTCAGATACTGGTGCACTTTACGCAACTCCGCGCTGATGGCCGCCGGTGCCACGCAGTACCCCACCTTCCAGCCGGTCATATGATAGGTTTTACCGAATGACGACACCGCCACAGCGCGCTCGCGAAGCTGCGGATGGGCCAGCACGCTGACGTGCCCTTCCCCGGCAAAGCAGATGTGCTCATACACTTCGTCGCTCAGGACATAAATTTCACGTTCCGCAATGGCCTGCCACAGCGCGGCGAAATCGCTCTTCTGCCACACGGTCGCCGACGGGTTGTGTGGTGTATTCAGAATGACCAGCCGGGTGTTGTCGCTCAGCAGCGCAGCAAACGCCTGCCAGTCGGGGCGAAAATGCGGCGGCTGTAATGCCACGCGCTTCACCACGCCGCCGGACAGTTCGATGGCAGGCGCATAGCTGTCGTAGCTTGGGTCAAAGCAGATAACCTCATCGCCCGCGCGAACCAGCGCGGTGATGGCCGCATACAGCGCTTCAGTCGCACCTGCCGTCACCGTAATGTCGCTGTTGGCATCCGGTTGATAGCCATAGCATTCCGCCGTTTTATCCGCAATGGCGTCACGTAATGCCTGCACACCGGTCATCGGCGCATACTGATTCGCCCCCTGGGCAACGTGCCAGGCCAGACGCTCCTGCAAATAGCCTGGACCATCAAAATCCGGGAACCCCTGCGAGAGGTTAATGGCGTTGTGCTTCTGGGCCAGAGCGCTCATCTGCGTAAAGATAGTGGTGCCCAGGTTGGGAAGTTTGCTTTGCGGAATCAATGCGTTATTGCTCATTGTGGGGTGCCTGCTTGTAATACTTATGTTGCTGCCACTATAACACGATGTTAGTCTTTGGCAATCAAGACGCTTAGACGTCTAAACAATATGAATATTCCTGACCGAGAGGGTAAAAGGAAATGACAGACAACCTGCAACTCACGCAACTGGTCGAAGCCTGCCGCTGGATTGGCGCCAAAGGCTGGGCCCCCGCCACCGGCGGCAACATGTCGGTACGTCAGGATGAAAACCTGTGCTGGCTCAGTGAATCCGGCAAAGACAAAGGCAGCCTCACGCCGGATGATTTTCTGCAGGTGGAGATCGCCACCAATCGCGCCCCCTCTGGCCGTAAACCTTCGGCCGAAACCGGGTTACACACGCTCATCTATCGCCTGTTCCCGGAGGCCAACGCCGTACTGCACGTCCACACGGTGAACGCCACGGTGCTCTCGCGGCTGGTGAAAGAGGCGGAGTTGCACATCAGCGGCTTTGAGATGCAAAAATCCCTCACCGGGCAGACCACGCATCTGGCTACGGTTGCCATTCCGGTATTCGATAACGACCAGGATATAGACGCCCTCGCTTCGCGAATCGCCCATTACGCCCAGGAGCGCCCGCTTAATTATGGTTTTCTTCTGCGCGGCCATGGCTTAACCTGCTGGGGACGTGATGTGGCCGAAGCCCGCCGTCATCTGGAAGGATTAGAATTCTTATTTGAATGCGAAATGCGTTTACGACAACTGGAGAAGATATGATTCGCGCGATTGTGACGGATATTGAGGGAACCACCAGCGATATCCGTTTTGTCCATGATGTTTTGTTCCCTTATGCGCGTGAGCGTCTGGCGGCCTTCGTCACCGCCCAGCAGTACGCCGAGCCGGTCAAATCGATTCTGGACAACCTGCGCGATGAAATCGACGCTCCGCACGCCAGCGTCAGCGATCTTATCGATACCCTCTTCACCTTTATGGATGAAGACCGTAAATCGACGGCGCTGAAGGCCCTGCAGGGAATTATCTGGCACGACGGTTACGTCAACGGCGACTTTACCGGCCATCTCTACCCGGACGTGCTGCCGGCGCTGGAAAAATGGAAAGCGCAAGGTATTGATCTCTATGTTTATTCCTCTGGCTCCGTCGCCGCGCAGAAACTGTTATTTGGCTACAGCGATGAAGGTGATATTACTCATCTGTTCAGCGGCTACTTTGATACCCATATTGGTGCCAAGCGTGAGGTGCAGTCTTATCAGAATATTGCGGCGCAGACGGGCATTGCCCCGTCGCAGATCCTGTTCCTGTCGGATATCCATCAGGAGCTGGACGCCGCTGAGCAGGCCGGTTTTCGCACCCTGCAGCTGATTCGCGGTGATGATGACGGTGCCAGCCACCATCATCAGGTTCACCAGTTCGACGAAATTAACCCGGAGCAGATCCCTTCATGAGCGCATTAACCATTTATTCCGATAAAGACGCCAGTAAGCACCTGTGGCACAGCACCGACGCCGCCGAGATCGCCCAACAGCTCAACGCCAAAGGCGTGCGTTTTGAACGCTGGGCGGCTGACCGTGATTTAGGTCGCGACCCTGCCCCAGAAGTGGTCATTGACGCTTACCAGCATGCCATCGACAAACTGGTCGCGGAGAAAGGCTATCAGAGTTGGGATGTGATCAGCCTGCGCGCCGACAACCCGCAAAAAGAAGCGCTGCGCGCGAAATTCCTCAACGAGCACACCCACGGCGAAGATGAAGTGCGCTTTTTCGTGGAAGGCGCGGGATTGTTCTGCCTGCACATTGGCAATGAGGTGTATCAGGTGCTGTGCGAGAAAAACGACCTGATTTCGGTACCGGCGGGCACACCACACTGGTTTGATATGGGCTCAGAGCCAAACTTTACGGCCATCCGTATATTCGATAATCCGGAGGGCTGGGTGGCGCAGTTTACCGGTGATGCGATTGCGGATGCGTATCCGCGTCTGGCATAGGTGAAAATTGCTCCCTCTCCCTTTGGGAGAGGGCTGGGGTGAGGGGGAACATACAGCTCTGGTGGTCATTTCCGCAGTCACACATTAATTAAATACTGGCGATAATCCTCTGCACATCTGCCCCAACCAATTTTGCCAAATGCACAAACTCCACCACATCTAACCTGCGTTCACCACTTTCCACTTTAGCGATAAACGACTGCGGTTTTCCCAGCGCCTCCGCAAGCTGCGTCTGAGTAATCCCTTTCTCTTTACGTGCCTTCTTCAACGCATTGATAACTCGCTGGTATTCATCTGAATAAACTGAGGCCATTGTTCCGATTCCATACAAATATCCTGAAATCGAATATCCTCCCATTGTCTTTTTATCCCAAAACGGGATAATTGAGCCCGTAACGAACTTACGTAAGGAGGATACAATGCGTGATAAAAACTGGCATCCTGCCGATATCGTTGCCGCGCTAAAGAAACACGGAACAAGCCTGGCAGCCTTGTCACGTAAGGCTGGACTATCATCATCTACACTGGCAAATGCGCTTTCCCGGCCATGGCCTAAAGGGGAATGGCTAATCGCTCAGGCGCTCAACATCTCGCCTGAAGTGATATGGCCGGAAAGGTATTTTGATGAAAAGGGGACACCCATTTTTCGTCAGAGAAGGGCGACAAGAAAACGCCCCCATCTTTAACACTATCACCGTATGCTCCCCCTCACCCCAACCCTCTCCCTCAAGGGAGAGGGGGTCTGAGAGACTTCACATACCCCACCAGCTGATCCAGCACGATCCCCCAGCCTTCATGGAAGCCCATCTGTTCATGCTGCTCACGGATTTCTTTCGTGGGATGGCGCGCAATCGCCGTATAGCGGGTTTTGCCCTCCCCGAGATCCTCCAGCAACAAAATCGCCGTCATAAACGGCTTTTCGGCCGGTTTCCACCCTTCGGTATAGCCGTCGGTAAAGACCAGCTTTTTGCCGGGATCGATTTCCAGGAAAACACCTTTATTGTCCATTTTTTGCCCGTCCACGTCGAAAACGGTATTGAATCGTCCACCCACGCGCAGGTCGAGGTCGCATTCGGTCACTTTATGGGGGGCAGGAATAAAGAAGTTTTTGATGTGCTCTGGCGTCGTCCAGCAAAGCCACAGCAGGTCGCGCGGTGCATCCACCACGCGTTCCAGTTTTAAGTCTGTTTCGGGATCGAGCGTCACGATGTTGTCCTCTCAGGGGAACCCCTTACAAGGATAGCCGGACTCAGGCGAATTTCCCCTTTGCTACCGCTTCCGGCGTGACCACGCCCGTATCCAGTACCCAGCCGCTTATCAGCGAGGCTGGGGTGACGTCAAACGCCGGGTTGTAAACCTGCGCATTTTCCGGTGCCCACTGTACCGCGCCGAAGCTTCCCGCCACGCCCGTCACTTCGCTGGCCGCGCGCTGTTCAATCGGGATCGCCTCACCGTTCGGGCACGCCGGGTCGAGGGTGGTTTGCGGGGCGGCGACATAGAACGGAATGCCGTGAAATTTCGCCAGCACCGCCAGGGAATAGGTGCCGATTTTGTTGGCCACATCGCCGTTGGCGGCAATACGATCTGCCCCCACCCACACGGCATCTACCTCCCCTTTTGCCATCAGGCTGGCGGCCATGGAGTCGGTAATCAGCTGATACGGCACGCCCAGCTCGCCGAGCTCCCACGCGGTCAGCCTGCCGCCCTGCAGCAGCGGACGGGTTTCATCCACCCAGACGTTGCTGACGTTGCCCTCCTGATGTGCGCGAGCAATAACACCCAGCGCAGTGCCGACGCCTGCGGTTGCCAGACCGCCAGTGTTACAGTGGGTCAGCAGGCGGCTACCGGGCTTCACCAGCGCGCTGCCCGCTGTCGCAATGGCGTCACAAAGCTGCCTGTCTTCGTCAATCAGTCGCAGAGCTTCCGTCACCAGCGCCGGAACGAAATCTTCCTGCCAGAGCGCCTGCTTCATGCGGTCGAGATTGTTCATCAGGTTGACCGCCGTCGGGCGGGCAGCGCGCAGCGTTTCCAGCGCCAGCGCCAGCTCGTCGCGGCTTTTCCCCTTTTCCGCCAGCAGCGCCAGCAGCAGACTTGCAGAGAGACCAATCAGCGGCGCACCGCGCACCCTAAGGGCGTGAATATGCCCCACCAGCGCCTCGACCGTTGAGGCGTCAAGCCAGCGTTTCTCCTGCGGAAGGGCCTGTTGGTCGAGAATAAAGAGCTGATTATCCGCCACCCGCAGGCTGGTCGTCTGTAATGTCTGCATGTCGTTAATTCCCTGTTGCGTTGTTGTAGCACATTGTGTCAGGATGAAATCCAGATGTATAGACGTCTAAATGTCTTTATTCGCAAATCAGTGAGGAGCAGGCAATGTCGCAATACCGTACCTTTACCGCCCAGGACGCCGTGGAGTATGCCAGGCAGTTTGGCGGCCTTGATAATCCATCATCACTGGTAGAGGCGCAGGAAGTAGGCGACGGCAATCTCAATCTGGTCTTCAAAATTTTCGATGCTCAGGGCGTGAGCCGCATCATCGTAAAACAGGCGCTGCCATACGTTCGCTGCGTCGGTGAGTCATGGCCGCTGACGCTGGACCGCGCCCGTCTTGAGGCGCAAACGCTGGTGGAGCATTACAAGCACAGCCCGCAGCATACCGTGAAAATTCATCATTTTGACCCGGAACTGGCGGTCATGGTGATGGAAGATCTCTCCGACCATCGCATCTGGCGCGGGGAGCTGATTAAGAATAACGCCTACCCGCAGGCTGCGCGTCAACTGGGAGAGTATCTGGCGCACACGCTGTTCCACACCAGCGATTTTTACCTGCACCCGCACCAGAAAAAAGCGCAGGTTGCCCAGTTCATTAACCCGGAGATGTGCGAGATCACTGAAGATCTGTTCTTTAACGATCCGTACCAGATCCACGAGCGCAACAACTATCCGGCTGAGCTGGAAAACGATGTCGCCGCCCTGCGCGATGACGCCCAGTTGAAAATTGCCGTGGCCTCCCTGAAGCATCGCTTCTTCTCCCACGCCGAAGCGCTATTGCACGGGGATATCCACAGCGGATCGATTTTCGTGGCCGAGGGTAGCCTGAAAGCGATCGACGCCGAATTCGGTTACTTTGGCCCGATTGGGTTTGACGTGGGCACCGCCATCGGCAACCTGCTGCTGAACTTCTGTGGCCTGCCGGGGCATTTAGGCATCCGCGATGCCGCTGCCGCCCGGGAACAGCGTCTGATCGACATTCAGGCGTTATGGAATACCTTTGCGGAGCGCTTCCAGACGCTGGCGCACGAGAAAACCCGGGATGCCGCGCTGAGTGCGCCGGGCTATGCCTCTGAATTTTTGAAAAAGGTCTGGAGAGATACCATTGGTTTCTGCGGAACGGAGCTGATCCGCCGCAGTGTGGGGCTGTCTCACGTCGCGGACATCGATACCATTCAGGACGACGCGATGCGTCACGAATGTCTGCGCCACGCCATCACGCTGGGTAAAGCGCTGATTGTGATTGCCGATCGCATCGACAGCGTGGAAGAGCTGGTGGCAAGAGTGCGCCAGTACAGTTAAAAAAACCTCCCTTTCGGGAGGTTTTTGCATCAGTTTTTGGTGAGCGTGGTGGTCACGGTGTAATCGAGAGACCACGACGAATGCCAGTCTTTACCGGCAAACTTGATATCCCCCCGGTAAACCCCGCTCGGGAGATCCGGGTTATCGGCCTCAACATACTTAAGGCTGGCGCTATAGCCTGTGGTTTCCCAACTGCTACACAGAACCGCCACATTGAACGGACGGGTGGAGCAATCCGATCTGCGCTGCGCGCGAATCGTCACTTCCCGGGTATTGCCTTGTTCGTCCTTCATCGGCACGACAAGCGTACTGTAACCTTCTGCGGTCCATACCAGGGACGTCGGCCCCTGCGTACTTCCCGTTGCCACGAACCCAAGCGAAGGGAAGCCAAATATTGCGCCCGTACTGAATGCACTTGTCGAACCGGTGATGCTCCACATGGCTGAATAGCTGGCAATAAACACAACCGTTTGATCGGTTTTAGTGGTGTTATTAATCCCCGCGCTCACCGTTGCCGTACCGGTATCCGGGCCACTTAGCTTCACGGTCGCCACGCCACTGCCATTGGTCACGCTGGTTTGCGCTGAAAGGGTATTAAGCGTGGTGCTCCAGTTGACCGTCGCATTTTTGACGGCATTACCGTTTACATCTTTCACCACTGCGGTGTAGGTAATACGGTCGGTATTAACCACCGCGTGGTCGGAACTGGCCTTGAGACTCTCAACCCTGGCGGTGGTCACATCGCCAGTGAATGATACCGGCTCCGCGTTTATCGCCGCCGTTGAACCGACAACTGTTGCGCTAACCGTTGCCGTTCCGGCCGTTGTCGTTGACGCCGTTACAGCCGCCTGGCCCTGTTCGTTGGTTTTTGTACTGGCGCTGGCAAGCTTCACGCTGCTGTTATCTACTCGCCACGCAACATCCACCCCGCTAAGCGGGTTATGGTTGGCATCCTCGACGGTGGCGGTCCAGCGTATGCTCGCATTCCCGTCAGCCACCGCCTCTTTTTTATCCGCACTCAGGCTCGTAAATTGCGCTGTCGCCGGATTACCGGTCACGGAGAGAGTAAGCGTCTGACCGCTACCATTCACCGTCGCGGTAACCGTGATGTTGCCCGCTTTGCGCGATGAGAAGCGCGTTTCAGCCTGCCCTTGCGCATTGGTCATTGCTGAAACGGGCGTCAGGGTCACATCAGCCGCATCACTGCTGCTCCAGTTAACGGCAACGCCTGGTACAGGGTTCTGATGGCTATCCATCACGGTGGCGGTTAACAGTACGGTATCGCTGTCGGCCACAATGCCGGTCGTTTTATCCGCCGTGAGGGTAGCCAGCTTTGCCGTGGTGGTGTCACCGGTGAAGGCCAGTTTTGTCACACGTAACGTGTTACTGCCGAACGTGGCCTGAAGAGAATATTCCCCCGCGGTTTCAGAACGTAAGGTCACGCTCGCCTCACCCGATGCATTCGTCACGCTGCTCGTATCGGATAACGTCGCGCCGGAAGGGCTCACCGCCCAGTTAACCTTCGCTCCGTCAACCGGATTATCATTGGCATCCACAACGGTAGTACGCACTGTGATACCGTCGGTACCATTGGCCACCGCCGTTACGCTGTCGGCGGCCATCTCCGTCATTTTCGCGGTCGTGAGATCGGCCGTGAAGGTTGCGCTGTCAGCACGAACGGGTGCGCTTTCAGCGGTCTGAGCCGTGATTACAACGCTGCCTGATTTCAGCGAGGTAACCACCAGCGAGGCATTGCCCTGCGCATCCGTCCGCGTACTGCTGGCGGCGAGCTTAACGTCTGGGTTATCTGCCGACCAGTTAACCTCTACGCCCGAAATGGCGTTACCCTGCAGATCGCGCACCTGCGCCGTCCAGGTAATACTGTCGCTGCCGTTGGCCACGGCCTGTTGCTTATCGGCCACCACGGCGGCGATACGCTGCGTGCTGGTGTCAGCGACAAACGTTACGGCTTCCGCTTTCACCGCATTCTGCTGATTTACATCAGCATAAACCCAGGCAACGCCCGTTTTTGCTGACGACAGCGACAGCGTTGCGTTTCCGGCAGCGTCGGTAACCGAGGTTTTGCTTCCTGCGGTCGTGCCATCTTCCCGCTTCACCGTCCAGTTAACCGTCACGCCTTCAAGCGGATGATTGCTGTTATCTGCGACCTGCGCGGTATACGTTACGCTGTCGCTGTTATTGGCAACAATGCGGGTTTTATCGACATTGACCGATCTCACCTGTGCGCTGGCGCTGTCCGCAACGAATTTTAGCGTCGGGGTAGAGAGCGGGTTACCGTCCGCCAGTTGCGCACTCACTGTCGTCGAAACCACGTCACGGCTAATGAGTTGAATGCTGGCCTGCCCTTGCTCAGTGGTGAGGGTGCGTTCAGCAGACAGCTGAACCGCAGCGTTATCCGCTGTCCATTTCACCTCTTGCCCCGAAACGGGATTGCCGGACCGATCGACAACGCTTGCCACAACGACAATTGGTGTTACGCCGTCGGCCGGTGCGCTTACGGCCGACGGACTGAGTGAGGCAAGTTCCACAACCTCGGACACCGCCTCTTCAGCCACAGAGGCGGTAGCAAGCTTAATATTGCCGTCGATGAACGTCTGAATGGTGAGGGTGGCAGGCGCGGTTCCGCTGATAAGCGTTGCGCTGTATACGCCGCTGCTCGTTTCGCGAAACGCGCTTATTTGCGGTGCGACAGGCGCCGCGGTGCCTGTAACGGCATTTTTCAGGGTGATCGATGCGCCAAGACGCTCCGATAACCCGGTTGCAGCCTCGCCGGATGCGGTTTTTAGCGCCAATGTTAATACCGACTGACTGGTGCCATCCGCCGGTAAGCGGGACGGAGACGCCGTCAGGCTGGGCTGCAGCGTGGTCACGTCCATGCCGTTTACGTTCACCGTCATCCGCGCGGTATCAGAAGCGTTACCGTGCTTATCCCAGGCCGTTGCGGTTAACGTATACGCGTTGGAACCGCCATTTTTCCAGGCTGGAAGCGTAATCACCACCTGGGCCGGATCGGCACCCGGTGTGATTTTGCCGCCGTTACGTATCAAATTGTCACCCTGCCAGTCGATGCGTTCGAGCCCGTATTTCGTTTTAACCTTCGCGGTTACGGTCTGGCGGGCATTTTCATTCCCGGCGATGTTTTCTGGCAGTGCGAGCGAAATCAGCTCCTGCTTACGGTAATCCAGGACAATATTGTTATTACGATCGACCAGCTCCTGACGTGACCCCAGCAGCGTACGGCGTGCCCCCACCTGGTCCGCATCAAGCTGCGTGCGCAGCGGCACGCCCGGCGCCCAGTTGACCGCAAGGTTAAACTGCGTATCCGATGCCTCGCCCTTACCCATTTTTTGGTTTACACCCAGGGTAACCAGCGGAACGGGCGTGTAGCTCAGTCCAACGGTTACGGCGTAAGGATCTTTCTGACGATCGTCCTCATCGTCACCGAAAAGCCCGACGTGCTGACCATAGTATTGTTCGTAGACGAGGTTCGCCCCAAGCTGCGGATAGGCGGGAAGATACCCGGTTGCACGCAGGTCAAAGCCGTTCGCCACGCGCTCGTCATAATCGCGATAGCGGGACGAAGACATCCAGTCGCTTAAACGGTAGTAGCCGTTGGCTGAAAGACGCAGATAGTCCCAGCCTAGCTCGGCTCCAACACCAAGGCGCTGATGCTGATTCGCCGAAACCTGGCGATCGTAAAAGGTATTCACGCCCCACATCCATGCGGTATTAAATTCACGGTAGCCAAACCCGACATTAACGATATTTCTGTCGTCGTGACGACGACCACCCAATTGGGTGAACACCAGCGACGTTTTTTGCTCGTATAAAGGGATAAGCAGATCTAACTCCGCGTCCTGAATGGAAAAATGCTCATCAGTACCGATATTCAGACGCGTGGTACCAAATTGATTTAACCAGGACTCAAGTTCCTGCGTGGCGGTATTTGTTGCCTGGGACGTAATTGCGCTGGCGACAGAACGGCCACTGCCGCTCTCCAGCAGTGACCCCGCCTGCACGGCGGTTTGTGCCACTACCCGCTCGGTGGTTTGCGGCTCGGCTACCTTATCCTGCGCGGCGACGGGCGTCGCGCCCAGCGAAAATAACGACGGCGGAAGGAGTTGCAATGCTATTTGCAACCAGGCTGCACATTTTTTCAGGCTCATTAAATTCATCCTTGAATAAAAAAAGAGCCATAGTACGTATCAGGACTTAAAGATAAAGTCGGCGCGTTTATTTTAAGAATCTATAAATATAAGCATTCACCTTATAAATATATTTCAGCCCCCCTTTCCCCTTTAGCCCAAATATTCAATCACCGACAACCCGCCGTTATAATCCGTGCTGTAAATAATTCCCTGCGCATCCACAAAAACATCACACGACTGGATCACCTGCGGGCGATTCGGGCGTGTATCCATCATCCTTTCAGGTGCAGCAGGTACCAGCGCCCCCGTTTCCACCGGGCGATAGGGGTTCGAAATGTCATACGCACGCACCCCTGCATTCTGAAAGGTGGCGAAGATCAGCGTGGAACTGACAAAGCTTCCCGGCCGGTTCTCGTGCAGATTATGCGGGCCGAAATGCGCGCCTTTCGCCACGTAGTCTCTTTCATCCGGCTGCGGGAAGGTGGAGATACTTACCGGGTTCGACGGCTCGCGGATATCAAACAGCCAGATGAACTTCTCGCCGTCCTCCTGGTTGTCGAGCACCGCTTCGTCGAGCACCACCAGCAGATCGCGGTCCGGCAGCGGCAGCGCGGTATGCGTCCCGCCACCAAACGGCGGGCTCCAGTTGCGGTGGCTAATCAGCTTCGGCTGAGTGCGATCTTTCACATCCAGCAGCGTTAAACCACCGTCACGCCAGCTGCCGTATGCCGTATCCCCGGCAATAATGGCATGATGCAGCGCGTAGCGTTTGCCTTCCGGCCACTCTGGCCGTTCACCTGCGGCCTGGTTCATCCCCGGCAACCACCAGCGCCCTGCCACTTCGGGCTTACGCGGATCGGCCAGGTCGATAGTCAGGAAGATATAGTCGGTAAAGCCGTCGATCAGCGCCGACACATAAGCCCAACGACCACCAACGTACCAGATGCGGTGAATGCCAATGCCATTTAACGACAGAAAGCCGATCTCACGCGGCCTGTCCGGCGTGGAGATATCAAACACGCGCAGCCCGGCGCTCCAGCCTTTGTCCTGCACGTCGCTGACGGTCTCCCCCACCTGACGGGTGTAGTAGACCTTTTCATCGGCGAAGCGGGCATCGGCAAACAGATCCCGGGCGTTAATCACCAGCAGTAAATCGTCGTGTGCCTGCAAATGCACATTCCAGGTGCCGGGCGGCGCAGGTACATAACCCGCCGCTTTCGGGTTTTTCGGGTCGCGCACGTCAACAATCGAAAAGCCCTGCGACACCATATGACCAATATACGCATAACCGCGGTGCACCATCAGTTGCACGCCGTCCGGGCGACCGCCCTGGTCGCTATGGCCAATTAGCCGCATATTGCGGCTGTATTCAGGGGTGGGTAATGTTGTCACCTTTAGCTCCTGTTGGTTTTCCCCCTCTCCCGGTGGGAGAGGGCCGGGGTGAGGGCATCAGGCTGCACCTGACGCCACCCGGCTTGTTTTTATTTATTTTTCGCTTCCAGCGTCGCAAACCACGGCGCAATAAAGTCTTCGGTCTGTCCCCAGCCCGGAATGATTTTCCCCAGCGATGCCACGTTCACCGCACCCGGCTGGGCGGTCAGCAGCGCCTGCGGGATCGCCGCTGCTTTAAAATCATAGGTCGCAGGCGTCGGCTCTCCGGCAATCTTGTTAGCGATCAGACGCACGTTAGTTGCCCCAATCAGCTTTGGATCCACCGCCACGCTCACTGCCCACGGGCTTCCCGGCTCGCGCATCAGCTGTAAATCCTGGTTGGAGATGTCGATGCTGTAGAGCTTGATTTCAGTGCGGCCATTCTCCTTCAGGGCTTTATACGCCCCCTGGCTGAAGGCGTCCCAGGTGCCCCAGATAGCGTCGATTTTACCTTTCGGGTATTTCGCCAGAATTGCCCCGACCTTGTTGGCGGTATCGCCCTGCACGTCCGACGACACCGCGCCAATAGACTCCAGCTCTTTGATATTCGGGTACTGTTTCTGCAGTTCCTTATACGCCGCCTGACGACGCTCCATCGGCGGGAAACCGGCGACCCACAGCTTGACGATATTGGCCTTGCCGTTGAAATCTTTCGCCAGCTGGCCGAAGGAGAGATTCGTCAGGGAGGCATCGTCCTGCTGGGTGACCGTCACGCCTGGGATCTCGCCGTTGACGGCGGTATCAAACACCGAAACCTTAATCCCGGCATCCACCGCCTTCTTCACCAGCGCGGTCGCATACGGATCACGCCCCTGAGAGAGAATAATCCCGTCATATTTCTGGCTGATCGCCTGATTCACAAAGTCCTGGAATTTTGCGTCGTCACCGTTGCTTAAAAAGGTGCTGACCTTAAAGCCAAGTTTTTTCCCTTCCTGAATCGCCCCGGCGACAAACTGCGTGGTGTTGTCATCCGAGCCAAGGTTGCGGATCACCGCAATGCGAATGGGGCCGTCGTGGTTGGCAATGGCCGCCGGAACCGGTGCAGGTGTGGCCGCAAATCCCGGCAGAGAGGTGAGTAACCCAAGAGCCACCAAAGAGAGTGCAATCTTTTTCATTTTTTATCCCGTTGTGTTGTCAGCGTTTTTGTATGTAAGTAATCGCCAGCGCCACGGCAAGCACCAGCCCTTTTATAATGTCCATGGCGTAATACGGTACGGAGAGCATCACCAGCCCGTTCGACAGCACGCCCAGAATGACCGCCCCCACCAGCGTTCCCAGCGCGTTCGGCTTGCCGGAACCGGCCAGCGAAAAGCCGATCCACGCTGCCGCCACCGCGTCCATCAGATACCCGCCGCCCGCATTCACCTGCGACGACCCAATGCGCGAGGCCAGCAAAATCCCGCCCAGTCCGGCCAGCAGCGAGGCAAGCACGTAGGCCGCGACCTTGTAACGCGTGGTGCGAATGCCTGAAAGGCGCGCCGCCTCCGGGTTACCGCCGATGGCGTACATGCGCCGGCCGTGGGTGGTCAGTGACAATCCCAGCTGTGCCAGTAGGGTCACCGCCAGCATGATGATGACGATGGTCGGCACCTGCCCCAGCAGGCTGAACGCCGCCGGAATGGTTCCTTCCGCCATATCACCGCTCGGCAGCACCATGTTCTCGGTAATCGACCCGCCGTAGCTGTAGGTCATCGCCACGCCCTGAATGACGAACAGGCTGGCAAGCGTGGCGAGCATGTCCGGGATGCGCAGGATGACGATCAGAAAGGCGTTAAACAACCCGACCAGCGTGCAGAGCGCGAGGGTGATCAGGATCGACTCGGTGGTGCCGAAGCCGTGCCAGACGAAGAGCGAGATCACCAGCGCATTCGCCAGCGACGCCGTTGAGCCGACGGAGAGATCGAACCCGCCCACGGTGAGTGAAATCGATACGCCGATGGCGATCACCGTCACGATGGCGATCGAGCGCAGAATGTTGATGATGTTGTTCGGGTCGAGGAAGCTGTCCGACGCCAGGCCAAAAACCACCACCAGCGCCACCACGGTGAGCAACATGCCCCACCTGTAGAGAAAGTCGAAAATCTGTTGACGGCCAGACGCCGCCGCAGTCACTGAAAGGGCTTTGCTCACGACGCCGTTCCTCCGGTTGAATAATAAAGTAGTGTCTCTTCCCGCGCCTCGGCCCCGGGGATTTCCGCCACGATGCGTCCGTCCCAGAGCACGCAGATGCGGTCGCACAGCCCTACCAGTTCGGCGAATTCGCCCGAAGCGTAAATCACCCCTTTGCCCTCGCGCGCCAGGCCGTCGATCAGTTGAAACAGATCGGTCTTCGCTTTGACGTCAACGCCCTTGGTCGGCTCGTCGAATATCAGCACGCTGGCGTCATTGCGCAGCCATTTGCCAATAGCAACCTTCTGCTGGTTACCGCCAGAAAGCCGACGTAAAACCTGCCCCGGCCCGCGCGTACGCACGCCAACGCGGGCTATCACCTCTTCCGCCCAGCGCCACGCCTGACGATGACCAAAGAGACTCCAGCGCGAAAAGCTGTTATCTGCCGTCACGGCCAGATTCATGCTCACCGGCTCGTCGATAAAAATCCCCTCCTTGCGCCGCTCCTCCGGTACCAGCGCCAGCCCGCGCAGCACGGAATCGGCCGGATCGCGCGGTTTCCAGGGCTGATGATTGAGCTCGCCATGTTCCACCCGGCTTTTGCTGGCACCAAACAGCGCCTTGCAGAGTTCGGTTTTGCCTGCGCCCGCCAGCCCGGCAATGCCGAGGATTTCGCCTTTACGCAGATGCAGGGAGATATCTTTCAGCAACGCGTCGTCGTGCAGCCCCTCCACCCGCAGCAGCGTCTCGTCGCTATGCACAGGACGGGCTGGCGGGTAGATATCGCTCAGTTCGTGGCCGAGCATCTTCTCGACGATCGCTTCGCCGCTGAGATCCGCCATCGGGCCGGTCTCAATCAGCTTGCCATCGCGCAACACCGTTAAGGTGTCACAGATGGCTTTCAGCTCATGAATGCGGTGCGAGATAAACACCACGCCAATGCCCTGCTGCTTTAAACGCCGCACCACCGCGAACAGGCGTTCACTGTCGTGGGCATCCAGCGGTGCGGTAGGTTCATCGAGGATCAAAAAACGGCAGTGATGCGACAGCGCCCGGGCCAGCAGGATCTGCTGTTTTTCAGCCAACGAGCAGCTGTCGATGGAACGGCGAACGTCCAGCGTAACGTCGAGCTGAGCCAGCGCCTGCTTCGCCTGTTGACGAATAGCACGCCAGCGGTAGCGATGTCCCGGCTGCGCCAGCTGGTCAAGCATGATGTTTTCAGCGATGCTCAGCCCCGGAACCAGCGCCACGTCCACTTCCTGCTGCACAAGGTGGATCCCCAGCCGTTTGGCATCGAGCGGTTCGCGGATCGTCACCGGCTGGTTATTAATGCAGATCTCCCCCTCATAGCGATCGTGCGTTCCGCACAGCACCGCCATCAGCGTCGATTTCCCTGCGCCGTTAGCCCCGGTCAATGCATGCACCGATCCGCCGTTCAGGGTAAAGTCCACGCGCGACAGCGCCTGAAAGCCGGAAAAGGCCAGGCTGATACCGCGCATCTCAAGGCGACTGGAAACCATCCGCGTAGGATCCTCATTAATAGTTTGATTTATTGAATTTTTCACAGCTCCGGTTGACTGACAACGACAGAAAAGGCATAAGATAAAGCCAAATATTATTAGCCATCCGGATGTCCAGACATAACATCGGGTTAGCGCTTGCTAAAAAAGGACAACACCATGAGCAACACCGATATCCGCGTCGTTCCCGGCCCGGCGAACTACTTTTCTCACCCCGGAAGCCTTGCGCATCTGCATGACTTCTTCACCCCGGAGCAGCTTTCTCGCGCGGTGTGGATCTACGGCGAACGCGCGCTTGAAGGCGCACGTCCCTACCTGCCGGAGAGCTTTGCGGCCCCCGGCGCAAAACACCTGTTGTTCAAAGGCCACTGCAGCGAGCGTGACGTCACCCATCTGGTGAATGAATCCGGCAGCGAGGCGGCCGTAGTGATTGGCATTGGCGGCGGAGCGGTGATGGATACGGTCAAAGCCGTGGCGCGTCGTTTGGGCGTTCCGTTCGTGGGTATCCCGACTATCGCCGCTACCTGTGCGGCATGGACGCCGCTCTCCGTCTGGTACAACGATGCCGGGCAGGCGCTGCAGTTTGAAATTTTCGACGATGCCAATTTCCTGGTGCTGGTGGAGCCGCAAATCATCCTTAACGCCCCGGCGGAATACCTGCTGGCTGGTATCGGCGATACCCTGGCGAAGTGGTATGAAGCGGTTGTACTCGCACCGCAGCCTGAACACCTGCCGCTGACCGTACGTCTGGGGATTAACGGCGCGCTGGCTATCCGCGACGTGCTGCTGGAACGCAGCGAGGACGCGCTGGCTGACCAGCAGCGTGGCGAAGCAACGCAGGCATTCAGGGATGTGGTGGATGCCATTATTGCCGGTGGCGGCATGGTCGGTGGGCTCGGCGAACGTTATACACGCGTGGCGGCGGCACATGCGGTGCATAACGGCTTAACCGTCCTGCCGCAGACGGAAAAATACCTGCACGGCACCAAAGTGGCCTACGGCATTCTGGTGCAAAGCGCCCTGCTCGGTCAGGACGACGTGCTGGCGCAGCTTGTCACCGCGTATCAGCGCTTTAACCTGCCGACCCGGCTTCGCGAGCTGGAGGTGGATATCAACAACCGTGACGAACTGGACAAGGTCATCAATCACACCCTGCGCCCGGTGGAGTCGATTCACTATTTGCCCGTGGCGCTCACACCTGACGTTCTGCGCGCGGCGTTCGAGAAAGTGGAATCCTTCAGCCGTTAAACGCGCCGAGCGACTATACCTAATGATGATTCTCACCACTCTCGCAACGAGGTCATCATGCAGATCGATTTAACAGGTAAGAAAGCGCTGGTCACCGGTGCCAGCCGGGGATTGGGCCGTGCTATCGCGCTGTCGCTGGCACGCGCCGGTGCCGATGTGGTTATCACGTATGAAAAGTCCGTCGATAAAGCCCAGGCCGTGGTCGATGAGATAAGCGCGCTGGGGCGGCACAGTGAGGCGGTTCAGGCCGACAGCGCCAGTGCAGAGGCTATTCAGGACGCGGTCACCCATGCGGCGCGCACCCTCGGCGGGCTGGACATTCTGGTCAATAACGCCGGTATCGCCCGCGGCGGCCCGCTGGAGTCCATGACGCTGGCGGATATCGATGCCCTGATTAACGTCAACATTCGCGGCGTGGTGATCGCCACTCAGGAAGCGCTGGTACACATGTCTGACGGCGGACGCATTATCAATATCGGTAGCTGTCTGGCAAACCGCGTGGCGATGCCGGGTATCTCCGTCTACTCCATGACCAAATCCGCGCTTAACTCCTTCACGCGCGGTCTGGCGCGGGATCTGGGGCCCCGCGGTATTACCGTGAACCTGGTGCATCCCGGCCCAACCAACAGCGATATGAACCCGGAGGACGGCGAACAGGCAGAAGCCCAGCGTCAGATGATTGCCGTCGGTCATTACGGGCAACCGGAAGATATCGCGGCGGCGGTCACCTTCCTCGCCAGCCCAGCCGCCGGACAGATCTCCGGTACGGGGCTGGATGTGGACGGCGGTTTGAACGCCTGATCGCATATTTTCTGCAAGCCTCTGTCGCCCAGCAGAGGCGTTTTCGCACCGCCTCGACGGTTTGCATTTTGCCGCTTACCTGCATTTGTTCTCCGCTCTACAGTAGCCCATAAGAAATTCGGAATTTATCTAATAGTCTTATTATTTCCTTATACTTTGTGTGGGCGTACAGTGGAGGTACGGATGAAAATTGTCTGGTCCAATGGGGCAAAGAAGGCATTTTTAAAGATTGACGAGCGATATCAGCGTCGCATTGAGTTGAAGCTTGTTGAGCTGGATGACCGCTCGGCTCCCCGGCCCGATATCAAAAAAATATCGGCGACAGAAGATCACTACCGGCTACGCGTTGGCGATTACCGCATCGTCTATACGCTTCGGGACGAACCCGATAACCATTGTTATGTTTTGGCCGTTAAGCGCAGAACATCAACAACTTACCTGCACGAGGAGAAAGCCACCTATGGCTGTTCAGCTAATTAAGGACGATAACGGAAAAACGCAGTACGTGGTTATTCCCTATGATGAATATTTTCGTATGTGCCTGCAGATGGCGGAAATCGACGACGAAACCGACGACGATCTGGAGGATATTGAAGTCGAACACGATGAGCTGGATGACGTTGAACTTCCAGGTGAGGTTTGCAGCATCATGACCTGGCAGAACGTCAGCCTGCAGGCCGCCTGGCGCATCCTGCGCGGCATGTCCCAGCAGGAGGTGGCAGAGAAACTCGGCATCACCCAGTCTGCCGTATCACAGCTGGAAGCGCTGGACTCCCGTCCGCAAAAGCGCACCCGTGAAAAGCTGGCGGCGATCTACGGCTGTAAACAGGAACAGATCAGTCTCTATTTACCGAAAGAGGGTTAACAGCACTTCGCCCCGCCCTTGCCGCCGTAGCGGGCATCCTGGCGGTCGCGGAAAAATTCTTCGTAGGTCATGGGCGTCTGGTCCGGATGGTTGACGCGCATATGCTCGACGTAGTTGTCGTAGTCTGGCACGCCAATCATCATTTTGGCGGCCTGGCCCAGGTACTTACCTGCTTTGGAAAGGGTGTCGAACATAGGTCATTTCTCGTTTGTTTCCCTCACCCCGGCCCTCTCCCAAAAGGAGAGGGAGGATA
>NZ_JAQZRK010000033.1:0-52317 GCF_028737495.1 Enterobacter cloacae complex sp. 2022EL-00981
ATCAACAACCTGTTTGACTGCTTCAGTTTTAAACTCTTCGGGATAACGCTTACCGCTCATGGGCACCTCTCTTTAAGCCATCTTAAATGACTCTGAGGTGTCTGTTAAACCCGTGGCGATTCAAAGTATCCCGATTTAATGCGAAAAAGGTTCCCGATCGTTTTGTTGAAATCGCCCGGGCAATGGGGATTGATGTCTCAACAATGACTCAGGAGCAGGCCATTAATTCTGCTATCGAAGCAATTGAGATGTTGTCGCAAAAAGTCGGTACGAATCAACGCCTGGCTGATCTTGGTGTAACGGAGGATAAACTTGCATTTATGGCACAAAATGCACTAAATGATGCTTGTTCTTTAACCAATCCTCGTCAGGCAAGCCTTTCGGAGATTATTGAGCTCTACAAAGCTCGTATGTAAGCATTCTCCTTTTTACACCGTTATCTGAATTATATCTGAAGGAAAGTTGTACAAGTTCATGGTCAGAAATTTAAATCACTTCTGACCAGAGAAATTGGCCATAAACATGTCTTTTTGATACTAAGAAAATCGGGTTACCTCTGGTAACCCGATTTAAACGTTAGTGCGTTTTCATCCCAGCGGCTGTCATTAGCAATTTGAATATTGTAGCAACGACCCCCAACGCCATTACACTGACAGCCCAGATAATCACCAGCCACATCAATTTTTTCCAGAATGGACGAGGTGTTTCATCAACGGTTTTCATTTAAGTTTCTCCATTGACCTCACCATTAGTGATAACCGTCGCCAGTTTTTACCTTCCCCCGGAATACATAGTAACTCCAGCAGGTGTACATCAGGATTACAGGGATAATCAACAAGCCACCTATTAGCATAAAGCCCTGACTCTGAGGAGGTGACGCTGCCTGCCAGATGGTTACAGAAGGCGGTATGATATATGGCCAGATACTGATCCCAAGACCACTGAAACCAAGGAAGATTAATCCTAACGTCAGCATAAAGGGACCAAAGCTGGATCGACGGCTATAAACACTGCGAACGATACCCCAGCAACAAACAAGGACCAGCAATGGTACAGGCAGGAAAAAGATGACATTTGGCATACTGAACCAGCGACTGGCAATCTCAGGATGAGTCAATGGGGTCCAGACACTGATAATTGCAATAACTGCCAGTAAACCAAGGGTTAACGGAGTTGCAAGCTCTGACATCCTGCGATGAAGCGAGTCTTCTGTTTTCATAATCAGCCAGGTGCAACCCAGCAGGGCATAGGCCAGAACCAGTCCCAATCCGCAGAACAGAGGGAACGGGGCAAGCCAAACCAATGCAGAACCGCTAAATGTACGTCCGGACACACTCAATCCATTTAATAAGGTTCCGACTGCAACACCCTGACTGAAAGTGGCCAGTACAGAGCCGACGATAAATGCTTTGTCCCAGATAGGTCGATGTTCCGGAATTGCTTTAAAACGAAACTCGAAGGCCACACCACGAAAGATAAGCCCAAGTAACATTGCGGTAAGCGGAATACTAAGAGCATCAATGATAACCGCGTAAGCCAGAGGAAACGCGCCGTACAATGCCGCTCCCCCCAGTACCATCCAGGTTTCGTTGCCATCCCATACAGGCGCAACGGTATTCATCATTGTATCGCGATCGACATCGTGCTTATGAAACGGGAACAAAATACCGATTCCCAGATCAAATCCATCCATCACTATATACATCAACGTAGCGAAGACGATGATGACAAACCAGATAATTGACAGATCAATACCCATTATTTGTCTCTCCCACGTGTTGCCAAACCCTCATTTACCGCTGACAGAGGACGGGCAGGTGTTCCATCCGTTACTTCCTGATGCTCCTCAGCATGTACAGGCCCTTTTTTGATCAGACGTACGAGATATATATAACCGACGCCAAAGACTGAGGTGTAAACAAGCAGAAACGCCAGTAAGCTGATTGACATATGTAAATCGCCATGTGCAGAAACAGCATCTTTCGTTCGCTGTACGCCATAAACGACCCATGGTTGACGACCTATTTCAGTTGTGAACCAACCGGCCAGTAACGCAATCAGTCCCGAAGGCCCCATGAAGAGAGAAAAATAGAGGAACGGTTTAGATGTATAGAGACGTTTCCGCCAGCGAAGCCATACGCTGACCACCCCGAGAAGAATCATCAGCATCCCTAAGCCAGCCATTACGCGGAAAGACCAGAATATGATAGTGGAGTTAGGACGATCTTCTTTAGGGAAACTCTTCAGGGCAGGCACCTGCTTATCAAGGCTGTGTGTAAGGATAATACTGCCAAGATAAGGGACCTCTATTTTGTACTTCGTCTCTTCTGCATTCATATCTGGCAGGCCAAACAGAACCAGAGGGGTTGCTTCACCAGGTTTATTTTCCCAGTGTCCTTCAATCGCAGCGATTTTTGCCGGCTGGTGCTCAAGAGTATTCAGACCATGCGCATCACCGATAACGGCCTGGATCGGGGAAACGATTAATGCCATCCACAATGCCATAGAGAACATTTTGCGAATCGCGGGAGTATCATTGCCTTTTAGCAGATGCCATGCTGCTGATGCTCCGACAAAAAAAGCGCTTGCAAGGAAAGCCGCAGTGGACATATGTAACAGGCGGAACGGGAAGGAAGGGTTAAAGATAATTTTCAGCCAGTCTACAGGGATAACAACACCATTCTCGATGGCATAACCCTGTGGAGTCTGCATCCAGCTATTGGATGACAGGATCCAGAACGTGGAAAACAGTGTCCCCAGCGCCACCATACAGGTAGCAAAGAAGTGCAGACCGGGGCCAACACGATTCCAGCCAAACAGCATGACACCAAGGAAACCCGCTTCAAGGAAGAACGCAGTCAGAACTTCGTAGGTCAGCAATGGACCGGTGATACTCCCTGCAAACTGTGAGAAGCCACTCCAGTTGGTACCAAACTGATAAGCCATAACCAGACCGGAAACAACACCCATACCAAAGTTTACTGCAAAAATTTTTGACCAGAAGTGATAGAGCTCCTTGTAAGTGTCATTTCGTGTCTTTAACCATAACCCTTCGAGCACGGCCAGGAAACTGGCCAGACCAATGGTTATTGCTGGGAAAATAATGTGGAAGGAAACAGTAAATGCAAACTGTATCCTGGCCAAATGGAAGGCATCTAATCCGAACATAGTTCACCTTAACCCCGATAATACACTGATAATTAATTATTTCTTATCAAATCAGAGCCTTGATGAGAAATTTCGACTATTGAAAACAATCATTTTTTTGTATGAGATAAAAACTCACTTGCAAGTACATTGTTAAGCACATGATTAAATGTGTCCAATAAGTTGCAATAATGTAGTGATAGATGAGGTCGATTACAAAAATGCAGGATTTTCGTTATTGTGTCAGTAAGCACGATCATTCCTGATACTGCACGATACAAATAGTGTTGAGAGTAATTCTTAATAGTGGGGATTTATTTGTAACTTACTGAAAAATTTAGGTGATTAGATGTTTCTGTAATATGCATACCGTCCGGTTTTGACCACTGATACACGAAGAAATCAATATGCTCGTGCATTCTACCAGGTATATTCTGGTGTCCTAGCTAAGGATATTAAATCTCATTTTTTAAACAACAAATTATTTCATATACATATGGATTAGATTTTTGCTCTGGTATCAGAAGTAGATGTCACAAACAAAGGAATAAATAATCGACAAGGAACTGACTACCGTCGACAGACCGCGGGAGGTGTTCAGGATCAGCTGCATTGATGAGTTCCGGACCCTACAGGCAAATGACCCCATTCTGGTTATGCCGAAGTATCCGGACCCTTGAGGCGTTTTTCTGGCGAGACAATTATTTTAACAGTCAGAGACCAGAGGCACTCCTCAGCTATCAGTTCAGTCCGGAGCAGGTCCAGCGCTCTCACGGAACCGGACGTGAAGAGGAGTGGAACGACAGTTCCACAGGCGTTGAAGGTGAGAGTGGCATTGAGGGTCATTATTCAACATCCGGGAATTCAGCCTGCTGCGTTGTCAGACGTACAGGCCATTCTCTCAGGCATCGCTATAAGTAACTGTCTGAATCCTGTATCCTCGAAGCTGCACTGTAAGCAATTAATTCCCATCGTGGCAAATGCACAAAGGATGATACATGCAAACGCTAAAGAGCAGACTTGAAACGGTAGTACATTGTTTTGAAAATGATTTTCGCGGATTTAAAATCAGAAACAGTAAGACCGATGCCATGAAATGGCTAATGCGATTCAATTTGCCGTACTCTGTCCGAGAACATGAACCCGGTAAATATCTGCTTCTTAATCGCGAATATAAACCTCTGGGATTTATGGCGCAGGCCGGTGGCCACGGCGCGGAATACGCTGTTTACGGTGATCATCTTCTTGCAGGTGCTCCGGGATTACTCGATAGCGATATTTATTTTTATAACGACGGTTCAACCCCGTGGGAAAGCGCTAAAAACTGGACTGCATACCAGAAGGCAGTCCTCCAGTTCCTTGAAAAACTTCCAGGCTGAGTGAATTGCCCGGATAATCTAATCAGGCCGCTTCAGCGGCCTTTTTTACGTCTGCTGTTCTGGTAACTCAGGTGATTCTGCGTTCTGGAGAGGTATCCAGTCTTCCGACTCAATGAATTTCGGATCTCAGGAGAAGAGAAGAAGGATTTTTGCAGAAGCACAAAAAAATTCTGGATAGTTGTCATTAGGGGAATATTGCATGAAAAGCAAAATTCAAGGCTGACAAAGCCAGTAATAGCAACAAAGAGGAAAGAGAAACTTTTTTCAGGTTTTTTTACAGTCCGGCCTTAAAGGCCGCATCGGATTTTCTAAATACAGTTTTACATAAGGAAAATCGTATGACTGTATTTCTAATCCTCACCGCCATCGCATATGGCATCTTCAAAGCCGGCTGCTTCATCCTATTAGTGGTCAAGGGGTATCAGGGCTGGACATTGTTCTGGAAAAACTATGACCGTCTCCCTCATATCATCCGTTCCCGCTGCCGATATCAGAGACGATTCATTTTCAGACGCATCTGGAAGCGAATCTTCAGCCACTGATAATGTTATCGAGCGGCATCCCCAGCCCAGCCAGCCAGCACAGGCAGCACCAAGTGGTGTACACCATACTGGTCTCTCCTGATTTCCACTTACGGATGGTGCGTTCGTCCACATCCAGTCGGTTAGCCAGCTGGCTGTCAGTCAGGGGGATAAATCTCCGGACCAGCAGGATTTCGGTGACAGTAGGCTTCTGCCAGTCTTCTCCGCTGACCAGCGTATAGCCATTAAATTTTTTCAGCTCAATAAGTCCGGTGATCTGTCGTGCTATTTCGTCTTTCATTGAGTTGCGAGCCCGGATGCTGAGGGAACCAGGAGGGACCGGACATCCACGGTAGCGTCACTCGTGTCGTTGTTATCAGCACCCTGCGTCAGCTCATCGATATACTTCCTAATCTGTCCTGTCTGGTGAAGGTAATAACACAGCTTAAAAGCGAATTGTGCTCTGTCTTCGGATAACCCACACCTTGAGAAAGCTCTATTCCGAAGATCTTCAGGCGTTTCAGATGTGTACCTCTTTTGGTAGATGCTCATCACCTCTGCATGAAGCTCGGCAAACTTCATTTCGTTATTCAGCTTCAAATCATTCTTATAAATCAACCGGGCAGCGTTCAGGTCATTTTTTTCAAGCAAAATCCAGCCATAAAGGGTCTCGCTTGCATGTAACCCGTCCAGAACGATCCGGCCAAGTTGATTTGCATAGATGTACTCGTTAAGCAACGTTCTGAGCCGCTCTTCCAGAAAACCGAGTTTAGTACGTAGCTGTTTCTGGACATTGTCAATCTTGTTATGGATCGCCAGATTCAGCGTGAGCATATAGAAAAACAGATTGATATGAGCCTCGGTGACGGCATTAAAGCTGCGTTCAGACGCTCGATCATGACTACCTCCAACGCACATTTCTGCCGTAAGACGGGTTCCCTGATGTTCCAGCACCGCATAAAGATCTATACCACGTCGTTTCACCTCACCAAGTACATCCACGGAAGGCGTTTCGAAACACGCATCATACTGGTCTATAAACTGCTGATAGGCTATGCCGGCATTTTCAAATCGCTCATCCCTGATGGCGTCCAGTATCTGTGATACCTGCTGACGGACTTCCCGCTGAAAGGCCTCCACATCTACATCGTTGTAGACAAGCGTATTCGACTGCATCGCTATCAGGCAGGCCGGGAGCGTTTCAGGCACCCGCTCGTTAGAAATGATTTTCCCGGTGATAGTGTCCCTGATTAGCTGACGCGGCTGTTCCTTAACAGCCTCTCCGGCCGCAACCTTTTTCTCAATGTCAGACCGCTTGCGCAGTTGCTGGCTCATTCCTCTTTCCCTCTGTGTGGGCTTGCTATATCACGTCATTAAAACTCAAAAGAATGTCAGCCGCAAAAGAACCGCCTAAGCATCTTTTCGGATCTGCGTGGCGGGAAAACGGTAAGAAATATGATAAATAAACAAAACGCATAAAATCATACTGTGTGTGATATTTATCGTTATTCATAATAATCATATCTGATATGATATTCTACAGTTAATACATGAATCATATGAAGTATGATTTTTTACTAAACCGGACATTATCAGACGGAGCGTGCAGGATGGATGAGAAAGAAGTGAATTTTTCACTCAGCTATGAGCAGCTGACCCGGATAGCGGAAGAACGTATCCGTGAATGCGAGCTGGACAGTCAGGGCGCTAAATACATCAGCGAATCGAGTATGGCCAGCACCCTTCTGCAATTCTGGTATGAACTGGCGATTACTGGTGCGCCAATGAAAAATTACGAACAAACCAAAGCGCTCATTGACGTCGATCATCAGCGTCTCAGAAAACTCATCTGGCCGGAGACGGATAAGCAATGACACTGGCGCGACGCCCGTCACCGCTGCAGCGGCGGGTGCTGATTGTGCTGGCCGCCCTGGATTCGAAACGTCCGGGGCCGGTGGCCACGCGGGATATTGAACGGGTGCTGGAACAGGGCGGGGACGCCCCGGTGTACGGGCCGAACCTGCGCGCCTCCTGCCGGCGCATGGAAGCAGCGGGCTGGCTGCGCACCCTGCGCGCGCCTAACCAGCAGCTGGCCGTGGAGCTGACCGGGGCCGGACGCGATGTGGCGGAACCGCTTTATCAGGCAGCGCGTGATGACGAAATATCCCGCCAGCGCCAGTTGAAGGTGCACAGTCTGCCCTTGCGCGAGTCGGCAACCGGTGAGGCGGTGGAGGTTTTTCTCGGTGACAGCCTTCACCGTATCTGTCAGGCAGCCTACGTGATCCGGCTCGACGGCTCCACCTGTCTGCAAGTAACGAATGCAGGTGGAATACGTCAGATAATGGAAGGCGATCCCCTCCAGGTGGCTGACTGGTATCAGACCTGTTATGACGCGGGTCTTCCGGTACATATTCAGATTAACGAAAGCCAGGATTAACCTGGCAGAAACCGTATCAAAACTCACGCAGCATTCAGTGACTGACTCTACAGACTCAGGCCGGATGAACGTCTGCCTAGCGGGCGCTATTTTCGCAATAACCCCCCGTATGCCCGTGACTGATAATGGATGAGCTTCACATGATGCTGAAACCAATTAAACCGTGAAGGACCCTGAAGAGTGAAACTGACACAGAGCCGGATAGAAAGCCTGATTGACACCCTGAATGACCTGATTTGCGATGAAAGAAGTCTGACGCGGGAACAGCGCGAGAATATGGTCAGGACGGTTGCAATACTCGGAGGACTGGGGGAGCGTCAGCGGCTGATCGCAGCTGAAGATGAAGCCCTGGAAGTAGCGGGTTCAGGAAAAAAGGCAGAGAAGGCCAAAAAACCGCGTGAACCGAATGCCGTCTTTCCCCGCACCGGGAAACCCTGGCAACAGGACGACCTCGAACTTATCCATTCAATAGTCGATGACATCCCGGATGATGAGATTGATAAGCACATTCTGTGGCTGTCCGGACAACAAGGACGAACACCCTATGCCATTGCCCTGAAGATTGTTGGTGAAGGACGACTGAATGAAGAATGGGCGAAAACCTGGAAAGCGGCAGCCAAAAAACTGCGTGAGGAATATGCCCTCACTAACGGTGGAGAGCCGTCACAAGGAACATAATGTTAATACTGAACATACCCCTGATATACAATGTAACGTACTGAATAAATGATAAATTTAGCATAAATCTTTTCCCTGATGTGCCGATAATTAATGGGTCAGGAAGGAAGGGTTATGAACGATTTTCATATTTTAAGTCTTTGTATTCAGAATAAGGATGTGGCAGGCGCCATGCGTGTGCTGCGGGATAAATCGGAGTTTGCTGCACGCAAAATTCTGGAGAAATTAAAGGTTCGCGTGACGTCTCAGACGGGCAGGGCATTCTGGCATCATGTCCAGAGCTGGCTGCTGATGGCGTGCCGGCAGGAGAATACACCGAATGAATCAGTCCGTTCACGGCCTTCTTCACCCCCTTCAGACACCCGGCCAGCTCAGTCCGGCCGCCCTGGATATGGTCAAGCTTCTGGCGCTCCTGGCCATGCTGATCGACCACATCAATACGGTGTTTATGACCCCAGCTCAGCCGGTGATGTATGCGCTTGGCCGGATGGCATTCCCCCTGTTCACGCTTATCTGGGCGATGAACGTGCGGCGCGCACCAGAACGTCTTCAGGTGAGAGCAAACCGTCTGTGGATATGGGCCATCATCACCCAGCCCGTCTTCAGCCTGGTCTTTGCCGGCCATCAGCCGTGGTGGGCACTGAACATTCTCTTCGTGTTCGCCGGCGTCACGCAGCTGCTCGCCCTGCAGTACCGGTTCGGCAGAAAGGGAAGTCTTGCCGGTGCTCTGCTGCTGGCCATCATGATCTGGCCGCTGAGTCCGGCCAGTTACGGTCTGGCGGGTGTTGCGCTGGCCACCGGCATGGTAATCACCACCGGCGGACAAAAACCTGGTGTGCAGCTCACGGGAATTATCGTGTCCGTCCTGGCGCTGTGTTGCCTGAACGGATTATCGCATCTGCTGAGTCTGCCGGCAGACACGCTGTTGTTCGCCACTCTTCCCACACTCGTTTTTCCCCTGATGGCCCTGTCCCTGAGCATTCATCTGTGTCCGGAAGGCTGCCCGCGCTTCATGCCACGACATTTCTTCTACATTGCCTATATCGGCCATCTTCTGGTGCTGCTCCTCCTGATGCACCTCTGGTGAGAGAGCCACAGTTTCGGGGCGTCAGTGCGCCCCGGGAACCCCTCGCCCCCGCTCCAGTAAATCAATGGCCAGCTGAAGATAAAGGATCTGGTCCGGCTCCCATTTCCCGCTTTCGGCAATCCCATTTCGCAGCACAGCAACAATATTTTCACTGGTGGAATCGTGTCCGGCCTCAACAAGTGAAAACACAATACTGCCCACGACCTGGCACATCTCATCATGCTGACGTAAGAACACTTCTGAATAGTCCATCCTGCTATCTCCACGGTGAGTCAGTTCAACATAATGGTACATGGCCATTATGCCGCGTAGCGGCATAGAGACGCCAGCCGGAGCGGAATTGTATGCAGTGGGTGGGTGGCGTCGTGGCCGGCGTAAGCCGTCACTGATTGATAGGTTCTCCCAATCCCGCCCTTCACCCTGCCAGGCCATACCCGCTTAATGCCATTCCTGTTGTTACTGTGCGCGATCGGAGTGAGTCCGTCGAGGCCAGAGGCCGCTGACGGGCTGTATCTCCGCGTTAGCGCCGGAAGGCGCTTACGAGCGTGTACGCTCAAGCCTCGCCCCGTATCCTACAGCCACACGAAGCTCTAGTTACAACATCCCTCTAAAAGCGAGGGTGTTCCGGCCCTATGGGCCGGGGCGGCGTCGGTTTAGCAGGGGTCAGGTATGTATGTGATGCGAGGTTCTGGCCAGAACGGGGCCCGGCGCTTGCGACGGGAGGAACTTTTGATTTCCTTCTGAGCGCGCGGCCGTGAGGCCGCTGCATGCGAAGGCATTTTACGTTATCCACAGAGTGGCCGAAGACAAAGATCTACTCTGGAATGTAATGAACAGAGAGATAAAAAAGGTGAAGTAAGACTGTTTTGCGGAATGTCTTTTATCCATTTCCGGGTTACTTCACTTATTCGTTTGCGGATTTCTGTGTAAAAAAAAGAGACAGTGGCCATTGCGGGCCATAACGACCGGCAGAACGTCATGGTGATCGGAAGGAGGAAGGGATGATGGGTGAAAAATGAGCGGAATGACCGAAAAAAACCAGCACGAAAAGCCCCGGTGAGGGGCCTGTAAACAGCAAGACTGTTGTGTCGTTTGTGACTAGTCCGGTGGAGAAAGCGCCAGATCCAGCTGGTAAAGATGCTGGATGGCCAGAGCCTTCAGGCGCTCAGATGTGCACCAGTACGCTTCGTCAGGCGGCAGGGTGCGATAAATCCATTCAGACATTGCATGGAGTCGTTCATCTGCCGGCAGCTTAATCAGGTTGTTGGCACGTTTACGCTCCGCGCCTTTTTTGCGGCGGTAAACGAGAGCCTCCCGGCGCTTACGGCCAGACCAGCATTTCCGCGCAGAGTGGGGCTGAACATCATCATGTTCGCTCATCACCCCTTCCCGGATCAGCTGCTCACGCTCGGCGCTCTGGCGGAGCTTCTTCTCCTGCTCTTTAAACAGCTTGTCCATATCGACGCCCAGCATCTGGAATCCAACGGGGGTGATATAAACATACGTTGGCAGCCAGGAGCGGGATTCACGATCCCAGGTGCGTTCTTCCGCAAGACCCAGAACGCCAAACCGTACCTGTTCCTCAATAAGCCGTGAAAGGCGTGACACCGTCACCTCCGTTTCAGGAATGACATTGCCTTTTGCGTCCTTTGCACTGAGCTCTTTTGCCAGACGGGTGATACACATGCCAACGGTATGCTTGCCGGCATCACAGAAGCTGATGAGCACTGGCCAGAGCGCATCGAGCAGGCGCTGACGTTCCGGACGGAAGCCATATTTACGTCCCGCTTTACGGCGGCCAGCGACATAGAGAGGGTGACGAGAAACATGCATGCGCAGGCTGACCTGCCCGGTTTCTTTGTCTTTTTTCACCAGGCGATGGTAGGCATGACCGAGCTGTCCGGAGAGCTTTTTATAATGCTCCGGGCGATACCAGGCCGGGTTCTCACATTTGGCTTTTGTGGAATGCTCACCGCGTTTGCGGCGGGTCAGTTTTTTGACCGGTGCAATGAGGAAATTACCCTGAGTGCCGGCATCGACATCCTGCCAGAAACGGGTTAGCTCATCTTTCGGTAGATCTGACCAGTGAACAGAAATCTGATTGTCATTCACGGCGGCCTGTTCTTATGGCGGCCGGGTGTTGTTTTCTATGGTGCATGCGTTATAATCCTTCACAGGCAACGCGCCTGCTTTTGGACCCCCTGATATCTGTGTCTTCCGCCAAGATGATGACAGTTATCGGGGGGTTTGTGCATTCAGGCACCGGGCAATCCCGTTACCTGCTCCTGAACGTTTTAACGGACACGTCCTGTCCCTGTTTGTTTCCGGAAGTCCGCATTTCTTCCGTAAAACCATCTTCTGCCACCCGTCTGCCTCACCACAAAGCAGTCAAACCGTCAGTTTGAGTTAGGTCACAAAAGTAATCTGAATCAACAATCTGTCCCACCACAAGACGATCGCTGACGATCCGAATACTACCTTCTCGTCAGTAATTTTTCCAGATGTTAGACCAGATAACCGTCCATAGTTTGCATGCTAATTGCCCTTAAGGGACTATAACCGGCAGCGCTCGCCGCAGTATCAGGCCGGCAGGCCTGATCGAGGAAGCGCAGGAGAACGGAACGGAAAGATGGCATTTACGCGCGGAATCTGAAGATCAGCCTCTGGCGGGAGACGATCTACAGGACTGGGGTCACTGTGTGCGTGAGGCTTTCCGGATTGCTGCCTGGAGTCTTTCAGCGGTAACGGCTTCCGGGAAAACCGTGATGGTGTCAGGAGTCGCCCCGCTAACGGGCATGACGATGATGCCCGGCGTTCCGGTGAGTCCCAGCGCCTCAGCCAGGTTACTGTTTTTCTCAAGGGACGCGGTATGGTCGCCAGGAGCAGGGGCGGTCAGTCCCGCCTTTGACGCTGCCCCGTGAATATCCTCCACCGTCAGTTTGCCTTCATTATGGCCGGTGGCGTAGATGGCATTGTGATAGGTGACATAGGCCTGCGCTCCTTTCTTTTGCCAGACCGTCAGCCCCTGCTGCGCTGCCTGAAGTGAGGCTTCCCAGCGACCACCAAAAATTGGCCACTCCTTAAAGAGGTAGCGGACGTCCGGCTGCGCTTTCATAACCTTCTCCAGCTCCGGCGCAAAGCGGCTGCAGAACACGCACTGGTAATCAAAGAATTCAATCACCGCGACCTTTGCATTATCAGGCCCGTAGGCCGGTGTGTCCGGATCATGCAAAAGGTTCGCCTGATTCTCCATCACGCTGAGTGAAAACATTTTCTGCTTACGTGCCTCCTGCTGTTCCTGCAGCTTATGACTGACCGTCACCAGTATCTCCGGGTGGGACACCAGGTAGTCTGCTGCGATTTCGCCAATACGGGCCTCCTGCTCCGGGCTGAAGACCGGCTGCGGGGCCGAAGCGTGTGCCGTTGCAATAAAGCCAATGTATGTTGTAACTAATAATACCGCTAATTTATGTCTTTTCATTGCCTGATTCTCATGGTTAAAAGAGGAATTAACGTTCTTTCTGAATGGTTCGGGTGAGGGTCTGTTCTTCTCGCTCCGGCATGCGGCCGCGTTCAGTATTTTCTGCCACCCTGAGCATGTCGCGCTCAGCGTTTGCCAGATCAGCAATCACACGCGATGCCCGCGACTGTTCACCGGATGCCTTGTCAGCACCTTCCAGCTCACTCCTGACACCTGCAGCAGCTTTCATTTCCTGTCCACCGGTGTTTTCCTCACCTCTCACCCTGGCGATCACATCCGCATCCGGGGTGAGTGGTTCCGGTTTACGCGGATTAATGTCTTCCGGTTTCAGTCTGATCACCTCTTCCTGCGGAATTTCCGGCAGCAACGACTCCGGCTGCCTGTTCCGTCCGGCTTCTTCATTGCGAACCTGGTCTGCCAGCAGCTGTTCGCGCAGTTGCTGTACGTTCTGCTCGTCAGTCAGCGTGGAGACAATACCCGGTGAGACATCCTGTTTTGTCCCGCCGCTCACCTTAAGCAACCATGCTGAAGGCGGTTCATCGCCGGTCTGCCAGACCACGCCGTCCTTCGGGTGATGTCGTACTGCATCGAGCGCGGCCGCCAGGTCACTGACCACAATCGTGTTGCCGGACTGGCTTCGCTGCAGTACCGCACCACGGGCACGTTCTGTCATGACCATCCGGGTCTCCCCCTGTGTCATCCGCCCTTCCGGGCTGGCAACCAGGGAAACCAGGGCCAGGCCCGCACTACGGCCGTTGTTGTCATACACCGGCAGCGCCAGCGCCGGTTCGGGAAAGCGCCGGGTGGCCGGGATGATTTTTGCCGTCAGTGACGCGTCCTGCATGCCCTGATGGCGTACCCAGGCGCGGCCAATGGCCGTTTTATTCACCGGCTGTCCCATTGCCCAGATGGCTTTCGCCTGTTTACGCTGCGTTTCTGGCGCCAGCGCATCGTGCGCCGTTTTGATATCCCGCTCCGGCGTTTTTACCGCCTTAACCCAGTCAGCCTTCCCGTCGGTATAAATCTGGACGTGCTCTTTCACGCGCGAGGCCGAGATGTAGAAGGCGCGACGGGAAGCCAGTGCCTTACGCCCGCCTTCCGTGCCCTCAAGCGCAATGACATAATCGCTACTGGCCCCCTGAGCACCGTACCCGGTGACAGCCCAGCCGTAATCAATATGCTGCTGCGCCCTGACGGCCTGAGGATTGATGGTGATGCGGCCGTTTTCCCCCTTCAGACGAATATTGCCCGTTTCGCTGACCGACTCGACCGTATAGCGCTGGCTGGCCATCTGTCCCTGCTCCTTGTCTGTCGCCGTGAACTTCAGCAGATCGCCGGCGCGGACTTCCCTCTCGCTGCGGCGAAACAGCTGCACGTCGCCGGTGATGAGTTGCTTCGGGGAAACCAGAGCAATCTTCCCCTCCTCATCGCGTACCGTGACCGTACTGCCGTTGCGGTCAACGGCCAGCACGTCCTGGTAGCGATCGCCGCGTTTAACCACCATCCCGGCTTCCCAGGCATCGGTTTTGTTGAACTCATGACGGGTGTGGGTGATTTTATCGAGCACCGGCACCGTAATGGCCTTCTCCCCCAGCTCTCCCCGGGCAGCCAGCACAGCATGAATGCCGGCATTTACCGCACGACGGTCGGCGTTCAGCTGGGTGATAATGAGGGTACGGGACCGCGCCTCCGGCGTCCGGTCCGTCCAGTCAGCCACGATGTCGTTAACAGGCGTCTCCGTTTCCTGAATGGCACTCCCCGGGAGCGAGGCTGAAGCGCTACGCGCCACACGGTCAGCCGGCTGGGTTTCAATGCGCTGCAGGGCCGCATCGATCCGGTTATCAATGATGTCGTGAACGGCACCGCGCAGCTGCAGGTCTTTCTGGCGGACGATTTGCTTCATGATGGCCACATCCATCGGGCTGCGCTCCTGCATCAGCTTAAACGGCGCGCCCACGTCGACCGATTCAAACTGGTCGATATCCCCCATCGAGACCGCGCGACCACCGCCGCTGGCAATGGCCTGGAACAGGGCCGCCGTATCCTGGTTGCCTGCCATTGAGGACTCATCGATAAGAAACACCTGTGCTTTATAGTCGGGCTTACCGCCTGCGGCCGTCGCCTGGTCATGTTCAACGATAAAGGATTTGATGGTCTGCGCCCGGACACCGACGTCGCTCATCTCTTTCACTGCCTGGTGCGTCGGGGCAAGACCCATCAGTACTGGGCGAACATCTGCCGGTAAGGTTTCAAGCGCGGTTTTCACGGCCTTCAGCTGCGTGGTCTTCCCCACACCGGCATAGCCCTGAATCCCGATAAACTGATCCGTGGTGCCCAGCACCAGGGTGGTCGCCTTTTTCTGGCCATCGGTGAGTCCGTTCAGCACGGCCTCCGGTACCTGTTCCAGCAAGGGCTGCTGCGTACCTTTCCCTTCCGCCACCACACGCAGAATGGCTTTCTCCATCTCCCAGGTGGACCGGGAAACCAGTACCGGCTCTCCCCCTGCGGATACGGACAACAGCTCGCCATTTTTAATCATCGCGCCAATTTCATTCCCGATGGCTTCAAGGTCGGGATGATATTTCTGCGCCTCCGTCGCCAGCTTAAGTTCGCTGAACACCACGGTGCGCTGGTCATTGATGGCACGCCAGACGGCCAGCCCGGCGTCCGTCCGGACGCTGTCATGCAGCGAGTCAACCGCCTGGCTGACGTCGTCGTGGCCACTCAGACTTCTGACCAGTTGCACGGGAGAGGCACTGGTCTTCATGCGCTGCAGCCGGGCTTCTGCCCGATCCTGCACTTCGGCGGTGAACACTTCCGCCCGGTGGCCACTCTGCGCCAGCGAGTTCATGGTCTGGGATGAGATGTCGCGACTGTTCAGCGCGGCCAGCACCACACCGGTGTCGTTATCCCGGCCGCCCGGCGCGGTCACGTAGGCATGTGACAGGTAGAGCGGCTGGTCTTTTGGCAGCGTCAGGGTCTCTTCCCCCCGTTTCACCTCAATCACCTTTTCACTTATCCCGGTCACCTCAAGACGGTCTTTTGCCTTCAGGCTGTGCTCACGATCCCCCGCCACGGCCAGCAGTTTTTCGCCGGTGGCCACGCTGAGGGTTTCGCGGCTGAAGAGACGCCAGTCAGCGCTGATATCCCCGATTTTCATCCGGGTCAGCACGCCGTCCCCGTCGATGAGCGAGAGGACTCGCGTGTCCTCATGCACCCGGTCAATCACATACGACTTACGCGCTTTTGCGTCCGTGCGATCTTCAAGTACCATCCCGGGACGGTATGAACCGGGCATGCGGCGCGTTTTGCTGTCGAGCCAGACCGGCTGCCGGGCCTCTATCTCAACGCCGTCGCGCCCCAGCTGTCCTGCGTTCTGCAGCGCCTCACGTACCAGGCCCGTCAGTTGTGCCTGTTCACGCCTGCCGACCACAACGGCGGTGACGTTTTCACTGCCTCCGCTCAGTTCTGCAAACCGGTTGGCCAGCGCCTCGTAACGGTCGCGTTTGTTCGGAATACTGACCACTTCGGCCTCCAGCCCGGGCGCCGGCTCAGTGCGGCGGGAGCGGGCAACCCCCGCGGACTCCAGCACGGACATGGCATTACCGTTCGCCTGACGCCCGGCACTGTCGAGAAAAACCAGCTGTGCGTCCTGCGCCCGCGCTTCGCCCAGCAGTACCAGCGTCTCCTTTAATCCCAGACGCTCTGCCCCTTCGATAATCAGCGTGCTCTGGGGTTTCAGGTGGAAATCACCGCTCAGAACATGTTGCCGGCTGATAATCCGTTCCCGCAAATCGTCGGATTTCGCCAGCGAAATGGCGCGCTCGGCAGAGCTGGCCAGCACCTGCACGTCACGACCGTTCGCGCCGGCAATACCGGCCAGCTGCGCGGTCAGGTCACGGATACCCGCCACGCCTGACGGGGCATTCATCAGAACCAGGGCGTCTTTCTCCACCACTTCCAGCGCCGCCGGCGCGTACTGCGCCGGACGGGTGAAACTGACGACTTTTGTGGATTTGAGATGTTCCTGACTCAGCGCCTGGATCGAGAGTTCATCCAGCAGGTGAATACGGGAGGTGAAGACCCCTTTCTCACTGTCCAGCGGCACAATCATGCCGTCCTTCAGCGCCGCATCGATGGCCACACGAATATCCTTAATCTCCGGCAGCCGTTCACTCAGCTCAGCGGTGGTCATCATCAGCTCGCCAAAGGTGAAGCGCGTTTTACTGTCGCTGAGCTGCGAGATGGCCAACCGGACAGCCTCAGTCAGTTCCGGGCGGGGTATTTCAGTGTCCCGCTGCGCTGCGGGAAAGTTTCTGGTCGCCGGCGTTTTTTCGGGGCCGGTTTGTGCCGGCTGACGCAGCGTGTCAGTCTGTTGTGGTACTGGCTGACGGGACAGGCTCTCCCGTTCTGCGGGTTGAGCAGGTGTATCGACGCTCTTTTCTGCCGTGGACGACGTCTGCAAAGAAGCCTGTTCAGGCCCGGCAGGAACCGGCTTAACCTGGTGATCTCGCTCCGGCTGAGGCGCGGTCTCACGAAGACCTGCATCACGCGGCACCACGCTTTCCTGATACGCCTTCAGGTCAAATCCCTTCTCCTTCATCTGACCCAACCAGCGCTCCATCAGGCGCATCCGCGAAGGGTCAACTTTCGCCCTGCGGGTATCTTTGGCGGCCACATCCCGGCTGCGCAGCGTGGCTTCAGCCCCCACGGCCCCTCTGATTTCCCGGCCACGGGAGGAATATTCATCCACAACTTCATCCGGAATTGCCTTAATCTCCCACATGCCGTGTTTGCCGACCTCTTTCACTTCGTGGCCGAGCGCTTCAACACGTTCGCGAAGGGCACCTCGATAGATTTTTCCGAGCGTGACCTGGTGCTTCATGACGGTCTCGATAAAGCCGGCGTTATGGATATAGTCTGTGGCCAGAGCTTTCCATTTGCCCTCATACTCCGTCATATTGGCAACCAGGAGATGAGTGTGTATCAGCGGGTCGAGGTTACGTGACGTGTCATGCGTGTAGGCGGCCGCGACCATCTTGCCGGTGTGTACGATGGACGTAACGCCGTCTTTGGTGTTCCGGGCCGAGATGAGCTTCTCCACATAGCCGGCCGCCACGCGGACGGCGTGGTAGTGTGCTTCCAGCATTTCTTTATCGTTGCCGATGAGAGCCAGAATGGACACGCTTTTGGGGGCGGAAAAAGTCAGGTCATGGCCCGGGCGGTGGACATGCTGTCCGTTAACCTCCTTGCCAAGCCGTGAACCGTCCGGAAGACGTCCCTCGAGCACGGCCGTCAGATCATCGCCACGGACGTTGCCCTCCAGACCCAGCGCTTTTGCACCCTCTCCCATCCACAGGCTCTGCAGGCTACCCAGAAAATAGTAGTTATCGGAATTGCTGTAGTAGCCTGCAGCCTCGCCGGCTGACGCTACTGGGGCGACTGACATCATAATTCAGGCTCTCTGTCGTAATAGTAATGGTCGTTTTCGTCGTAACCCGAGTCGTCCGCGTGACGGTGAAGTAAAATGTTCTCTTCTTCCTGCGCCAGCTGCCGGTGAGTACCGTGGGCTTCATCCGGGGTTTTCGGTGTCACTGACTTCCCTGCCGTCGCCAGACTCAGGCCGCCGTCAGGCAGTGCCGTCACCTTCATATCCAGGTTCATGGATTCGCCCGCATTCTCGCTGGCCTGATCTTCGCCTCCGTCTGAGGTGGCTTTGGTTCTGAGCCGCCGTTTCAGCATTCCCAGCGCGCCAGCCGCAGCAGGCTCGGAGGGAATATCCGGTTGGGTTCTGCTGCGGATTTTTTGCAGTGCTGCTGGAATTTCCGGATTAAGGGACGCGGTCCCTTTTTGATGATTTGGTGCAGGTTTCGAGGGCCGAAGAGAGACAACATTGTCTTTTTTGTCTCCGGTGACAGGGGCTGTCACCGGCCTGTGATTTTCAGTTACTGCTGGTTCTTTTCGCGATATGTCTGGCTCCCTGACTGGTACTGGCTTCCGTTCAGGCGCAGCGCTGCGCGAGGGTTTCGGTTCCTCCATTCGGGTACGAGCCACTTTTTCGACGACCGGTGTTGCCTGTGAGCCGGATGCCCCTGCAGAAGAAACCGGAGCGGGACCGTCATCTGCAGAGGATGTCTCGCTCCCCTTCTCCAGCACTTCGTCACCGGTCGGGAACGTCAGACCTGCAATGGCCGCTGCACGCTCGTTCTCCTGAATAACCCTCTCCAGCTCCGGGCTGAGCGCATCGCGGATATTGCGCTCGATAAGGCCAGCATGGCGTTTTTTGAATGGACGGTATTTCAGCTTCAGACGGACGACCGGATACTCACCCGGGAGGCGCACGTAGAAGTTGAGGTTTGGCAGACGCATGATTTGCTCGTAGTCGACAATCGGGTTATTCACCTCGTCCTTACCGAGCGACACACCGTCACGCACCTGATCCAGACCGTAGCTGTTCTGTTCACGGATTTTGCGCTTACGCTGGTTGCCCAGCTCCTCTTCAACTACTTTGGCCATCTCGGCGCTCGGCGAACGTCCGTACATACGGGTGTTCATCAGGTCAAAGATGCTTTTTGCCAGCTCGCGGCCGTAGACGTGAACCAGTTGCGCCATGTTCTGCATTCCCAGCACGAAACAGCCACCAAATTTACGTGCTTCCGCCAGCGTTTCAGCCAGCTCCGGGATGCGCTGCAGGCTCGGAGCTTCATCAAGAATGAACCACACGCGGCGCTCGCTGTTTTCCCCCATGCTCTGCAGTAACAATGTGGCCAGCGACACCCAGAGTGAGATCAGTGGTCGCACACTCTTGCGATGTCGGGCCTGAGTGGAAATAAACAGCCAGCTGTTGTCATAACGCTCTTGCGTCATCCACTCCCGAATGGTGAAAGGTGGCCTGGTGCCGTCATCCAGCCCCTGAAGAAATCGCAGCGCTTTGGCATAGTTGGTTACCACCGAGCGAATGGAGATGGCTGTTTTCTCGATCTTCTCCTCGACCAGGTTGGCTGAAGGCGTATTGACAAGATATTCACGCAAACTTTTCATGCTGAGTGACAGCAGGGTTTTGAGGAACTTCTCTATACTCCTGTCCGGATCAACCGACATCCGTATAGCGAGGTCAGCGCAGATGGTACGTGAACTTGAAACCCAGAATGGGTCGGACTCCCCTTCTACCGGGATGAGGCTGGCAGCCAGGTTGTCATAGTCGACCGCATCAATACACTCACCCCACATCTGCCAGTTAGCACAGCGTTCGTCGTGTGCATTAAGAATGAAATCGGTGGAGGGGTTGTAGTGGGTTTCGGTAAAGGTACAGCCGGAGTCGTAGATGATGGCACGGTCACCACGTTTGCGTATGTAGTCCAGGAGCCAGCGGATGATGGTTGATTTACCCACGTTAATGGTGCCATGCATGAGGAAGTTCATTACCTCAGCCCGTTTAACCATGTGTAAATCAGCCACCCGCAGATCGGACAATTCACCGTTTTTACGCAGCAGCTTATTCACTTCCGCTGGCTTGTCGGTCAGCTGCATGCCGGAGAGATATTCGTCCTCGCTCTCCTTTCGGCCGATATTCGCGATAAACCAGGTCACGGCGATAAACACCACCATACTGAACAGCCCGCTGGCGCCGGCCGCCCACTGCAGCTCGCGCAGACACTGGTCGCCCATCGCCTGCATGTACGGGTCGGTATAAATCTGCGGCAAAGTCATTTTCAGCACCATTGCCGTCGCGGTCGGCGCATACCAGTAGTGAACGTCGTAAATTTTTGGCGTTCCCGATGACGGCATAAGGTCGATAAAGCTGCTGTTGATACTGGCGAACCACCACAGGGAACCGTTATCCAGGGCTTCCTGAGGGATTCGCCAGAGAAAGATGGCGGTAGTCAGTACGGCGAACAGGATGAAGATCCAGAATCCTATCCAGTTGTTCACCTGAATGAACATGCGCCAGCGGTAGGCGGTCATCTGCCCGCCCTGGGTGAGGTTTTTTCCTGCGAAGCTCATAGAGTGTTGTCCAGCCGTTATCGCATCACCTGCGCGGTGATGTGTGTTATCAGAGAAGAAACGTTGAAAAGGGTGATGAAAAAATGTGGTACCGCGTGGGGGTAATCGTCAGGTTATTACATCTGACTCAGTTCATACCTGGCCTGCTGACATCCGTCCTCCCAGTCCTGTTTATTAATGTATGCAGCCACAGAACGGACTGACGAGGCCACATCCTTATAAACCGGTGAATGCCACTCCCGGGGCTCCAGATCATAAAGGGTAAATTCATAGCCAGCCCAGAAAGCAAAAATGGTCATACCCTGCCCCTCAGGAAATGAACCAAATACATTCATCCAGGCCCTTGCTGCCATCAGCTCGCTTTCCAGATGGATAAGCGACCAGAATTCAGCTGAGTAATCTGCACGTTCACTTATCTGATGCATCATGATGGACGAACTCCTTTGAAATTAAGGACGCAACGCTCGCCGCAGACAGGGCTGCGCCTGGCGCAGCCATGCGAGGAAGCGTAATTACTGGTAACTGACAGAAAGCACTGACGCACCCTGCCCGAAGTGAACTCGGTCTGGAGTCAGTTGGAAAGGAGAGGTAATAATTACCGCACTGAGATGATATCTTTTCAGTGCGGTTTTAATGATAACGAGCTATTAGCTCACTATTGTTGCAGGCGGCTCAACCACCAACAGTAAACCCTTTCGCCTGCATGCAGTTGCGCCATGTTGAACCCGGCTTACCATTATCAAGAGACGTGGACTCAACGTAAGGGAATCCCTTGATAAGATGGGTTTCCTGAGAAGAATCACCAACTCGAACAATGGTGGCTTCATCTTTCATGATTGACGTTAACTTCGTTGTACCCGCTTTATTTTTTGAAGCGGTGAGCACCTGATCAGAGCACTGGCGTGCAGCTGTCATTTCTGGTTCTTCCGGGGTAGATTTTGGGGAGGAACACCCTGTGAGTACAGCCACGACCAGTGATAAACACACAATTCCTGCTTTTTTCATGCTGATTCCTTATTTTGGTAAACGGGCGGTCTTTGACCGCCAATGCAGTTACATAATGCCGGCGATGGATTTGGCCAGCTGTGCTTCCAGAACTGGCTTAGCCTCTTCAAACTTGAGGTTCACCTTATTGGCATTGGAAACCACACGGGTCTGATATTTAGCGCGGTTGCCCTGCTCGGTGCTGGTCTGCACTTTCACGCCTGATGTTCCCTGCTTCAGAGCTGCAATGTTATCAGTGGTAACGGTAGCCTTGCTGCGCTCGGAAATTTGCAGATCGGTCACCATCGTGTAGTTCACGTCTTCAACCATTGCATCGGCAGCCATACCAATCAGTCCCGTGGCCAGCCCTACACCCAGTGTCGCACCTGCTGAACTGGAGTTATACGCGGTGATGCCTGCTCCCAGAGCTGCGCCCATGGCTGCTCCTTCATAACCTGTTTTCAGGAAGCCCTGGGCTTCACGTAGATCCATCTTTTCAGCTTTCAGCACGTTTGCCTGAATCCAGTAGTAGGCGGCGTCCGGAGAACTGGTGACGCGGTAGCCTTTGGCGGCCAGTTCATTTGTAATTTGTGCCTGCAGACCAGACATGTCCTTGTCAGAGGTATTACGGATCTGAAGATAAACCGTTTTCTCTGATGATGGCTCCAGCCAGATGGTTTCACTCATCTGAGTTTTGACATCGAGATTACGCTTCTTCACCGCAGTGGACATGGCACCACAACCTGACAGTGCAAGAGTAGAAGCGATCAGACCTACAACGGCTAATTGTTTTAATTTCATGAATTCTTCCTGTGCATAGAAAAACGTCCCCGTTAGCGAGATATAGCTAACAGAGACGTTATCGGCTGATTTGAAAAGAATTTTAGGTTTAGATATGAAAAACCCACATCCTTGTAGCAACAATGCGGGTCTTTATGATGGCTAAAAAGCTAACTACTTAAGGTTTTTCTTCAGCTTATTGATTAATGCACCAACGCCAAATTTACTTACCTGAAGGTTGACAGTGAACGATGTGACAAAAATTGCGATGACCATTACAACTGGTGTGGCAAATAAATACATCGCATTGTAGAAGGACATGAAGCACGTAATGAATAATACGCTTACATACAACCCTATTCCTTTAAATATAGCTCTCTTCATATGAGCTATGAGAGGCGTGTTTTCCCTTAAATTTTGAGGGATTGAGTGGAAGAGACTCACGTATGGCAACAATATAATCCCTTGAAAGGCTCCTACGACCATAGCCATATAAACAGGTATGGCTTCACCAGAGAGGATATAGCCAATTAATAGACCAATACTAAAATCGCGATGATTCGAGATCGCACATACGGCCCCGAAAGTAATTGTCGAAAGAATAATACCTATTAGAGGTAGAGTTAACGAAACCCTCAGAGCTTTAGCTATTGATGGTACAGGTCGGTTTGTATCCGACACTCCATCTAAGATTGCTTTAAAATCACGATTTACATCGTTGAAAGTTAGCATGTTCACCCCGCTCTTTTTCTCAAATCTTCAAGGTTTTTCTTGTGCATCTCAATTTCATCGTTGTGTAGGATAGGTAATGTTTTTTGCCTTAAATCTTCTGCCTGTTTGCCTTCACTAAATTGAGCTGTGAAATTGTCATGTTGTCCCTTAAGAATATCACTGGATGCCTGAACAGTGGATTCTTTTTTCTCTATTTCCTCAGAAGATTCGTTGATTTTATGCTCGTTTTCAGATCTTTGTTCCGCTACACGTCGCTGGATATCATTTTGCGGACCAAAACCCTGACCTGACTGTTCGTGCAGTTTTGCCTGGTTTTCTTTGAAAGACGCCTGCATAGCATTACCCTGAACCCGCTGCTCCTCAACATTCATGGTTGCAGGGTTATGGCTCATTTCGTTCCTGTGGCCTGCTGCTCCCCCTTGTTCCCATAAGGTCCCGGATTGGCGTAATTCCTGCTGCATCCCAGCGCTGGAGTCAGAGTGTTGCCTTTCAGCCGAATGTCTTCCGGTATCATGACCACTGGATTTAATGGAGAGGCTATCCTGTTCGCTTCTGTGAGAGCCTGACTGGATATGGGAGCTTTGTTCCTGTCTGCCGTAGCCAGAATGTACTTCGTTATGGCTGATTTCCTGTTGACCGGCTAAGTTCTCACTGTCCGTTTGATTTTGCGCTAACAATGATGACTCATGGCTACCCGAAGCAGAACCGCCTGTTTTCACAGACACGCTTCCCCCCTCAGATGAAACCTGTCCACCGTAAGTGCCCGCATATTCCGTCACCTGAGACGCTCCGTCTGTATGGTGGTTCCCCGTGTCGTTCGAATTATAAGAGCCACTCTCGACAGGGCTGTAACGTATACCTCCATCATTACTTGCTGGGCCCGATCCTTGCTGACTGCTGAGGGCTGGCTGAACCACGTGCTCACCACTGAAGGCTGCATGCTCCTGACCGCTGGTAAGATCTGAACGGCCCTGCTGATAATCCCCCATGATTTCAGGTTTGAGACGCTCATTTACGAACTCCATCGCCGCTTCGCGCGCCGATGGCGCACTTGTCAGCATGGACTGCGCCTTATCGCCGTATTTATTGGCCGCCCAGTCCACAAACTCCTGCGTATAGTTTGTATCGAGGCTTGCACTCTGGTTCTGCGCAACAGTGGCCATCCTGCTGAACTCGTTACTCTGCGTTGAACTAGTGGTGTACTGATGGTACTGGCTTTCAGCATCATTGAGTGTTGCGGCCAGCTGCTGAACATTGCTGCTTGCTGCATTCTCCGTATGGTTCGCACCATCGGTAACGCGGCTACTTTTAACCATATCCATACCCTGACGGAAGTCATTAACCGCCTGGCTGTTCTGGTCATGTCGCATATCCTGGTTGTTGGAGTGTGTTTCCTGGGTTCCATGAGAACTTCCACTTGAGCCTTTAACTTCTGCGCCAGCATGCGCTTCAAAACTCACCCCGGTAGCCCATTTACCTACTTTACCAAATGCCTGATCGCCAGTGTTAAATTTACCGCTTGCTCCAGCATTAACACTGCCTTCAACAGATTTTGACATCAGCTGGTTGTAAGCCTCCTGCGTAGAGATATTATTCGCCTTCGCGTAATTCTCTGCAGCAGACATCATCATACTGGCACCGCGCGTCGCGTTTGTGGCCTGGCTGTTTTCACTGCCTTTAATCAGGCTGTCGCTGGTACCTGTCTGATTAGAAAGCTGAGAGAGCTGTGACCAGCCGCTGGTAACGCTGTGGTTGTAGCCATCAAGAGCTGTCTGTGCCTGGACCTGCGACTGACGGGCTGACTCCTGGAAACCACTGCTGGCCAACTGGCTGAGCTTCATGTTCACCGGCAAATTCGACATTGCACCGGAACCGTCGATAACCGTGTGGCCACCGGCCGTCTGGGTCTGGGTTGAACCATTATCTGCCTGCCACGTCTGCTGGCCCTGACGCTGCATCAGGTTGGTATCCATCTTGTTCTGGCTGACATTGTCCATCGACATGTTGTTAAACGACCAGTTTCCGTCCGCCGTGGTCGCTGCCACACCGGCAGAAGTGAATGCGCCCGAACTGAGGACACTGCCTGCTACCTGAGAGCCCATAGCCGCAGCACCCTTGGTCAGATAGAACGACAGCACCGGGATGGACAACGACAGATACCCTGCCAGATTCGCCACGTCCGAATGCTGCAGTGCCACCACATCCTTGTTGGCCAGCACCAGAGGCGTGCCCCCGGACTGACTCTGCAGCCAGTAGTTGGCGGCATAGTTAAGGATGGCGAACATCACCGGCCACATCTGGAAATAGATAAACCCGGAAACGTATATTTTCAGGGTGTTCAGGCCAAACAGAGTGTGATTTGATGCGGCCAGCGCAATCATAAGCGGGAACAGGCACACCAGAATAAGCATCAGCAGGGACTGCGCAAACGGCAGTGTACGGGTGGCCAGTTCGTTACCTGCTGCCCAGCTCAGGCGTTGTTTCGTTGCTGCGTTCTCGGTGGCCAGGTTCAGCAGGTTAGCCGTATCGGATGAGCGCGCCGCAAAGCCTTTTATCCCCTGCCGGACTGCGCTGTTGGTAATGTTATTCTTCATGATCTGCGCGGCTGTCATGCCACCGGAGTAGAAGTAACCGTAGCTCTCACCCATAGCGTTGGCCAGAAGCGAGGCGCCATTCAGCTTGTTGCCGAAGACCTTCCGCGTCAGCCAGGTAAACGTCGCACTGCCCGGATTGACGTCGGTATTCGCCAGCTTCTGTATCTCCGTTGCCGCCTGCTGACAGGTCAGGAACTGACGCGAGGTGGAGGTCATCTTAAAGATGCCCCGCAGCGGGCTTGGGTTACTGGTTATCAGCGTCAGCGGGTCAGTGGAATTGAGCAGCTGATTGATGGTGTATTTACCGTTCAGCAGAATATCGCCGATCACACAGTTTTCCACATAGTCCGGCAGCATCTGTGCCAGCTCCGGATTCTGCGTGGAGAAGTCGCTGGTTTCCGCCACAATCTGCGAGCCAAACAGCATACCGGTCTTGCTGTAGGTTACCGAGTCGGGCCTGGCCATCAGCATGTCGTACACCGATGCCATTTTGTAACCGATGCTGGTCGTCAGTGACGCGATGGCAGCCAGACCGACCGGTACATTGTCGGTTTTCCACACCGCAGCCGGGTCTGAGAGGTCAATTATCTGTACTGAACGTTTCGGTACCAGCAGGATGGACGTCAGGATCATGAAGATCGCCAGCCACTGGACGAAGACCATCGGGTTACGTTGTTTGATGAAAGTGAGCAATACAGCCAGCACCCCGAAGGTGCCGGCAATACGCATTAAAGTGTGGAAGGTATTCTGACCGACAAGGGTGACAACGGCGTCCAGCGCCGTTTTCCACATTCCCCCGCCATAAATGGTGTATATCTCAAGCATCAGCGATCACCCCAGTGATAGTTGCTTTGATAGGAGCCTGAAACAATGGTGGACACCTGCTGCTGCAGGTACTGCATGTTGCGGTCGATGCCGTCCAGTGCGTTCTGGTCTGCCGCAGACTGCAGCTTCATGTCGGCCAGCAGTCCCTGCGCATGAATAATGTTGTCGCGCAGCTTCGCAGCGGCCTCTTCCGGGAAGTTCTTACCAGCCAGAGACAGGCTTGCCTGTTTCACCAGTTCCTGGAGGTACTGGATCATCAGGTCCTGCGCGATGAAGTCGGAAACCTGCAGGAGGTACGTAGCGCTCATCCCCATACTCTGGGCGTTGGTCAGGTATTTCAGTACCGGCACAGAGGTGGTGTTCACGAAGCCTTTTTCCTGATCGGTCAGCGGTTTGTCATCGACAAGTTTGTTCTGCATCGAGAGCATCAGGTTTTTGACCAGTGTGACCAGAGCGTTGGACTCAGTAATCGTCAGGTTAGTGACGACAGGCCCCAGACAGAGTGTTGCCTCATCGCACCCGTAGACCTTCGCTGTTCCCCCGCGCATCAGAACTTTAATCAGGTCGCGGTTATCGACCAGCGGCGTCAGGATTGTTACGTCTCCGGTTTTGTTGAAAATGATAGAGCCGACAGTACTCATGACCAGCTCCTTCAGGGCGCGATCGTTACCAAGCAGCCCGTTCTTACTGAGCGTGTCCCAGATAAGGTTTTTGTTTTTCAGTACCTGGTCTTTTTCTGCATCGCCGGCTTTGGCCGTGACTTTATCCCCCTGTCCTCCGACGGTGCAGCCCTGGCGGGAGGCCGCCCAGTCAGCAAACATGTTGGTTTCGCCGGCAATGTCCTGGCAGATTTTCTGCTGTGACACCTGCGTTACGGGCCACAACCCGCCTATGATGCCCTGAGCGGCCTGGCACGAACTCATGTTCATGGAGTTAACATCACTGGCCAGCTTCTGCAGGAAATCTTTCGCCTGCTTCAGCTCCGGGACCATCGTCTGCAGTGCCAGGTCGAATGCATAGCCAGCCGCGTTACTCATGATTTGCTTCACGAATCGCTGAATTTCCTCACCGCTGATCATGCTGAATGACCCCAGGTAGGCATCGATACCGCCGCAGCCGGCGTTCAGGGACGGCAGCTGCATTGAGATCAGCTGAACGTTTTTGACGGGGTTTCGCAGGTAGACTGACCCGCCGGAGAAATACCCGGCCGCCTGCCCCTGCCAGGCCTGCGCCTGAGAGACGTTGCCGCTGTAGCCCAGCTTGCCAAAGAAGCCGTTGAGGTCACCATTGACGTCCGCCTGAGCAGGCAGCGCTGCCAGACCTGAGAAGAACACAATCCCTGCCGTAATAAGCGCCTTAATCATTAGGCACCTCCACAGCTTGCGTATCCTTGCCTGCCGGGATGTCAGCACGGTTCAGTTTGCAGCAAAGATATGAGGCCAGACAGAGCCAGCTGCAGACGAGTAAATTCACCGCAATGAGCGCGATAATCGCGGCCATAACGCCCCACAACAGGTACTGCGGATAGTGGATAAGAAGCGAGAGCGTAAACTGTTCGGCGCGGTCAACGGACATCGTACTGAGCGTTGTGATGGCGCACTTCACATATACCCTTTCGACTACGGCGGTAAAAATTAAGGCATAAAACAGTTTCAGGGTTAACAAATCCGTCCATTTTCGGGTTTCCGTATCCTCACTACTGTCTTTCAGTATCCCGATAGCCTGGTTTCGGATAAACGTCTTCAGTCTGATGTGCCTCATGCAATCTCCTCCCGGGGTTTCCTGACCAGGGTCTGCCGGCAGACGTACAGCCCGGTGACGGTGAAAAAGAATCCGATACTCAGCGAGATAAGCAGGAGCACCGGAAAGTCCTGCAGACAGGTTGTCAGTTCAGGACGGTTCAGGACGCTGACCACCCGGTGGGCCAGTACCCCATAGAATGCTGCGGACACAAGCAGCGTCACGCTGAATAACAGCCACACGCGCTCGGTACGCGATAACGCATACGTATTTGTCGTCATTTTGTAGTCCGTTTGTATTACTGAGGGGTGACCTGCGCGCTTGCCGGCATGGGCGGCAGCGTTTTCGGATCGACGTTGTCCATGTCAGCCTGAATCAGGCTGGCCATACGGCTCTCAAGAGCGGGGATGTCCATCACACCCTGGGTCAGCGGGTAGGCTTTCAGGGTGTTGACGTTGACCATAAAGGCCGTCGGTGTCGCAATCGGCAGCCCGTTTCCGAAGAAGGTCACAATCTCGTCTGCAATGGGCGATTTAAGATCGCTCTTGCGCGGGATCATCGGCGTCGGAAAGGCGATATCGCCGCCACCGTCCAGGGTGTACGGATAGACCTTAATTGCATGCTCATCGGCCCAGCCCTTCAGAAGAGGGTCAAACTTCGCGCTGTACTGGCAGTGTGCCTGCATAAAGAGCACCACGGCATAATCTTTCATGTTAGCCTGACGTCCGTCCGGCAGCGCCATCAGGCTGGCCGGCGCAGGTACCGGAATGGAGGAGGCGGTGACGGCTGCAGCGTCAGTTGAGGCCGTTTTTGTCGCTTCAAGCGCCATTAACTCCTCGCGCGCCCCGGCGTTCGCCAGCAGGGGCAGGCACATCAACAGAGCCGTGAGTCCGGTTTTAATGTTCATGGTCGCCTTCCTTATGCGTTTGCCCTCTTTCGTCTCGGTACCAGCGATAACCGGCATAAATCACCATGCCAGCCGCCCCGGCCCACATCCCATTGCACAGCCACAGCAGGCCCTGCTGTGTATGTTCCACGGACCAGGTCATCAGCTCGCTCAGTACGCGCGCCATCGTGCCCCAGAAAATCAGTCCTGCGAGAAGAGTTGGTTTCATTCCTGTGTCTCCTTGTTCTGCCGTACCAGAACCGAATGTCTGTCTGGTGAAATGCGACGCTGAGCGGCCCGGGACAGGCCATATAAAACAAACCACAATCCAAAGCCCAACATAGCGGACATCATCCAGACGTAGCGCAACGTTGCATCAACCGAACGCACCCATGAATCGCTGTCAACGGGCCCGCGCTGACATAACACTTCAGGCGGTGCTTTATCTAAAACGGAAGGCACGGGCTTTAACGACTCCCCGGGTTCAGGTGGCGAGAAACGCCCTGCCATCTCATGTTCATTAACACATCCCATCACCTTGCCGGCAGGCGCACCCTCAGTCAGGTGATGAAAGGTCGTCAGGAATTGCCGGGAAAGTGAGCCGTCTGATGCCGCCAGCATCACAAACACATACAGCACCAGTGCCGGGCCGAGGACGAAGGAATACAGGGCAGCCCGCCCTGCATCGCGGATGAGGGTAAACAGTGTTTTTGTCATAAAAGGCTCTCAGGAATTGGGTTTAAAGCCGGTGGCCACGTTCAGGAATCGTTTTGACAGGTCATCTTGGGTCATGAAGCCATAGGACAGGGCACGGTAGTTCTGGTTGCGCGGGTCAACCAGGAAGAGCGCCGGAAAGTGCGTGATATTCATCGACCGGGACTGTCCGGTGTCCGGACGGCTTTGCGGCAGGGTGGCCGCCACCTGTCCGTCAACCGAGACCGGAATGAGTGAGATCCCGTTGGTTTTCGCAAAGTCAGCCACCACGCCCGCCATCTGCACATCAATCGGGTCACTGCCCCGGTAGAAGTAGAACAGACCGTACTGCTGCGCAAGCTGCTCCACGGCGCTCTGCCGCGTCTGCTGGTCACGGGTCTGCATAAACGGCGCCATGCTGTTGTAGTGCGGATACTCCAGGTTGTAGTCGAGGTCCGGATGGCTCAGCTGCGCCGCCGCAAAGGACTGGCTGAACATCGATGCCCGGTCCGTCCAGAACTTCTGCCAGCGCAGGAACGTCGCCGTGTTTTCCCTTGAGGGGTACAGGATAGCGCGGTTAAGCGCCTCCTGTGTATACCCTTTCAGCACCCTGGCCTGCTCCATCGGGGACATTTTGCTGAGATCCGGAATGGCCTGCGGTGCTGGCTGCTGCGGTTTCCGGGGCTGCTCAGGGGGCTTTTTCGGTTCGTTGTACCAGGACCAGCCGGTGAACGGCTCAGCCGGCGTCACAATCTCATCGGCCAGTGCCGTATGGCTCGCCAGCGCCATAAGCAGGCCACAGAGGACACGCTTCATTTGCCACCTCCCTGCTGGTTCACCTGCGCGGCGATGCGATCCTTAATCTGCTTGACCTGCGCGCTGGTATCGGGGATTTTCTGGTTCTTCATCAAATCCTCGTAGAAGTCAGAGAAGTTGATTTTGTCGAAGTCGATACTCTGCAGTTCCGGAACCGTGATCCCCCGGCAGTCCGGGCTGTCACCGCTGCCAAACTTCACACCTAACTGGTCGCGACGCCCCTGCTCCTGAATGATGCGGGCAAGCTTGCCGTCAAACACACAGTAAACCTTACTTTTCTGAATGCAGGCTCCCAGCACCTTACGGTCGCAACGTTCACCCACGCTAACGGTTATCTTCTTGGCTTTCGCCTTACCGAGAGCAAGTTCATCATCGTTACAGGCTGCCAGCCCGGTATCCTGTCCCCATCCTGAGTCCTTACAGCAGTTTGAGAAGCCAGCAAACGCCTTGCGGCAGCTCATGGCCTTACCCGTGAACGCTCTGACATCTATAGTGCTGTTCTGATCCCTGACATCTTCTGCCGCAGAGGCCAGGCCCGCAAGTTTGGCCACTGCCGTATCAAACCCGTTATCACCGGTACCATTGGTCTCATCACAGGCCCCGGACTTGCAGATGTATTCCCCGCCGCAGACAAGACCACTGGATGACCACGTTTTCTGACACTGATACGTTTCCGACTGGTGAGTACATACCCCGGATTCCGTTGTTGTGCAGGTATGTGAAGAAAGTGTGCAGGCGGGATTATCCATCAGTGAACCGCAGTTTCCCCGGGAACTGGTACCCGTCACGTATTCATCCGACCAGGCCCAGCAACTGTTTGTCTGGCTGTACTCCTTGCCGTCAACGATTACCGTACGGGTGCCACCAGGCTCAGTACAGGTACTGCCAGCACTGGACAGAGCCGTTTTTTTGTCAAAACCACAGCTTTCAGTCCAGGTCGTCTGCGGAACCCAAACCTTTGTACCGGTACGGTAAACGATGGTGATGACAAAATGGTACATATGGTTGGTTTTACCCATCTCCCAGATACTGGCAACCCTTTCGGGTACTTTTTGTCTGTTATTAAACGTGATGGTCAGCTTCTCTCCTTCGGTAAAACTCTTACCCGGGGGCAGGTCATACGACCCGGAGGTTTCGTACATCGTCATCAGTGAACCGAGAGCCGTAATGTTCAGGAACCAGAGATCGTTGCTGAACGCTAAATGTTTCTTGAACGTGTAATTCATCGTCGCTGAATACACCGTTCCTTCCGGCATGCTGTACGACACTTCCGGGCTGCTGACGTCCAGATTGTCTGAATCAATGGTGATGGTCTTATAGCTGTAGTTATCCTCATAATGCCCGGTGATACTGGCTGTTCTTCCGCACGTCTGGATGGTGGCCACATCCCGATCGCAGGTAAAGTTCTCAAACGTCGATTTTGATACAGTCGTCTCCTTACACTGCTGACTGGTGCCATTCATGATCCCGCCTGCCGTACCCTCCGCATTTTTTCCGATGGTAATAAAGGGGGCGTTCGGGTCAATTGTGGGGGCCGGGTTTTTGGTACCGGAACTGATCACCGACTGTGCCGCATCATTTCCCTGCAGGGCCGCCTGCCCTTTGTTTGCCAGTCCGCCATCGCCGCCATTCACACCGCCGTAATACCCTTTCTCCGGTGGGTTAGCGGTATAGCCTGGTATTGCTCCTGTGACGGTACCCGGATTTTTCAGGACCCCCGTGCCGGCGGAGGCATTGCCCTTGCCAAAACTCGCACCCGCCTCAAAGGCTGGATCGGCTGCGCCAGCCAGGAGCGGGAAAAGCATCAGCATCGTTGAAAGGAGTTTTTTCATCTGGCAGCCTCCAGGAGATGGCGGGCCGTTGCTGCACAATCACCGCTTTCTGCCACCTTTTCCAGCGCCTGCTGCAGGGGCAGACTTCCCCGGATAACGTCATGATGGCCAGGGCAGGTCACCACCAGGGCGGGCACCGTGGTGATGTTGTACTGAGAGAATAACGTTGGATCGATTTGTACGCCGGCGTCCTTGTCCTCCTTATTCAGCTCAAACATGGCCGCCGCAGTCTGTCGCATGTCGTTATTGACCAGTCCACGCAACGTTGGCGGTATGTTGAAACGACGGGCAGCCTTCAGCATGGACAGCAGACCTTCGCGCGGAATACCGAGGCTCACAAAGTAAATAGCCGGGAACGTGTCTTTTTCCCCCATCGCGTTGGTTTGCGCGGCGATATCGCCCTGCAGGCGGCTAATCAGATCCTGTTGTCGCTGTGGCAACACAGACCAATCTGTTGCCGGATGGCCCTGCAGGTCTTCCTTCATGGCGGCCAGCGCGTCCTGCTGACCTTTGATCCAGCTATGGTCGGAAACGGAAATATCGGGCTGGGCGCTCGCCAGAGCCAGCGGCGCGAAAGCAATCAGGACGCCGATCGTCAGCGCCCGGAGATAAGCGTTTTTCATTGTCATGTCCTTAGAGGAAGACGCAGTTACGTTTGCGCCAGAAGAGATAGCCGAAGTTCTTTTTGGAGGACGGGGAATTGTGCTTTGTACCCCACAGCTGCGTACTGGCCCCGAAGGGATGACAGTTGTTCGTCTCGGGATACATGTTCACCATCTGATATCGCCATCGTTCTTTCGGGATGATCGGAGACGGATACTGGTTACATACTGCGTTATCTGCACCAATAGAATTCCAGACCAGCCCCTCTCGATGCATCTTGAATGCCATTCGCTCGCCAACCAGCAGAGAGGCCTCAAGCGGAGAAAACTCACCACTGGTATAGCCCGTCAGCGGGTACATTGACCCCTGACTCCCTGCACACCAGAACAACGGCGAGAGCGGCAGCCCCGCTGAAGCGGCGGCGGCATCAGCTGCGCACGCGCCCTGAGCTATCAGGTTGCCGAACAGTGCTGCTTCGGGGTTGATCAGCATTGAGAGCGTGCTGTCATTCCAGAGAGGATCGACTTCGGAAAGATAGGCGATATCCATGTCGCCGGTCTGCAGGCAGCCCAGACTGGTGATGATGTTCAGCCAGAAAATGAGCGGGTACTTATACCAGTGGACGTGGTAGAACGTACCTGCAGCGGGCCGGTCACTCTGCCCTGCGGTTCCCGTACCCGTTCGTCCGAGATCGATTTTAAAGCCGCCCATGTTAACCATGACACCCGGCTCACGGGTCACGTCCACCATGGCCATCGGCTCCCAGAATCCGATGGCCAGACCGATGCGGTACAGAATCCCCACCGGGCAAATCTGGATGGGTGAAGACGGGTTGGACGTGTCTTTCTGTGGCCCGGATGCCAGCTGGATATTACCGAGCGTCATTGGAAACAGGCACTTCCAGCAAACGTCCGTGATCGGATTCACCCATCTGCCGTCACCGGCATTACTGGCTGCGGCCATTGCCTGGGATGGCATCCAGGAAATAAGAACCAGCAACACACCGGCCAGCCATGAAAAGTGCTTCATTTCACCTCCCGGAGCCACACACAGACCGGGCCGTCCTCAGTGTCATGAATGGAGCCGATGAACCAGCCCTCGCCCTCTGGCGCTGAGGGATGCCAGTCACTGACGTCCTGTATGCCCTTTTCCCAGGCCGCAATAACATGGGGAGGCGCGTCATTTTCCATCCAGCGGGTGGCGCAGGTCAGCCTGTGCTGTCGCATCCAGTCGCCAAATTCAGTCTGCGTGGCCTCATCACTGGCGGGGACAAAATAATGAGGGTGCGTCCAGAAGCCGTTGCGGTCACGGGTAACCGTCACCGGCCTGAGCGTTTCAGGGTGAGTCATGGGGTATCTCCGGGCGTGCCGCAGCCACCGGACGGCGGGAGGGCTTAAGAAATGGTCAGTGGTTTTTCGCTTTATCAGCCGCTTTCATGATAAATGTCAGCCGCTGCTCTTTGGACATATCCTCAAGAGCCAGCAGGCCTGCTCTTAACACGATTGAGGGATAATAAAGGGGATTTTCTGCGAGAATGGCCTTAAGCCGTAAAGCCGATTTTTCATCATGACGAACGGCTGTAACATTCCGGCCCTTTTCAGTATCAGGGTCTTTTTTCATGGCGTTACCTGGTCGGGGGTTAATCGGAAACCGGGATGACATTCAGGCTGAGGCGGAGCGCAACGCAGTGAGCACCGAACATCCTGAAGGGCAGCGCGGTTGTATCAGGGCGTGTTTTTTGCAGGCGTCACGGCAAAAGCATAGCCGCTGTCATCTTCGTAGCACGCTCCGCTGACTTCACCCTGTGCAATCCTGTGTGCGGCCTGCTCTATAAAGAAAGCAAGCGTACCCTGTGTATAAAATCTCCCTCCCTGCACCCGGACAATGAAATGCCGGTGTCCAGATGTCATGAAGAGTGGAGAATGTCCTTCGGTGATATCGTCCGGTAGCTCACATCCCGCAGGAGAATTAAACCAGCCAGGCGGCTCGTCAATCTCCTGCTGCCGGACCTCATAATTCAGCCCGCTGTTCACCACGTCAGCGACAGTACACGTCGGGTGATGGGGGAAAGATGGCTGCATTCTCACTTTTCCAGCAACGTCATTGATGATGCTCACCACATCTCTGGTCAGTACAGCCTGTGTGGCCCTGACATTGATGGATACCTGTTTTAGCGGAAAGGATGTCGGGGTGAATTCTGGTACCGGTTCTGTAATGTACCAGCCCTCATGAGCACATCCACGGATAAGTACATTGAGCAGCATGCCAGCGTACCCGTCGTTCACCGCGTCATCTTCAATGTCTTTCGTCCTTTGTTCAGACATTCTTGGCGACGTGTACCACTGCCGCGCCCGAAAAACCCAGCGACTGATCGTCAGTCTGTGTTCCAGTGGTATTGCCACCACACGCCGGGATCTATCACGCGTCAGTTTGTAGCCCGTTTCAGTCAGACCGTTTTCCAGCCCGCGAAGCATCGCCTGGTATAATTCCCGGTTAGCAAAGGCATGAACCGCATCGGCATGTCGGGCACTGCCAAATTGCGCCAGAGGGACAGGTAATCCCGGTCTGCTCTCCCACGCCTGACGTACACGCCGTGCATCTGCAAAATACTGAACAGCAATCCAGCCAGCGAGTAGCGCAACGACGACAAGAATACCGGTCATGCCCTCAGTATCGCGCAAACAGGTGAGCATCCCCTGCAGTCCCTGGGGACTGGTGAAACAGCTGATTAACGCCATGCGTTCATCTCCTCCATTCTGTTGCGGATAAGCCTGACGAGGTACAGGGGAAACGCCTCGTCACGTTTTTCCGGCATCGCCGGCAGATGCGGGTTCTCAGCGCGCCACTGATTCCAGGCACCGGTGATCAGCGCCGGTTGCCATGATGCAATTTCAGGGTACAGCTGACAGAGGCGATTCACTTCCTCTTCACTGCCTTTGGTTCCAGTATTGTGTCTCAGTGACATTCTGCGTTCTCCTGCCCTTCGCCTGCGAACAACCTGTCGAGGCGCTCAGAAAGAGACATAGACGGCCTTTTTTTACGTTTCGCGCTGTCCTCGGCCCGCATGTTCTCCAGTAAGAGGTGGATGATGTAGTCCGGGAAACGTTCATCACGTTTCGACGGCTCCCGGCTGTCCTGCTGGTTCTGCTCACACCAGTGGAGCCAGGCTTTGGTCACCAGTACCGGATGCCAGGAGTCAATTTCGGGGTACAGCGTCTTCAGCCGTTCTGCTGTTCCCATGCGCGGAGTTATCTCTGCGGGTGTACGCGGTTTTCTGGCGTAACGGCGATGGGATGTGACCGCCTGACGCATTTCGGGAAACAGGTCACCTAACGTGGTTGCACTCATTTTTTTGCTCCTGATACCGGAATTTCTTCCACTTTCATCACGCGGCCGTCGCGTGAGATCCGCGCGGGGACGTGCTCAAAACCGAATTTACGGGTCAGTACGCCAGACTGGTCGAAGTAGATACGTTCATTAAGCGCATCACTGGTTTCTTTGATGTTGCCGTTCACCAGGATGACCTTCACGCTGGTCTGACCGGCGAGCTGCTGTCGGGTCCAGTTCACCTGCTCCTTATCATCGCCGTCGATAAAAAAGAGCACCTGGCTGAAGGGCACCTTATCCAGAGGATTGACCGTATCGCCCTTCCGGGCGATCACGTTGCCCTGCATGTCAGTGATCGTTTCCTTCACGGTAAATGTCGGGTCCCAGGCAAAGCTGCGGTATTCCTTCGCTTTCGTGAGCCCTTCCACTGGCGTCGGACGTACCGCATGCTCCTTCACTCTTTCCGTTGCCTCTTTGCGCAGGCGGTCAAGTTCACCCGTCTGCTCCATTCCCTTCAGGCGATTCTGGATAAACGCCAGCATGTCCTGCTCTGCAGGCTCGAAGACGTTGCCCCAGGTTCCGAGATCTTTCGCTCCGCTGCCGGCGGAGAGCATCAGCAGCATCATACCCATCAGCTTTAGTCGTCTTTTCACTGGCCCCCCTGAGTGCGGCGCGCAATGTCAGCACGGATCTCATTCGTGATATCCCGCTGGTCGCTCATCACCGCCGGTTTAACCAGAATGATGGCGTTATGTGAGGCCTGCCATTCACCGAGACTGTCTGACAGCGCGGAATTGAAACGCGTTGTTAGCACCCTGGCCTTGTCTTCATCGAGTTGCAGCTGCGCGGACTGCTGCATAAACAGGTCGACTGTCCCCTTCATATCGAATACCACCACCTCCGGGGTGACGGCTTTCGCCGTCATATATGCCACACCTGTCATGGCCAGAAGTCCCGCCAGCCCCAGCATGCTGGCTTTAACCCAGCGGGATGTTTTGCTGGCGATCGTTGCCCCATCGTTGACGGTATCGCCTTCATACGGCTTGTCCTGTTGTTCACTCATGCTGCTTTCACCCATTCTTCAAGTTCACGAAGCTCATTGCCGAATTTCTTCTCCGCCAGCAGATATGCCGCTTCTTCAGCAGTGGCCCCGGCCTCTCTCTGCAATTTCTGCATGAAGGCAAAGTCCTCACCACGCGAGCTGAACATGGCGCGTGTGACGGGGTCGACGAACAGACGGTGGAAGGAGCTGTATTCGCCGGCGTTTATCAGCAGGGAGCTGTAGCCGGTCTGCAGGGCGGGCTGGAAGCCACGGATAACTTCTTTTTCCATGTCCGAGAACTGATCCGGGTTATCGGCAAGGTACTGTTTAAACGCCTTAGCATCCTGCAGCAGGGTGATTTTGGTGGAGCTGTTGTTCCAGGCGGCTTCCGCTTCCTTACTGGCGCTGAAGTCCTTGATACCCTGGGTGATAGTGATAAACGCGCCACGGTGACGACGCACAGTACGGTAGCCGGTTTCGATAAACCGTGCCGCGTGCGGGTTGGAGCCACCCAGCAGACGCCAGGCCTCGTCGATGATGCAGACTTTTTTGAGGTCGCGCGGGCTGTGGTACATCTTTTCCTGAATCGCCAGAATGAGCGAGAACAGGATAGCGGAGAGCAGCTTCGGCTTGTCTTCCAGACTCAGCAGCTCCAGTACCGCGAAGCGGGTTTCACCATCGAGCGTCGGGGTGTCGGCATTAAAGTATTCTCCGTCCGGCCCCCAGGTGCAGTAGGTATCGAGTAGCATGGCCAGCTCAGCAAGGCGCGAGATGATGGTTGGCTTGTCTGCAAACGCCTGATTCACATCCTCGTTAGTCAGGTAATTATGAACGTCGTCGATACGGGCTTTGTTTGCCTTCTTCTCCCACGCATCCATTACCGCTTTCTGCAGGATCGCCTCGCAGACGCCATCAAGCGGCTGCGTCGGGCTGGCGAGTACCGTCAGCAGACGCACAATCCCTTCAGCAGAGTGCTTGATATCTTTGACGTTGGCGAACGGGTTAAAGCGCAGTTTAGCGCCATCGAGATAAACCCCGCCGGCCTGATGACAGTAGTTTTTATAACTGTCACCCATGTCGATAACCCAGGCGTATCCCCCGGCATTCAGCACGTCGCGCAGGATACCCTGCGTCAGGAAGGATTTACCCGCGCCAGACGTGCCGGTCACGGCGATGTTAAAGTTGGTGCTGCCGTTCTCCTCACCAAACATGTCGTAGAATGCGACCTGGTTGCGGTAGGTCGGCAGCGGCATACCTACATTCGACAGCTGGCGTTCTGCCACGACCGGCATCAGACTCACCGCGTTCCATGACTTGGCGCGCAGCGTCGCGCCTGTTGTTTTCAGGTCTTCCCACATCCCTTCCTGCATGACGAACGGGAAGCTGGCCAGCCAGTTACGCATCTGCTGGTACTGTATCGTTACCATCTCCAGCTCGTTCTTGCGGAACACGTTCACGGCGGCCAGCTCACAGGCCTGTGCGTCAGTATTGTTGTCCGGCGCGAACAGGGTCAGGTTAAAATACGTATTGCAGAGTGCAATTTCGTTATTGTTCAGTTGTTCACGGGTACGTCGCCATTCCTCTGCGGCTCTTTTGGTACCGGGAAAAAGTGCGGCGTAGGCTGAGTTGGCCTTTTTGGACAAATCGGTATCTTTGCGAAATGCCTCACTCTGGCTTTTGGTCTGCTCCTCCAGCTCCGTTGTCCAGGTCAGCATAAAGGGACAGGGTATTCCGAGGTCAGGAAAGCGAATGTTCTGCAGATTGTCCGCCCCCTGCCACAGGGCGAAGCGTTTAGGCGTTTTGGCAAGCTGCATGTTGATAATTCGGCATGCCGATGCCGGCAACCGTGTCCCGCGCGCGTCGATGGTCTCGGGCAACGTCATCCGAAGATGCGACGGATAAACATCAAGCCCTATCCCCTGATCAACCACCTGGCGGTTCAGCTTTTCATCCTCGTTGTAGTCCCCGGAGGACGTCAGTACCTGTTCCTGGCGGTAGTTCATCTGCTCGCGCACCGCAGACAGGAAGCCGTTCACATCAACGTTCACGCTGTCGATGCGCGCAGCGCCCAGGGAGACGCGGATGGTGTTGCGGATCTGAACCAGGTCATCAATCACCCGTTGTGTCTGGGAGGCGCGCTTCAGCGGCTGACCATAGACAAGAAAGATGCGGTAGTTACGCAGGTAGAGTGGGTATTCGCGTTCGTTGGCCAGACCGTGCAGCGCAGAGCGCTGCCAGAACGCGCGGGTGATTTTATTGAGGTGATCGGCCATCCCTCCTTTCCACATATCGTTACTCACACCGCGATCGATACGTTCCCCGACACACTTGCTGGCAAGCATAATGACGGTGACGGGAGTCTGGCGGGGCAGTTTTTTGCGCAGCATGTCATCAAGCGCGGCCATCACCTGTTCGTTCGCGCCAGGCAGCGGGGCGGCTTCCATGATGAAGCCTGCAGAGCCGGCGTTGACGAAAATCTCATTGATGTCGTCGTAATACCGGTACGGCAGTGCCGCAACCAGGGACGGGTAGCCCCACGTCTGGGAAAGATTCTCGCGGGCCGTGGCGGCACCGTCTTCCTCTTTCCCGTTTTTCAGCATATCCATCAGGTTGTCGACAAAACTCATTTTCGACCCTCCGCAGCGGCCCGGATTAACTCCAGGCGACGCAGTTTTTCATCGTTCATCTGCCCGGTGTGCGGTGCATCACCGACAGTTTTAATCTGCCAGTCACAGCTCACGCTCAGAACGGCCAGCGTTTCATCGTCGGTATCGACTGACTGTGTGGCAGTGATTTGCGCCGTTCTTTTCCGTGTATGGGTGAATGATTTCACCAGATGGTCGACGCCGTTCTGGCCGGAAACGTAGTGGCTGCTCATTCCCCGCCCTCCCCGATAACGCGATAGCTCTCATCCCAGTGGGATTTGTTCTTCACGAACTCGACCACTGCCGGCTGATGGAAGTTGTCGTCTGTGTCCACCCAGGGGGCAATCCACAGGCGCTGCGTGGCGTCAGGAATACGCTGAACCGGAACGCGGCCCGCCGTGTTAACCGGCACGGGGGTCACATGACTGGTCGTGGCCAGCGGGGTGACCAGTGAGCCGGACGTTTTCGCGGGCGCAGTGGTGAGTGGCTTAGCGGCACTGGTTCCGGTTGCTGCGACGGAGACAGGACGGAACGGATTCACGACCGGTGCCGAATTGCGCAGTGCCGGCAGGGTTTCACCCGCAGGCTTTTTTGCGTTTTTTTCGGCCGTCAGGTCATCCAGACTTTTACCCTGAGCGGCCAGCTTGTTGGCCTCACCGGTGGTCAGGCACTGGTCGGTCGCGGTCTTGTTGCAGTCGAAATCAGAATTGAGACCGGCGCAGCCGGTCAGTGCGCTGCACAGCAGTGCAGCACCCAGTAGTTTTTTCATGGGAGTTACTCCGGTTGGAATTTCAGGGTTGTGGTGAAAAACGAATGAGAAGGCTCTGGTTCAAAATTAATTACGTTGGCCGTGGAGGACTACTATAAAGAACTGGAATACTCCGCTGGAGAACACACCAATGAAGAACATATTAATTGTCACGAAGTCCAGGCTCATCCGTATGAAGCCGTATACGATGATAACCAGGAGCATTACGAGCCAGGGTGCTATAACACCAAAGGCCGCATCCCCGATATCATTTCTGCTATATATTCCCGAGGTAATCACAAGCAGGAACAGGCATACAAGTAAGGCGATGCGCCAGTGCAGCCAGCCATACTCACCAATGCCGTTTCGGTTCAGAACAGCCCATATGGTCAACTCGCAGGAATAAACCAGGAGAGGAATAGCCACATGGCGGTAGTCATACAGGACTTTTTTCAGTGAAAACTTTCTGGCAGTCGTCGTCATTTCATCTCTCCGGCACTAAACATGCGTAAGTCACTCAACCCACCGGCCTCACAGCGCATAATTGCTGTCATGACCTTATCGGGTGTCCATTCCATGCGGGTGATGTCACCGTCCTTAACGCCGTAAGAGCCGTTCATTACGCAGGTCACGGGGACCGCTTTACCCGCGAGACCCTGTTTTGCACTAACGGCGATCATCGCCTTTTGCCCTGGAGTAAATGCAGATGGATAACTCCAGTTAAAAGCCACATCAGACAGTTCGGGAGGCGGTGGCAGTACCTGCTGGTTTTCTTTTTTTGCCTGCGCGATTTGTTGATTCACCCACGCCTTATCAGAGGAGGAAAGGTCGTGCTGACTTAATAACCAGACCAGCAGCGCGGTTCCCATCCATCCCGGGCCGCTTCGTTCTTTCTCCCGAATAACTGTCTGCAGCTTTTCTGAAGGAAGGGTCTGCGTTCGAGACAAAACGGAACGGTAGCTGCCGGCTTTTTCAGGTGTCCGCGAGTTGTAACGGTTGACCGGCGTCACGGGTACAGCACTTTTATAAGTGATCGGTCCTGATGTTGACGGTCGCGGGGAGCTTCGCACAGCAGAGCCTTTCGATGAGGACGCGCTGAAAGACCTTGAGCCAGAACCCGGGCTTTTACCGGCATGCGCAGTTAAGGTGCTGAGCAGAAGACCTGCGGTCAGGCCTGCTGCTATAAGGCGTCTGGCCATTATGTTCATCGCAGCTCCTTGAGGGCTGCCAGCCCGTTAACTGTTATGACGGTCTTATCCCGAGCCTGTTTCTGAATCCACTGAATCTGGCGGGGATTCAGGAGTTGGGTCACCGGAGAGTAATTTTCATCCTGCCAGATACGACAGTTACCGATGCAGCGAAGCTGCCAGAGATAAGCGCTGCCAGGGTCCTGCAGTTCCTGGTAGATGGAATAAAGCTTTGCAGGTGCGTTGTTCTCTCCCGCCAGCCAGGCCCTTGAGTAGTAACCCGCCGCGCGCTGGCTGTCTTTGATTGTCCACTGTCCTTTTTGCAGTATGTCTCCGGCGGCCATTAACAACTCTTTATCCTTCCGGCTGCCGGCTGCTTTTTCCGCCAGCGTCAGGAGTGGCTCATAGAGCTCAGGGCGGCTTTCAACAAACCCCGGCGCGTCATCCCTGCTGAACGCCAGAACCAGTGCATCCGGATTATTTTTCCGGGCTGCGCTCAGAACCAGTGAAGCTGCCAGCTCGCTGTATTGTTCACGGATATCGCTGGAGATATCACCCGGGTCACTGGCAGACAATTCCAGCCAGGCATGCCAGGGGTCTTTATCAGCGAGAGCCTTTTTCTTTGCTACCAGGAAGCTTTCTTCACCGCGCCCGGTCGCAGACCCAAATAAATAGTCCAGTGCGCTGGTCATCCCGGCGGTAGCAAGATGAGGGGTACTGAACAGCAGGGCCAGAGAGAGTGTAATTGCCGTTTTATGCTTCATTCACTTCGTCCTTTTTTTGCTGCCGACACAGGTTTTCTTGCTGAGGAACTTCAGGTCAGGTTTCTTTTCTGGCCAGACACTCATCGCTTCCAGCTGATACCAGTTTCTGATGTTGCTGGCCGTCAGGCCTTCTGTTTCAGCCTGATGCTTCAGATAGTCCCAGGCAGGAAGGTTCAGGGGTTCATAGGCAGAAAGCATCCTGTCGAATACCTCCGTCCAGCTTTCGTTGTGGCGGGGGACAATTCGCCTGCATATCCATTGGGTCAGAAATAACCAGACAATCAGGAAACCCAGTGCCCACAGTGATGGGTGGTACGTAAGAACCGGCCCGCCTACACTGAGAAAGATGATAAACACCAAAAACATGTACCTGCTTGCTGTCGGAGTCGGTCGGCCAGCCTCCCATTCAGCAATATGCATCCGCATTTTCCTGAGCAGGCTGTTATTACGCTCTTCATCACGCATTCCGGCTTCCTTATCTGGCGGTTCTGCAGGCTGTGACAAGCGATGAACGGAGTACACGAAACTCAATCACATCGTTACGCTCCAGTAGCCTCAGAGCATCTGGTGAACATGCCATTGCCGCCTTCAGCGCCAGTGAAACAGCCAGGCTGCGGTAACGATTTTCCAGAACTGTGGGGGCATTGCGGGGTACGACAGACAACACACGCAGATATGCTTTCCAGGCGTCCGGGTGGGCTGTTGCCTCACGCTCCACAGCTTCAAGCTGTATTGAATTCTCCATCTCTGTTTTGGCAGCAGCGGCTGCCTGGTTAAAAGTCACCGCTGCAGCAGCTGCATTCACCGCGCCAGGTGTTGCCAGGGAAAGCGCCATCAACAAAACTGCGGCAGTACGTTTCATTTACCCTCCTCATTACATTCGGTTTTCTAGTCGGGCTCCCGTTTATCCAGCCATTTAGTGAAGCTGTAGGATTGCCGTTCATCTCGCTGACGCCTGAAAAGCGCACGTGCTTCTTTTTCGTCCTTGAGCCAAGCAGCAACGTCATCAGGCTCTATTGCCCTCTTCTCATTTACGGTGCGGCACAGTTTTTCGAATGCGTCCTGATTCATCGGGCTGTAGGACAGCAATGCCTGATTGATTCGACCCTCCCAGGTGTCCGGGGTATCTTCTTTTCCTGTAAAGAGCCGGAACAAGAGGAAGGCGAGCATGAAGCCCAGAACGACAAATCCAGCCTTAATATGAAAAACACCGTAGAGAAAAATACTGCAGGGCAGAAGTGCGAGCGCTGTGGGCATCAAAAACCGCCGGTACTTGTGAATCTTTTTCCCGGTGCGCCATTTGTTCAGGTCTTCTTCGATAACATCCAGCCTGGTTTTATACGACATATGCATCGTCTCCTCAGTTAATTATGTCGCCGGAATGTGGCTGGCGCCCATCACGAAGAACGGCATCCGAAATGGCGTTGAACTCCGCATCCAGCCACTGTCTGAGTTCTTCCTGCATCAACTCATCCTTATGAAAAACAGAGACGGCCAGGGTACGCATGGCATCAATATCAAGCGGCTCATATGCCCGAATTTTCTTCTGTATTTTTTCTTCCCATGTTTCACCAGGCTGTAACAATCCGGCGAGAATAAATGCTAGTCCAATAGCAAAGGAAGCCACGGTAAGCCTCTGATTGCCTGACCAGAAGCTAAAAATCAGCATCCCTGTAGCGGTTAATACTCCTACAAAAAATATCCAGTGGGGTTTTGTGTTTTTTCCTGCAGACCAGTCTTTCCAGTCCCGTTCAATACCCCTCAGAAAATTGATACGGTCATCTATGCGTGGTCCCTTCATTTGCTCTCCTTTTGGTCACTGTCGTTTGGTCCCGGGAGGGGTTCGGCGGAGTCATCTGGCCAGATGGGAGGTCGTATACGAATCAGGACGATGGCCATGAAGATTGCACCAAAGATGCGAAATGCGTATTCCTCCCGTACTCCTTTGATAATGATTGCAATCACCGCCACCCACCAGAGAACCCAGCAAATCGAATAGAACCAGTTAACTGTTATCCTTAATCGACGGTTCACATCCTTTGCTTTGTGGTCTGGCCCGTCCCCCTGCGCTGTTGTTTTCATTTGCCCTCCTTTTCTTCAGGTGCTGAGGGGGAAGGGTGCAGCGTACGCCAAACCATGCCCCCGGGAATTGATTCAGCAAGAAAAAGGTTTCCAGCCAGCCAGATAACTAATCCGGTCAGCTGTATCCACTTAAAACTGGAGTAAAGAGTGGCGAACAAAATGGACCATGAAACGATGAATGTCAGCGCTGGCCTCCATCGGGTTGTTGCCCAAAACAGTAATTTTCGTGCGTCCATCTTCATCCCTCATCAGTTGATGGTGTCACCGAGGCGCAGCTGACTGGCCTGACGGAGAACGTCATCCGGGTTGATATTGCCCACTGAGGTGGTGCTGGATGCAGTGGTCTGGCTCGCAGGCTGAGGAGTCACGGCGTTCTGCGCGGCGTTGCCGGCTTTCTGCAGTTCCTCTTTCGCTTTCGCGTCATCGGCATCCTCGATGGTTTCAAGGCGGAAGCCCTTCTGGAAGACCACAGTTACCAGGTTACCAGCGCCGATATCAATCACGGGGTGATACTGCTCGGCGCGCTTAATCCAGTACTGGCTCAGCGTGTCGGCCGCCTTACTGGCTCCGCCGCCAAAGCCCTGCTTAAACACATCCGCAGCTCCAACATCAGCAGTGGCACCGAGGCCGACAGAAGGTGTTGCCGCAGATTTGATGCCTTCACCAAAACCTGACAGGAGGCCTGCTGCACCGGCGTAGCCGACAATCATGCCGTTTCGCATGACTGGCTTGCCGCGAACACCGCCTTTACCCTGGTAACTGACGTGGCCATCGAACTCCATATCGACGTGCTTGCCGTTTTTCAGTACGCAGCTGAGTGATTTCGTCCGGACAATCCCACGCTCGCTGGAGATGTCACCCCAGATTTCCCCCACCACAAAGCAGCCGTCTGCGCTGTACTCTTTGTTGTTCGGCATCTGAATATTGCCCAGCAGGCGGATGGTGACTGGCTGGGTGTTCTGCTGACCGGTGACGCTGGCGTTGGCGTCAGCGCCTTCAATCAGGATGGCATCGGAGAACGAACCCGACGGAATCCAGGGGAGTTTGGTTGGCTTTTTCTTCAGGCTTTCATAGCTGAATTTTGTGGTCGACAGCCCGCCCGTCATACGCTGGCCTGAGCCGCCCGGATAGAACCCTGCGCCCTGCCCCATGTTGACACCAGTGGCGGCCGGTGCTCCTGTGGGGGTCACGGTGTATTCGGGAGGTCGGGCCTGACCGGCAGCAACGGGACCGGGGAGTGGTGTTCCGTTCTGGCCGGCAGGTGGTGTCTGCTGGCCAGTGGTCGTGTTGCTGCCGGGGGCTTTCGTTAGCTGGTCATTCAGGCGCTGAATTTCTTCATCCTTTTTGGCCAGTTGTTGCTCGGTGGTGAGCTTGTTCTGTGCAAACTGCTGGGTGAGCGTGGCGAGCTTGTCCTCAAGTGCGGAGGTCTTGGCCTGCTGCTGTGCCAGTGCGGCATCATTAACCTGCTGGTTAAATGCTGCCGTGACCACGCCGGTCATGTTTGGGGTGGCGACCGGCGCGGGGTGTTTCTGTTCCTGCTGATGTTGCCCGTACCAGATAACGCCGCTCGTGGCGGCGGCGCCTCCCACGATAACGGCGGCAAGAATGGCCAGTTGTTTGCGCCGGGTTTTCAGGTTTTTATTCAGGCTCATGGGCGGGTGTCTCCGTCATCTGAAAACACAATCCAGGCGTAGCCTTCGCCACCGGCATAAAGCTGGTTCTGCGACAGCATCACGGCCCGGACGCCCTTGCGCCAGAAATCGCGCTCGCGCAGGCTGCGGGTGATGCTACCCGGATTGCTCATCCGGAAGCGCACAACGCGCAGGTGGTTACCAACAAACTGGCGTTCCGGTGTCAGGCGTACATCACTGGCGGGTGTGTATGCAGGCATGCGGCTGACCGGATACTCCTGATAGTCATCCGGCACCTGACCGTTGACTACGGTGCGTGACAGCGCGACCAGTGTTTTTTCGTAGGTCTGTCCTTCTTCCCATGCCTTCGCATCGTCGTTCTTGCGAAGTGGTGGTGACATCGGGGTGAAGCGCAGTGTTTTGCCATTCCCCGGCTGCGGCCTGATGTTAAGACTCAGGGATGAGCCGCGGTCGGTCTGAATAAACAGCGTGAAGTTCTGGCTGACAAGTGGAGACAGAATAAGTGCTCCGTCGTCGGTCTGGCTCTGGTCATAGGCACCGGTTGGTCCGCTGATGCTGGTAATGAGTTCTCCGTCGACAACAACCTTGCTCGGGTTAGTGTTGCTGAGAGTGACGTTAAAGGCGGCGTCGTTCTCAAACGGAATGGCTGCGGGTGCGGAAGCGGCCCGGAGGCCGCTGTTAAATAATCCCGCTGCCAGAAACACAGCAGCAGCTGCCGGTGAAATACGAAATTTCATGGGCAGTCCTGTCAGTTGGTGGTGGATACCGGCTGGAGTTCTTCGAAGCTGTGGAGGTTAATCACACCGTTCTCATAGCTCAGTTTCAGGCGGTATGTTTTTTCCTGGTCTTTCATCGGCGTGATGATTACGCCGTTAGTGGTGGAGGACTTCAGAACCCCGCTGTACTGCACGGAGCCATCATCCATGACGCGAATTTCTTTCGTGTCGAACTGGGTGGAAATGCCCGCTTTCCTGATGCGTTCAGCTTCAATATCCAGAGCTTTCTTGAGTTCGTCCCGTTCGTCGGAAGGGACGAATCCAAGAATCATTTTCTGGTTGTTGTCGATGTTTTCCGGGGTGACGTTCAGTCGCCAGTAAATAAAGGAGGCGGCGAATTGTGTCAGGCCTGGGGCGTCGACGCTTTTTGAATCTGATGCGAAGGGGCGATTAAATGTTAATGGTGTGGTAATGGTTTTCTGGGTGGTGGCAAAATACCATGCAAGCGAACCTGTCAGTACGTTACCGGCCCCCATAAGTAAAGTTAAAGCTGAAAGACCAATAAACGCATAGCGGAGTTGTTTATCGCGCTCTCCTTTAATATTCAGTTTCATGAAAACTATGCCCTCCAGTGCCGGAAACTAGAATCAGGTATCTGGCGAAAGGTAACTTTGAATAAAAGTGATGGCAGGTGCCAGTAACAGAAATTAAGTAACCAGTACGACCCCTGCCCTTTTTTCAGATATCTGACGATGAACCAGAGGATTCCCGCTATAACGCCAAGTTCAACTGACAGGTTGTTAAGCACCCCCAAAACAATAAGGGGTGCGGTAACAATTAACTCATCAATTGGCAAACCTAAATAGCGGTCCTGCTGGTTCATTGTTTCCGGGAAGTTGTATTTATCCTCCTCCCCGCTCATCGTTTAACTCGCGATGCCGAAGGCTACACGGGTAAAGATGATTGCCATTACGATACCGACGAATACCAGCGGTGAGCGAGCCTTGATGTAAATAAACAGGCCCATGATGATTTCGGCAATGTAGAACCATTTAATCAATGAAGAGCCAGAACCGAAGGTGGAATTAACCGTGGTGTTCTGTGAGGAAAGAAGGTCGGTGCCGCCAGCGAATGCCGGGTGAGTGACCATAAGTGCAATTAAAAAAGCGCCTGCTGACTTTAAGTAAAATTTAGTCTGGCGATTTTCACGTGCTTTGCGGAATAAAGACGCTACCGCCCATCCCTTACCGACGTTAAGGGCACTGCCTTTGGTTAACATGTTTGTTTTCTCCGAAGTAAACAAAAGTGAGTCGCGTAAGTGCTTGTTTACGCGGGCGCAATTGTCCCATGACCCTAAAAAAAAAAAACTGTGACACACGTCACACTTTTTGGAATCATTCAGATTTATCCGAATATGTAAGTGAGTAGGCTTTGTTGACCAGAAAGTACGGAAATGGCCTCCGGGATCTATAGCTATGAAAGTTAAAGAGAAAATGTGGGATGGTCGCGGCCGTCCACGTAAGTTCCAGCCGGGTGAAGCTGTGGAGTGGCGATTGCGTGCTCCGGATAATCTGCTTATGGAGCTGAGAATATGTGCCAGAGCTGGCAACAGGAGTGTGAATGAGGAAATTATTGCCAGGCTTTTGTTGTCGCTGAATTATCAGCCGGGTAAACCTGTGATTAAAACAGCGGAAGGAGAGAGGCTCATTGCGCTGGCGGTGAGATTTGAGGAATGGCTTGGAAAATTACTTGATGGTGAATCCGTTGATGCTGTGAAGGAAGTTAATGTCCCGCTCAAGCAAGAGCAATTGTGGATGTGGCGTGAGGGTGAAAGAATTTTGCTTCCGGGTAAAACAACCGGATATAGCATGCGTATTCCTGAGAACCTTGCGGATGAAATCAGGGCAATGGCGAAGGTGCATAACCGTAGTCTGAATGACGAAATGCTCACCCGCTTGATGAATACGCTGGGTTATTTCACGGAAAGGTTACTTGACCAGAACGAGGATGCGCAGGCACTTAAAGTTCTTTGCATGGAGTTCGAGGTGTTCCTGAAGGAAAAAATAAGGGAGGTGGAGAAATGTGACCTTCCCTGGGATGAAAAGCCGTCTCAGTGAGAGATGCGAGCCGGGGTTTCCGGCTCGCAGATTTATTCTTTTTCGTTGATGAAGTGCCTTGATTCCGCTTCGTCCTCGGCTGTGTTTATGCCACTTAAAATCATATCAAGCGTATCTTCCAGGCGACCTTCGCCGTCTTTTCCTGTCATTTTTAAATACATCTCAGCGATTAGGGTGGCAATGAGAACTGTGCCTTCGCGTGAGCCGGCTGCTTTTCTTATGAGGTCTCTTCGATATCCTTCGATATCAAATTGATTGCCATCCTCGCCATCGCGTTTATAAACAAGCAGTCCAAGCCTGATTAATTCGTTGCAGGTAGCTGATATGTTTGCTTCTCCAGCATTAGCGCCGTTCTGCAGGTCTTGTTGAACAATATCGCGAACTTCACGTTCAATTTTATCTTTAAGGTAGATGCCGACTCTTCCCATATTTCTTACCTGTTTTAAGTTAGTGTCGGAACCGACACTATGTATGGCCTGTTGGTGGATTACCAGATTGCTGTGCAAGGCTGTAATGGGTTGATACTGCTGCGAATCTGTGTTCTATACAGTAGTACAATCCAGCACTAAGATGTGCGACAGTGTGACACTGTGCGATATATAATTCAATGTAATTACAGCATATCTACAATTGTACGATACATGTGAGACACACCGACACTAACAGGTATCAGGATTATACGACAGTGTAGTGTCGGTATGTACGACATTAAACGGTCATATTCCAAAAATGCGCAAATTTCTTAAAGGCATGCACCTGAAATTAAAGGAAAAATCTGCAAGACGAAGTCTTGCGTGGGGTGTGATGTTTTAAGAGGTTAGTAAAGAGCGGCTCTGGAATACCTGCTCAGGTGCTGACTTGTTTATTTGAGCCTGTGCCAAGACGTCTGATTTAAAGCGTTCACGCGCGTTTGTAGTGAATCAACTTGATTAAGACGATCGGGCGGGGTATTTTTTAAAGCGGCTCCCATTCGTGCGTATATTTCGTTAAAAGGCCAGATAATGAAAATAACATTGATACCCGTTGCTGTGCTGGCCGTTTCACTTTCGGCGGGCGCAGCTCCCCAGATGTGTTTTGACCAGGCAGGAAAAGACTACCGAATTGATCCACTCCTGCTGATGTCAATTTCCATTAAGGAGAGCAGACTCAGGGCAGGTGCGATTAATGGATCAAACAGGAACGGGACAGAAGATGTCTGCGGGATGCAGGTGAACAGCTCTCATTATGGAAAGCTTAAAAACTTTAATATTACCCGTGACCGGTTGTTAAATGATCCCTGTATCTGTGTCTATACCGGTGCCTGGGTTCTGGCGCACAACTTCCGGTCGTATGGTAAAAACTGGGACAGCGTGGGAATGTATAATACCGGCCCCTCAAAAAAGCTCATCACTCAGCGCCGGGCATATGCCGAAGATATTAAAAATATATACCGCGTCTTGCTGGCAAGAAAAACGATCCTTTCTCAGCGTCTTGATCAAAGCGGGGGAATGGTAAATGCAGGGAAAACGGCAGAGACGGCATCACTGAATAACACGCAATAAAAAGCCGCTCATCAGAGCGGATTAATTTTCAGGCCTTCAGCTTTGCAAACTCCTCAGCCATTTTCCAGAGAGCCTGATTTAATTTGATATCACCATCAATTCCGGTGACCTCGCGCGTTCTGGTCGGCTTTCCTTTTTCCGTTCTGCCACGGATACCCCCACGGATCACATTTTCCTGCACCACGTTAAATGTGGTCCATAAATCCTGTCCCTGGTCGAGGACGCGGCGCGGGTTAATAATCTGCTCTGGTGTAATCGGTGCTGGTTTTCCGTCGTACTTAAGTTCCAGTGCCGTAGCACCCAGCAGGCGCTGCTCAGGTAACGTGAGATGAATGCTTTTCATCAGATCGATATTTTCAATAACCGCGTCAAATGTTTCCAGCACTGTATAAGCGCCCTCGATAACCTGCCCAACAATATCCCCTTTGTGAGGCACACGGATTTCACCAAAATCTTTCCAGGCGACCAGACCATTAGAGCAAACCTGACGGAACATGCCGGGGATCATTTTATAGCTGCTTGAACCATCATGGCTATTCAGCAAAATAATTTCCGGTACTTCTTTTCCGTTAATCTGGTCATGACGGCGCAGGCGAAGCATATGCTTTGTAAAGTCACGTTTATCCTGGTCACGTGTGCGTGACTGGGTTGCATAATACGGCTGGAATCCTTCATCACGTAAACGGTCAAGAATATTAATGGTCGGGATATAGGTGTAACGTTCTGAGCGAGAATCATGCTTATCAGCAGAAAACGCGCTCGGAACAATACGCTGCAATTCATCATTCGTCAGCGGGCGGTCCTTACGGATTGACGACGGCATACGATAGCGGCTTGCGAAACTGGCCATAATTATTGACTCCTGATTATTTAGTAAGTGATGAAGAAATAACGCGATAAAAATTATCCAGCGGCATTGCAGCTGCTACCGGGCGACCTTCAGCCACCCATACAGAGATATAATCCGGGCATTCGTCATTAATTAACGTCAGCTCGGTGGCGTTCACTGGCGGTGTAAAAATCGCCGGTTGTGGTTCCCCTTCGCTTGCAGCCAGGACCCAGCAAAACAGATCTGTAAACTGGGGCACGGTGAGGTTTGAATCACATCTTCCGGTAGATTCTTGAGCGGCGGTTTTGACGTTGACGTTTCGTGTGTGCATCCTGGTTTTCTCCTGTGGTGATGGTTGTCCATCTCCCTGGTGAGTTCTCTCGCGGCAAAGGGCAAAGGAGCAACGGCGAAGGACGGAAGGAAAGGGGCGCTGACAAAAGTTTTTGCC
>NZ_JAQZRK010000034.1:0-51995 GCF_028737495.1 Enterobacter cloacae complex sp. 2022EL-00981
AGTCATCCGGCATGAGCCCGGGAAAGTGAGACGGCTGAATATAGTTAACGAGATGAAAAAGCTGGGAAAAGAGTACAGTAATATGGTCATGGTTGCATGACCATATTACTGGGGATCCCTCAGCCCAACGGGAGAGGGAGTAACCGTCCCCTCTCCCGTTGGGAGAGGGTTAGGGTGAGGGAAATCACACTCTGCGATCTCTCGCGAAAAGTACCTGCCGTTGTCCCAATCGTCCCTTCACGTTCCGCCCCTCTCACGCTTCAATTAAACAACAAAAACAAAACATAAATTTAACAAACCAATTCCGATACGAGGTCCCTATGAAGCCTGAAGAGTTCCGCGCTGATACCAAACGCCCGTTAACCGGCGAAGAGTATTTAAAAAGCCTGCAGGATGGCCGCGAGATTTATATCTACGGCGAGCGCGTTAAAGACGTCACCACCCATCCGGCGTTTCGCAATGCGGCGGCCTCCATCGCGCAGATGTACGACGCGCTGCACAAACCGGACATGCAGGACACGCTGTGCTGGGGTACCGACACCGGCAGCGGCGGTTACACCCATAAGTTCTTCCGCGTGGCGAAAAGCGCCGACGACCTGCGTCAGCAGCGAGACGCCATCGCCGAGTGGTCTCGCCTGAGCTACGGCTGGATGGGCCGCACGCCGGACTACAAAGCCGCGTTCGGCTGCGCGCTTGGCGCAAACCCGGCCTTCTACGGCCAGTTCGAGCAAAATGCCCGTAACTGGTATACCCGCATTCAGGAAACCGGCCTGTACTTTAACCACGCTATCGTCAACCCGCCTATCGACCGCCACAAACCGGCGGACGAGGTGAAAGACGTCTATATCAAGCTGGAAAAAGAGACCGACGCCGGGATCATCGTCAGCGGCGCCAAAGTGGTTGCCACCAACTCGGCGCTGACCCACTACAACATGATCGGCTTTGGCTCCGCGCAGGTGATGGGCGAAAACCCGGACTTTGCGCTGATGTTCGTCGCGCCAATGGATGCCGAAGGGGTGAAGCTGATCTCCCGCGCCTCCTACGAGATGGTGGCTGGCGCTACCGGCTCGCCGTACGACTACCCGCTCTCCAGCCGTTTTGATGAGAACGACGCGATCCTGGTGATGGATAATGTACTGATCCCATGGGAAAACGTGCTGATCTACCGCGATTTCGACCGCTGCCGTCGCTGGACTATGGAAGGCGGTTTTGCCCGCATGTACCCGCTGCAGGCCTGCGTGCGTCTGGCGGTGAAGCTCGACTTCATCACCGCCCTGCTGAAAAAATCGCTGGAGTGTACCGGCACCCTGGAGTTCCGCGGCGTGCAGGCAGATCTCGGCGAAGTGGTCGCCTGGCGCAATATGTTCTGGGCGCTGAGCGACTCCATGTGTTACGAAGCCACGCCGTGGGTGAACGGTGCGTACCTGCCGGATCACGCGGCGCTGCAAACCTATCGCGTGATGGCGCCAATGGCCTACGCGAAGATTAAAAACATCATCGAACGCAACGTCACCAGCGGGCTGATCTACCTGCCATCCAGCGCACGGGATCTGAACAACCCGCAGATCGATCAGTATCTGGCGAAGTACGTGCGCGGCTCCAACGGCATGGATCACGTCGAACGCATCAAGATTTTGAAGCTGATGTGGGATGCCATCGGCAGCGAATTTGGTGGCCGTCACGAGCTGTATGAGATCAACTACTCCGGCAGCCAGGACGAAATTCGCCTGCAGTGTCTGCGCCAGGCGCAAAGCTCCGGCAACATGGACAAAATGATGGCGATGGTCGACCGCTGCATGTCTGAGTACGACCAACACGGCTGGACGGTGCCACACCTGCACAACAACAGCGATATCAACATGCTGGACAAGCTGCTGAAATAACGCAGCGGGAGGTTTCAATGCATTCAGATGAACAACGCCTGCGTTTTCGCGACGCCATGGCCAGCCTGTCGGCCGCGGTGAATGTCATCACCACGGCGGGCGATGCCGGACGCTGCGGGATCACCGCCACTGCCGTCTGCTCGGTAACGGATTCCCCGCCGTCGGTCATGGTCTGTATCAACGCCAACAGCGCCATGAACCCGGTGTTTCAGGGCAACGGCAAACTGTGCGTGAATGTGCTCAACCACGAGCAGGAGATCATGGCTCGCCACTTCGCCGGTATGACCGGGATGGCCATGGAGGAGCGCTTTACCCTCTCCTGCTGGCAGAAAGGTCCTCTGGCGCAACCGGTGCTGAAAGGGGCGCTGGCAAGCCTGGAAGGCGAGATAAGTCAGGTGCAAACCATCGGCACGCATCTGGTTTATCTTGTTGAAATTAAAAATATCATCCTCAGTGAAGAGGGCCACGGCCTGATCTATTTCAAACGCCGTTTCCACCCGGTAATGATGGAGCCGGAAGCAGCCGTGTGATCCCCTCTCGCGCTGGCCCTCCTGAGGCCAGCGCGCCTTTCTGCAAAAATTCCTAAGGTTTCCGCTAAATCACGCCGTTATATAGCCATAAGAGAAATTTTCTGTGCCTGAATACTGACACGCTGTGTCAGTGCTACCCGCATCATTCAGCGCATACCCTAATATACAGGAAGACCTTATGGCTAAAACGACGCGGAGCCGCTCGGCTGAACGTCTGGTCGATATTCTCCTTGAGCTACATTTAAACGGTGTGATAAACCGCAGTGCGCTGATGGAGAAATTTAATATTACCGAGCGTACCGTCTACCGGGATTTAAATGCGCTCTCCCCGATTGTGGAACATACCGGAAACGGGCTATATCGGCTGATCCATTCCGCGCAATCGCCCGGCGGACAAGGATTACACCATACCCTTGCTAACTTCCTGAATGCTGATAGCTTTTTCCCCGAAAGAAACGCGGAGTTTTGGGAGAAACTCGAAAACCGCGTTGACGAAAATCATATTCTTATTCTCGCCAACGAGGCGGAGCACACGGCGGAACGTGATATTCGTCGCCATTTATCCAACATTGAAAAATCGATTAAAAACTGTAATGTTTGCCAGATCGTTTATAAAGGCAAAACCCGGCTGATTAACCCCTATAAACTCATTAACAAAAAAAATATATGGTATTTACAAGCTACCGAAAATAGCCGGTTAAAATCCTTCTCATTGAGTCAGATTCGCTGGCTTGATATTCAGAAACGCACCTTTACGCCGGACGAAAATGTGATCGGGCTGTTGGAAAAAAACCTCGATCCGTGGGTATCGGAAGATACTTTCGAGGTGAAAATATTTATTAAGGATAATATTTCACACTACTTCCTGCGCCGCGATCTCCTCCCGGCACAAGAGCTGCTGGAGGAGCAACACGACGGCGTGACGCTGCGCTGTCAGGCAGCACATGAAAACCAGATCCTGCCGCTGCTGTTCTACTGGTTACCCAACATTCAGATCCTGGAGCCAGCCTGGCTTAAGGAAAAGCTGGTTAAAACGCTGGAAGGCTACCTGGCGGGGAGCGCAGCCACGGTAACCGGGTGATCTGTATCACATTATTTCTCCCGCTGGCGGCGAGCCTGAACCACTCACCGCCCCCTTTGACCGCTCACCAGGCACTTTCAACCACTCACCCAATTTCTCCCCTTTACGCGCGCAAGCTTCTGGCACGATCGCTCCAGCATTACTCAATACCTCCTCACAACGAACCCTGACCCTTTTTTCTTTACATAAAAAACCAGGTCTTACTATGGATACTAAAAAACTACTGAAGCACGTGCCCTGGGCCTTACTCGGGATCCTCGGCGCTTTCTGTCTGGCGGTTGTCGCATTACGCCGGGGCGAACACGTAAGCGCCCTGTGGATCGTGGTCGCGTCGGTTTCCGTCTACCTTGTGGCTTATCGCTACTACAGCTTATACATCGCGCAGAAGGTCATGAAACTCGACCCGACGCGTGCCACCCCGGCGGTCATTAACAATGACGGCCTGAACTACGTGCCAACCAACCGCTATGTGCTGTTTGGTCACCACTTTGCCGCCATTGCAGGCGCTGGCCCGCTGGTCGGCCCGGTACTGGCCGCGCAGATGGGCTACCTGCCGGGTACCCTGTGGCTGCTCGCTGGTGTAGTGCTGGCGGGTGCGGTGCAGGACTTTATGGTGCTGTTTATCTCCTCGCGCCGTAACGGTTCGTCGCTGGGTGAGATGATCAAAGAAGAGATGGGCCGCGTGCCGGGTACCATCGCCCTCTTCGGCTGCTTCCTGATTATGATCATCATCCTCGCGGTGCTGGCATTAATCGTGGTGAAAGCGCTGGCTGAAAGTCCGTGGGGCGTCTTTACCGTCTGCTCTACCGTGCCGATTGCGCTGTTCATGGGGATCTACATGCGCTTCCTGCGCCCTGGCCGCGTCGGCGAGGTGTCGGTCATTGGTATCGTGCTGCTGGTTGCCTCTATCTACTTCGGCGGTGTGATTGCGCACGACCCGTACTGGGGTCCGGCGCTGACCTTTAAAGACACCACCATCACCTTTGCCCTGATTGGTTACGCGTTTATCTCTGCCCTTCTGCCGGTATGGCTGATTCTGGCTCCGCGTGACTATCTGGCGACCTTCCTGAAAATCGGCGTCATCGTCGGGCTGGCGATCGGTATTGTGATCATCAACCCTGAACTGAAAATGCCAGCGGTGACCCAGTACATTGACGGTACCGGTCCGCTGTGGAAAGGCGCCCTGTTCCCGTTCCTGTTTATCACCATCGCCTGTGGTGCCGTTTCTGGCTTCCACGCGCTGATCTCCTCCGGCACCACGCCGAAGCTGATGGCCAACGAAACCGACGCGCGTTTCATCGGTTACGGTGCCATGCTGATGGAATCCTTCGTGGCGATCATGGCGCTGGTGGCTGCGTCTATCATCGAACCGGGTCTTTACTTCGCGATGAACACCCCGCCGGCAGGCCTGGGCATCACCATGCCAAACCTGCATGAGATGGGCGGTGACAACGCGGCGCTGATTATGGCGCAGTTGAAGGACGCCAGCGCCCACGCGGCGGCGACCGTCAGCTCCTGGGGCTTTGTGATTTCGCCTGAGCAGATCATGCAGACCGCGAAAGACATCGGCGAACCGTCCGTGCTGAACCGCGCCGGTGGCGCACCGACGCTAGCGGTAGGTATTGCACACGTGTTCCACAAAGTATTGCCGTGGGCAGACATGGGCTTCTGGTACCACTTCGGTATTCTGTTCGAAGCGCTGTTCATCCTCACCGCGCTGGACGCCGGTACCCGTGCAGGCCGCTTTATGCTGCAGGATCTGTTGGGTAACTTCGTGCCGTTCCTGAAGAAAACCGACTCGCTGGTGGCGGGCGTGCTGGGTACTGCGGGCTGCGTTGGCCTGTGGGGTTACCTGCTGTACCAGGGCGTTGTTGACCCACTCGGCGGCGTGAAGAGCCTGTGGCCGCTGTTCGGTATCTCTAACCAGATGCTGGCAGCCGTTGCCCTGGTACTCGGCACCGTGGTACTGGTGAAGATGAAACGCACCAAATACATCTGGGTCACCGTGGTGCCTGCGCTGTGGCTGCTGCTCTGCACCACCTGGGCGCTGGGTCTAAAACTGTTCAGCAGCAACCCGCAGCTGGAAGGCTTCTTCTACATGGCTAACCAGTACAAAGCGAAAATTGCCGCCGGTGGCGCGGATCTCACCGCCCAGCAGATTGCCAACATGAACCATATCGTGGTGAACAACTACACCAACGCGGGTCTGAGCATTCTGTTCCTGGTGGTGGTGTACAGCATTATCTTCTACGGCATCAAAACCTGGATGAAAGTGCGTAACGCTGAAGGTCGTACGGACAAAGAGACCCCGTACGTGCCGGTACCGGAAGGCGGCGTGAAGACCTCTTCGCACCATTAATCTACTAATCCCCCTCACCCCAGCCCTCTCCCCATAGGGGAGAGGGTGTAAAAGTTCCCTCTCCCCTATGGGGAGAGGATTAGGGGGAGGGGCTTTTCCTGTCTGGAATCCACAATGTTTGGTAACTTAGGCGAAGCAAAAAAATACCTCGGTCAGGCAGCGAAAATGCTGATTGGCATTCCGGACTATGACAACTACGTTGAGCATATGAAAACCAACCACCCGGATAAGCCCTACATGACCTACACTGAATTCTTCCGCGAGCGTCAGGAAGCGCGCTACGGCGGAAGTGGAGAAGGCGGCGTCCGCTGCTGCTAAAGGAGAGACCATGACCCCGATTGCCGTCACCCTGTTGACCGGTTTCCTCGGCGCCGGTAAAACCACCCTGCTGCGCCACATTCTCAACGCGCAGCACGGTTTCAAAATCGCCGTGATCGAAAACGAGTTCGGCGAAGTCTCCGTTGACGACCAGCTGATTGGCGATCGCGCCACGCAGATCAAAACCCTGACCAACGGCTGCATCTGCTGTACCCGCTCTAACGAACTGGAAGATGCCCTGCTGGACCTGCTCGACAGCCGCGATCGTGGGGACATCCACTTCGACCGCCTGGTGATTGAATGCACCGGCATGGCCGACCCCGGCCCGATTATTCAGACCTTTTTCTCGCATGACATCCTTTGCCAGCGCTACCTGCTGGACGGCGTGATTGCCCTGGTCGACGCGGTTCACGCCGACGATCAGATGAACCAGTTTACCATCGCCCAGTCTCAGGTGGGCTACGCCGACCGCATCCTGCTGACCAAAACCGACGTGGCGGGCGAGAGCGTTAAACTGCGCGAGCGCCTGGCACGCATCAACGCCCGCGCACCGGTATACACCGTGACGCACGGCGATATCGACCTGTCTCAGCTATTCAACACCAACGGTTTTATGCTGGAAGAGCATGTCACCTCAAAACCGCGTTTTCACTTTATGGCGGATAAGCAGAACGACGTGGCGTCGATTGTGGTGGAGCTGGATTACCCGGTAGACATCAGCGAGGTCTCCCGCGTGATGGAGAACCTGCTGCTGTCGTTTGCCGATAAACTGCTGCGCTACAAAGGCATGCTGTGGATCGACGGCGAACCAGACCGCCTGCTGTTCCAGGGCGTACAGCGGCTGTACAGCGCGGACTGGGACAGACCCTGGGGCGACGAGCCGCCGCACAGCGTGATGGTGTTTATTGGCATCCAGCTGCCGGAAGAGGAAATTCGGGCGGCGTTTGCGGGGCTGAAGAGATAACCGCCCAGCCTCCCCTCTCCCTTTGGGAGAGGGTTAGGGTGAGGGGTAAGAGATAAACTTATTTCACCGCCTCCGGCAGCGTCACAATCCACAGCTCACTGTCAGACTCCGGTTTCTCCAGCGGCTTCACGCTGAGGGTCGTCTCAACCGGCTTATCATCCAGCGTCAGCTTTCCTTCCGCGTTCACCCGATAATCCTTGAGCTTCTTGCCCTCGACCGGATGTTGCATCGCCACCTTCACGCCAAAGTCGTTATCGTTCGCCACCGCCAGCGTTTTGCTGTCGATCAGCGCCAGCCCTTCAGCCTTTTCCTGCTGCCAGCCCAGGGCGCGCAGATCAACAACCTGCGTTTTCTGCGCAAGGGTAATGCCGCGCTGTGCCAGGGTTTTCTCATCATCAAACTCCGGATATTCGCCCGGCTTGTCGAAACCTGACAGGTTGCTCGCCTTACTGAGATCGACCTTGTAAATCAGGTTACGCATTCCGTCGTTTTTATCACTTCCCTGTTCAATCAGCAGGATGTGCTGGTTATCGAGCGCCACGATGTCGCCGATTTTAGCGTCGCTGTTTTTGCTGTAGGCCGCGCTGTCGATGGGATAACCGTACATCGCGGTTTTTCCGCTTGCCGGGTCAAAGCTCACCAGACGCGTAAACAGCGCCTTTATCTTGCTCTTACCGTCGATATCCAGCGTACTTTGCACGGCGGCAATAATACGCCCGTCCGGCATACGGGTGAGTCCTTCAAAGCCGCGGTTCGCCTGACGCCATTTGAGGATATTTGGCAAACCGCCCGCAATTGCTTTTTCCCCTTCCGCCGCCTGCGGACCGTGGATCGCCAGGATTTTCCCTTTACTGTCGATGTTAATCAGAAACGGGCCATACTCATCGCACAGCCAGTAACCGCCTTTACCGTCCGGGGTGATCCCTTCCGTATCCAGCCCGCGATTATCCCCCTTCAGCCTCTTTAACGTGTCGCTGAAGGCCACTTCATTGGTGGATCCAATCACGTCGTTTTCCAGCGGCAGACCGTTGATCGCGCCTTTATCGTCATGCAGAGGACGGGCATCAATGGCCTCCGCTTTGCCGTTTTGTACACGAATCGTCATCAGCAGCGGCGCGAAATCTGGCGTAACGAAAATTTTGGCTTCGTTTTTACCCACTTTCGGTGAATCCGCGTTCGGACCGCGATCGGTAATGGTGGCGAAGGTCAGGGCATCGCCCTGTTTTCCGGTGAACAGCAGGCCAGAACCTATCCCAACCGGAAGGCCGTTCGGGAATGCACTGGCAAACGCGCCGGTGTAGTTCACGTGTGTGCCTTCTGGAAAACTGACGACATAGCGCTCAGCCGTAGGCTGCGCCGCGAGGGCAGAGAAAGAGAGCGCACAACCGATTAGCACAGGAATAATTTTTCTTTTCATATTGTTAGCTTCCATAAAGTGAAGCTCACACCGTAAAGAAGAAACGTGTCAGGAAAATGACATCGAATGGCAACATTGCGCGGGCCGGAGCGCCAAAGAAATGTAAAGCTCTGTTGTTATCTGTAACAGCGGAAACATTTCTGGAAATTATTAGAAACCCAATTAATTCGCTGCGAACCACTCTTTCTGCTCTCATTCAGATTATGTTTAGCTAAAAAAATAAACACTTTCTAAACGCCAAATCATTACCCGTTGACGACCTCGCAACCCAACACTCTCGCAACACCACCAAATTAAAAAATTAACAAAACCAGCATAAAACGGCGACTTTCATCACATTTGCAGTCATTAACATCGCTTGTTATGGTGCGCCCAGATTAAATTGATGACGAGGCATATGAGATGAAAAAACTGAATATCCTTCTGCTGACTGCGTTGACTGCTGTATCGGGTTCTGCACTGGCTCTGGGTGGCAGCGTTGAGCAGGGTAAAAACTTTACCAACCTCAACCTGGAGATGGGTAAATCCTCATCCGGCCTGTATGTGGAAAGCAACTGGCTGAAAAACACCGATGACGGTACGCAGACCGGCGGTGTGGGTGCAGGTTATAACCTGGGTCTTGGCCCGGTCATGCTGAACGCGGGTGCAAAAGCTATCTATATCGGCCCGAAAAAAGGCGATAACGGCGTGGCGTTCCCGATCGGTGGTGGCGTAAACGTTGCCCTGACCGACAGCATTCATCTGTATGGTGAAGGCTACGTGGCACCAGAAGGGATGAACAACAGCGTGAAAAACTACGTTGAAGCCAACGGCGGCGTAAGCTGGACGCCAGTTACACCTGTGACCCTGAAAGTGGGTTACCGCCACGTGAGCGTTGATGGTAAAGACGGTCGTCCAGGCCACACCCTGATTGACGGTGCGTATGTTGGCGGTGGAGTCACCTTCTGATGAAACACCGCATTACCGCGCTTTGCGTTCTGAGCCTCACGCTTCTGCTCACCGGCTGCGTCCAGTACAAATGGGTGAAACCGGGCGTCAGCGACGCTGAAATGAACAAAAAGCTCACGGAATGTGAAGCGCAGGCGCTGATCGATCTGCCCCCGGATAACGTCGTAACCGGTTCGGACTCGGAAAAAACGGATCTGAAGAACAAGAAAAAGGATATTTCCACGAGCTACACGGTTGAAGACGCCAATGAGGATCGCAGGGCGACCCTCGTAGACAGCTGCATGTTCAAAAGCGGCTGGGATAAAATTGAAGTGCAATAATCTCTAAAAAACCTGCCTACTGGCAGGTTTTTTATTGCTGCTTACTTACGCACCACCACCAGCTTCTGGTTCACAAACTCTTTGATCCCCAGATCCGACAGCTCGCGTCCGTAACCGGAGCGCTTCACGCCGCCAAACGGCAGCTCTGGCGCGGTATCGGTGAGCCAGTTGATATACACCATCCCGGTCTCAATCCGTGACGCCATTTTCTTCGCGCGTTCAATATCCTGACTGAACACCGCACCGCCCAGTCCGTAGTGGGAGTCGTTCGCCAGGGCGACCGCCTCGTCATCGTTTTTCACCACATATATCTGCGCCACCGGGCCGAAGAACTCCTCGAAGTACGCCGGGTTGTCGCGGGAGATATTCGTCAGGATCGTCGGCTCGAAGAAGCTCCCGTCGCGCTGCACCGGTTTACCACCATAGTGTAACGTCGCGCCCTTTTTCACCGCCTCATTGACCTGTTTTGTCAGCGTTTCGAGCGCATCTTTAGACGACAGTGGCCCAAGCGTGGTGCTTTCATCCAGCGGGTCGCCAATTTTCACCTGCTTAAAGGCGTCGGTGAATTTGCTCAGGAAGGCATCGGCAATTTCCTCATGCAGGATAAAGCGCTTCGCTGCGGTACAGACCTGACCGGCGTTGTTAAGTCGCGCGTTCACGCCTGTCTTCACCGCTTTATCAAGATCCGCGTCGTCCAGCACCACGAAAACGTCGTTACCTCCCAGCTCAAGGGTGGATTTCTTGATGTGCTTCGCCGCCTGCGCGGCCACCACGCTGCCCGCTTTCTCAGAGCCGGTTAGCGCGGCCCCCTGTACGCGGTCGTCAGCAATGATGTTCGCCACCTGCTCAGACGAGATAAAGAGATTGGTCCATGCCCCTTCCGGCGCCCCTGCCTCACGCACCAGATGAGCAAAGGTTTCGGCACAGTGCGGCACGATGCTGGCATGTTTAGCCAGAACCGGGTTACCCGCCGCCAGGTTAGGTGCCAGAACACGCATCAGCTGATAATACGGGAAATTCCACGGTTCCACGGCCATCAGCACGCCGATGGGGTGATGCTCGACCCACGCTTCCCCGAGTTCAGACGGGTACTTCACCGGGGCCAGGAACTGCTTCGCGTTATCGGCATAGTAGCGGGCGATTTGCGCGCACAGCTTCACCTCGCCGCGGCTTTGTTCGATGAGCTTACCCATCTCCTGACTGGCAATTTTAGCCAGCTCTTCGGTGCGTTCGTCGATCAGGTCAGCAAGCTTATGCAGCACCGGCAGGCGCTGTTCAATGTCGCCTTTCGCCCACTGCGAATGGTAAAGGGCGTCGGCCGCTTTCAGCGCCGCTTCGATATCCGCGTCGGTATGAGAGGGATATTCTTTGATGAGCTGGTTGGTAGCAGGATTTACTGTCTGATAAGCCATATCGAATCTCCATGTTTTACCGCTTAGGGTAGTAAGGGTAGACAACATGACGGGTGATGGACGTAAAGTTGGGTATATCCGGAAGGTTCTTAGTAGGGCCAGGGCATGGTATAAAAATGTTCGTGACAGGAGCGCCTATGACCCATACCCGACACATCCGCCAGACCTTTAACCGCCTTCCGGGCCTTGAGCTGCGCAGCACGTGGCAGAGTACCGTGGCGTATAAACGTCATTGTCACCCCCAACTCTCGATTGGCGCGATAGTGGAAGGCCAGACCTGCTGCCGGTGCAACGACACGCAGTACATCCTCCACCCCGGCGATCTCATCGTGATCCCGGCGCATGTGCCGCACAGCTGCAACCCCGTTGCGGGCCAGCCCCGCAGCTATCATATGCTCTATATCGACACGGATTATCCCCTGGCTGAACAGGTCATACGCGACAGCACGTTGTTTGCTCTTTACCAGAACGTTGTTGAGAACATGTCGGCTAATTCCCTGAACATGCTGATTTCTGCCCTTCCGCGCTGCGCCAGCCGCACGGGTGAACTACGTACAACCAGCCAGCACATCCAGCGGGCGTTTCTTGCCGATTTAACCAGCCCGCCGTCACTCGACGACCTTGCCCACCGCTTCTCGCTGCGCAAAGAGACGCTGATCCGCACCTTCAGGCAGGACACTGGCCTGACGCCGGGCAGCTTTCTCAACATCTCCCGCGTGGAATACGCCAAAGCGCGGCTGCGTGCCGGGGATGATATTGCCGATGTCGGCTACCAGAGCGGGTTTGCCGATCAGAGCCATTTTCATAAGACCTTTGTGAGCTATACCGCCGCCACGCCGCGCCAGTACGCCACGGGCCGATCAATATCGGACAATAAATAGCGTTTGCATCGCCGTAGTCTGACCTCGGTTTTTTACACAGAGGTTGCTATGGAACTGTTATTCCCTTCCGCTTTTCTCGCTCTGGCGCTGGCGCATTTTGTCGCCCTGTTAAGCCCGGGCCCGGATTTCTTCCTGCTGGTGGGCTACGCGGCGCGCTACCGGGTGCGCGGCAGCGCCGGGCTGTGCCTCGGCATCGCCGCGGGCAACGGGTTGTATATCCTGCTGGTGATCATTGGCTGGAGCGCGCTGCGCCAGTTTACGTGGCTGTTTACCCTTATCGAGCTTTGCGGGGCGCTGTATCTGCTGTGGATCGGCTCGCATCTGGTGCGCAGCCGCCCGCAAGCGCTGGCGCTGAATGAAACCCACCAGCGCTTCCCTTCACTGCGTAAGCAGATCTTGCTGGGACTCGGCTCGGCGTTGTTAAATCCAAAGAACGCCCTGTTCTATCTGGCGCTGATGACGGCGCTGCTGGGGCCAGACGTCACGCTGCTTCAGCAGTCGACCTGCGGCTTCTGGATGGTGATGGTAGTGCTGGTGTGGGATCTGGCGCTGGTATCACTGATGGGGCTGCCCGCGGTGCAACAGAGGCTCAGCCGTTCGCTGTGGCTAATTGAGCGGGCGGCAGGGGTTGTACTAATGGGGTTTGGCGGGTGGGTACTGTGGCGGCTGCTGGAGCTGATAAGCTGAAATAAGGGGCAGCCCAACGCTGCCCGTGGTTTATTTTTTGTTTTGGTCGCGCAGCATCGCTTCACGCAATATGGCGTTTAGCCGCGTCTGGTAACCCTTTCCAGGCCGTTTCAGCCACTCCATCACGTCGGCGTCAATGCGTACAGATGCCTGCGTTTTAAGTGGCCGATAGAACTTCCCTCGCACCGCCCCGGACCACTGTTTATCGTCCGTGGCAGGAATATCGCTGTAATCGATTTCTGCTTCTGGTTTTTCAGCTAATGCTTTTAGCTCAGCGTCACGACGAGCGCTAACCTCAGGCGAACTACCTCGTTTATGTTTAACGATGCTCATAACGGCTCCTCTCTTTACGGTCCGCCTTACGTGCGCTAATGATACGAATAATTTCGCCTCCGCTTTCGAAACGTACCGTATGTGCGACCAGGATAACAATGACGCCTTGCACAAGGCCGATGGTTTGCCAGCGAAACTCACCGTTCTCATAGCGATCCTGAACAGACAAATGATAAGGATCGTCGAAAACCAAAACCGCATCCTCAAAGCGTATGCCATGTTTTTGCTGGTTACTTTTCGCCTTATCGCTATCCCACTCATACTCCGTTGGCATAGTGTACCCTTCCCTGATTGTATATACAAAAAAGCATATACAAACTGCGCAAGGATTAAACCAATTAAGCAAAAGCGGTGTTTAATTTCGGAAGGCGGATTCCAGAAGCGAAGATGGTGTAACGCTCCCGTCTTTGCACTTTCCCCCCGTCTCCCTCTATCCTTAACCCATGGAAAAAATCGCTGAACTCAAACGCGCCAAGCTGCTGGCGCTGTCGCTGCTGCTGATTGCCGTCGCGGCGTTTATCACCACCCTGTTTCTGCCGCAAACCTTCTGGGTGCGCGGCGTGAAGGCCATTGCCGAGGCGGCGATGGTTGGTGCGCTGGCGGACTGGTTTGCGGTCGTCGCGCTGTTTCGCCGGGTGCCCATTCCGTTTATCTCGCGCCATACGGCGATTATCCCGCGCAATAAAGACCGGATTGGCGATAATCTCGGCCAGTTCGTGCAGGAGAAGTTTCTCGACACCCAGTCGCTGGTGGCGCTGATCCGCCGTTATGAGCCGGCGCAGATGATTGGCACCTGGTTCAGTAAGCCCGACAATGCCCAGCGTGTCGGGCAGCATCTGATTCAGGTGATGGGTGGTTTTCTTGAGCTGACCGATGACGGGCGTATTCAGCGCCTGCTCAAACGCGCGGTGCATAAGGCCATCGACAAGGTCGATTTCACCGAAACCAGCGCAGTGATGCTGGAGAGCATGACCAAAAACAACCGCCATCAGGTACTGCTGGACGCCATCATCAACCGCCTGATCACCTTGATTCAACGCGATAGCACGCGGGAATTTATTTCAGACCAGATCGTCCACTGGCTTAAGACCGAGCATCCGCGCAAGGCGATGGTGCTGCCCACCGAGTGGCTGGGCGATCAGAGCGCGGAGATGGTGTCAAACGCGGTGAATACCCTGCTGGACGACGTCAGTCATGACCGCACCCACCAGATCCGCCAGGCGTTCGACCGCGCCACGCTGAAGCTTATCGACAACCTGAAAAACGATCCGGAGATGGCCGCAAAGGCAGAGAACATCAAGCATTACCTGAAGAACGACGACGCGTTTAACCGCTATCTGGGTGAGATGTGGGCTGACCTGCGCCAGTGGCTGAAGGCGGATATGCAACGTGAGGATTCCCGCGTGAAGCAGCGCATCGCCAACGCCGGGCAGTGGTTCGGCGAAACGCTGCTCGGTGACGACAGCCTGCGGGCATCGCTCAATGAGCATCTGGAGCAGGCGGCGCACCGCGTGGCACCGGATTTCGCGGCGTTTCTCACTCGCCATATCAGCGACACGGTAAAAAGCTGGGACGCCAAAGATATGTCCCGCCAGATCGAGCTTAATATCGGCAAAGATCTGCAGTTTATCCGCGTCAACGGCACCCTGGTGGGCGGGACAATTGGCCTGATCCTGTTTTTACTCTCGCAACTGCCCGCCGTGCTTGCGCATTACTCCGTTTTGGGTGGTGCAATGACGTAGCGCGTCGCCTCAAAGCGATTGAGGATCAAGTGCACCAGAAACACCATCGTCAGCGTCGCCACCAGGGAAAAGGTCACCGAGGTGATGCGGTAGAGATCGCTGAACACCAGGTCGCTGTCCGGGTGCATGTTCTGACCGAACATAATCCCGATGGTGGTGATGCTGGCAAACCCAACGCCGGCTCCCACCTTCTCCATCACATGCAGACGCGCACCAAACGCCAGCCCGAGGCCGATAAGCGGCATCATCAGTAGCATGTGGCTGCTGTGATCGTAGAGGATAAGCTGCACCACCAGAATATAGAGACAGCCCAGCACCACGCCAGCCACGCGCCAGATAGAGCTCATCACCGCGCCGCGATAGTGCATCGGGAACAGAATCAACACACCGGCCATCAGCGCCGAAAGCGAATCGCTCAAATCGCTTATCTGGAAGATGACAAAAATCATCGTCGCAACGGTGCCGGAGAGCAGAGACTCGTGTCGCACGCGGGCATCATCTTTCTCGATCAGCGGCGGCGGCTTGCGCGGCTCAACGTCCGGCAGGAGGTAGTTCATCAGCGCGCTCAGGCATACCGCCATCACACTCGCTTCAATGTTGGAAAACAGCAGCGTGTGCCAGTCGGTGGTGGGATAGCTCATAAAGTTGAGCATCACGCTCTGGCACACCACGCCCATCGACCCGAACAGGAACAGCGGCCCCTTACTCATAAAGCGAAAACGCATGACATACAGCGCAAAAACCACCAGCGTCATGATCACCGGCCACTGGGACAGATAGCCGATAATAATCACCATTTCGACGCAGTTTAGCGATGCGCTGAAGATAAACTGCTTCGCCACATGGCGGTTAAAGACCGGCACCAGCGACAGCAGCATGATGGGGTAGACCACATAAAACACGCCGTAGCTGGTGTTATAGAAACTTGAAATACTCAGCGCGATCATCCCGGCAAAGACGATGCGCAGGGTCTGGCGAAAGTCATTGGCCGTATAGACGATGTTGCCGTGCGGGGTAAAGACCCGCGCCAGCGTGCTAATAGACATAGTGGAGCAGGCTCACCAGGTGGATTTGCATCCCGGAGAAGAAGCGCGCAAACGGCCCTTCGCTGTTGTAGAGCTGCACGGTGGCACGAGCGCCGGTCGGGAGCGGTTTCGGCAGCGTCTCATCCAGCGCCACGTGAATGCGCATTCGCTGAGCGTCGCGCACCCAACGGTTGGAGGTTTCCGGCGCGGACAGTTCGCCGCTCACCGCCTCCTGTCCGGCAAGGATCCCCGCATCGCTGCTGGTCACGTGGGCGCGGAAAACCTGTCCCGGAAAGGCGTCAAATACCACGGCGGCATCGGTCCCCTGATGGGTATGGCGCAGACTCTTCTCACGAAAATCGGCCACAATATCGGTCTGATTATTCACCAGCGCCAGCGCCGCCGAGCCGGACGAGGCATAAAACCCGGGGCTCAACTGCAGGTTGCTGACCGTACCATCCGCCTGGGCGTAAACTTTCGTCCAGCCGAGGTTCAGCTCCGCCTCATCCAGCGCGTTACGGTATTTTTGCAGCGTCACGTTGCGGTGCTCTTCCCGCTCGCCGCGCTGGATGCGCAGGTTATGGATGTTCGCCTGAATCGAGCTCACGGACTGCTCGCTGCTCTGCCAGGTGGTACGGACCTTATCCAGATCCGCCTGCGAGACGTTCTGTAACGTGCTCAGCTTCTGGTAGCGGTCAAAGGTCACTTTGTCGTTACGCGCGGTCAGCACGGCGGTTTTCAGGCTGGCTTGGGCGGCGGCGATCTGCGCGTCCAGCTGTTCATTGGACAGGCGTGCCTGCTCAAGCGCGATTTGCGCCGCTTCCACTTTATTGCGAAACGGCGTGTCATCCAGCTCAAACAGCAGGTCGCCCCGCGTCACCTGGCTGTTGTTGTGTACGTGCACGGCCGACACATACCCGGAGACGCGCGGAGAAACCGGCGTCACCACGCGCATGACGGTGGAGTCCGGCGTCAGCGGGATCCAGATATCGGCGACGACAAAGTAGACAAACATCAGCAGGAAAGAGGCAATACTCACCCTTACCCAGCGGGCAAACTTTTGTTCAGGAGTCATTATTTTTCGGTCTTGTTATCTTCTTCGCGGATTGTCCGCAAATTGCAGGCGATTTGATTCAAGGTGGCGCTGAAAATTTCGATATGCTCAGGCGCGATGTTTTGCGATACGCGTGTCTGGTACGTCTCAATCACCTGGGTGAGCCTTTTTAGGATGGCTTTTCCCTCAGGCGTCAGCGTCAGAAGCCGGATGCGCTTGTCATAAGGCGATACAGTGCGCAGCAGGTATCCCTGCTTTTCCAGCTGTGTCAGGGTGCGCATCAGCGGCGGCAGTTCAATGCCCTGCACCTCCGCCAGCTCACTCACCGAGACGTTATCCCCCAGTTGATGAAGCTGCATCATTACCGTCCAGCTCGACTGGGTTAACCCGGTATCGAGAATGGCGTCGTCAATAACGGCGCGCCACTGGCGCACAATCATCGCCATCCGCATGCCCATCGGCCTGCGGCAAAACAGTTGTTCTTCACTCATGGGGGGACCTCTCGAAACACGTCGTCAAGATAATAGTTATCAGGGTAAGTATCAAGAAACGCGAGGCGAAAGAGCAGGAATTGCGAAAGGATATCTCCCTCTCCCGGCGGGCTGAGGGTTCCCCATACAATAATGCCTGCACGGAGGACCCCCTCTCCCTTAAGGGAGAGGGTTGGGGTGAGGGTACAGCCCGCAGCGGAGTTTAGCGGCTAAAATGTCGGGTAATGGCGCCCTTCCCCGAAGCCGTAAGCACCACTTCCCGATACCCCGCTACCCGCTGGATCCAGCCCTTGCTTTCCAGATGCATGAGCAACGCCGCACCGGCTTCACCGCCCAGATGAAACCGCCGCTCGCTCCAGTCCAGACAGGCGCAACAGGCCTTTCGCCGGGGATGAGTGCTTAACGGGATACCGAGTTTCAGAAACTGCTCCCGGCCATACAGGGTCAGTGCCGAACCGTCTGGCTCCAGCCAACTTTCGGCCTGCATGAAATCGTAGATCTGCACCGCCACCGCGCCCGCCAGATGGTCGTAGCAGGTGCGGGCTTCACGCAGGGCTTTTGGCGCGCTGGTTTCCGGCGGAGAAATGCGGTGCCACGACAGCCCCATCATCTGCTCCACCAGCTCCGCTACGTCATGCCCTGCCAGGCGATAATAGCGATGGCGCCCCTGCGACAGGCAGGTAATGAGCTTTCCGTCCAGCAGCCGCGCAAGGTGCCCGCTGGCGGTAGACGGTGCCACATCCGCCGCCGCACTCAGCTCGGTGGCCGTCCACGCCCGCCCGTCCATCAGCGCACAAAGCATTTTCACGCGCGACGGATCGGCCATTGCGGCTGCTACTGCGGCAATGGCCTGCTCCAGCGCTGCGCTGTTATCTGGCGGTAAGCTCGTCTTTAACATAGGTTGCCCAGGGTTCGGTGATTGCTGCGGCCAGTTTATCATTATCCGTCAGCAGAATGAGGTGATTCGCGTGGTCGCTGTACTGGGTAAGAATAGACACCCCGCGAGCCGCCAGTGCAGCAGCTATCTCCCCCAGTTCGCCGGGGCGTTCCTGCCGCAGTTTTCTGATGATGGGCTGACGAACCGCTTTCAGGTTAAATCCGGCCTCAAGCAGAACATGGCGGGCTTTTTCGCCGTCTTCCACCAGAAAATGCGCCTCAACGCCGAATACACCACCGCCTTCCAGCCCAATCCCCTTGCAGCCCAACAGCTGACCAAAGCGTGCCAGTTCACCCGGCGTATCGTTAAAAATCACATGAACATCATACATCCGCGTGCCCTCCGTTTTCGGTGCTGTATTCCCGCATCAGCTGTGCCACCCGAATGCGGTAGTACGTAAAAATCGACTCCCGCCCCTCGGCCTGCGCGGCCTGATGAAAAACGTTCTGCTTCCAGTTGCGGATAGCCTCTTCGTCCCGCCACCAGGAGAGCGAGAGAATTTTGCCGTCGGAGGTCAGGCTCTGGAAACGTTCGATATCGATAAAACCGTCAATATCCGCCAGCAGGGGTTTAAGTTCGGCCGCGAGCTGCAGGTAGCGCGCCTGATGCGCCGGCGCGGCTTTGGCTTCGAAAATGACTGCGATCATGAAGGTCTCTCCGTTGTGATGGTGTGAAGAGAATGCAGGACAGATGACAAGGATGCTTCGGTATGGAGCGAAGTGTTGTGCCGGATGGCGCTGCGCTTATCCGGCCTACGGTTTTTGTAGGCCCGGTAAGCGTAGCGCCACCGGGCAGGGTTTAACCCACAATCGACTTCGGCTCCATAAACGCCCCAATTCCCCATTCGCCCATCTCGCGTCCCACGCCGGAGTGTTTAAACCCGCCAAACGGGGCTTTTGGCTCATGCGCGAGGGTGTTCACCAGCACGCGCCCGGAAACAATCTGCTGCGCCACGCGACGCGCACGCCCGGTGTCACGCCCCAGCACCATCGCGCTCAGGCCGTACTCGGTATCGTTGGCAATCGCGACAGCCTCTGCCTCGTCCTGATAAGGAATAATGCACAGCACCGGGCCAAAAATTTCCTCACGCGCGATGGTCATCTGGTTGTTCACATCAGTAAACAGCGTCGGGCGCACAAACCAGCCGTCCCGCGTCCCGTCCGGTCGCCCTTCGCCGCCCGCCAGCAGTCGCGCGCCTTCGTCGAGCCCTTTGCGAATATACCCCTGCACCCGCAGCCACTGCTTTTCGCTGACCATTGGGCCAATCTCTGTCGCGCTTTCGCGCGGGTCGCCGGATTTCACCGCCGCCACCGCCTGCGCCAGGGCGATTTCCATCTCGGCCTTGCGCGACTGCGGCACCAGAATACGCGTGCCGGCCACGCACGCCTGCCCGCTGTTCATAAACCCGGCCTGAATCACCAGCGGGATCGCCCGTGCAAGATCGACATCATCCAGCAAAATCGTCGGCGATTTACCGCCTAACTCCAGCGTGACGCGCTTAAAACCCTCCGCCGCGTTACGCAGGATCGCTTTGCCGGTATTCGTCGACCCCGTAAACGAGATTTTCGCCACGTCCGGGTGGCGGCTAATGGTCTCCCCCACCGTCTCGCCGCGCCCGGTGATGATATTAAACACGCCCGCTGGCAATGCGGCATCACGCAGCGCCTCGGTAATAATCTGCGTTTGCAGGGCGCTCATTTCGCTGGGTTTGATCACCGCCGTGCAACCCGCCGCGAGCGCCGCCGCCAGTTTGCCGCAGATAAACCCCGCATCGCTGTTCCACGGCGTGATCAGGCCCGCTACGCCTAGCGGCGTCATCTGCACCGATGCCGCCCCCGCTGAAAATGAAAATTCAAACGCCTCCAGGGCCTCCATCGCCTGGGCAATGACATCGGCCGGATAACTGGCCATCCACGCCGAGCGCGCAGCCGGTGCGCCGTACTCTTCGATTATCGCCTCCAGCAGCTGATCATGACGGGCGGCAACAGCGGCATGCATACGTGTTAACGCAGCAATCCGTTCCTGTTTTGCGGTTTGCGACCACGCCGGAAACGCCGCTTTGGCGGCCGCAATGGCGCGTTCAGCGTCTACCTCATCTGCCAGACGCACCTGCCCTATGACCTGTGCCGTCGCCGGGTTGTATAAATCAAAACGCTCGGTGCCGTGCGGGGTAACAAATTCGCCGTTGATAAAAATCTGTTCGATGTGGTGCATGTAAACCTCCTCAGGCTGTGTGGACACAGTCTGGCACGACTACTCCGTTGCGATAATCCACGCTATGCTGCAAGGGTTGTTTCGATTTTCAGGATAATCTATGCATCGTTCAGGTTTGACAGAGCTGGAAGTGGTGATGGCGGTGGTACGACGCGGCAGCTTTCGCGGTGCCGCCCAGGAGCTGGGCATGTCTGCCACGGCGGTGAGTAACGCCATCGCCGGGCTGGAGAGCCGCCTCGAGACGCGTCTTTTTAACCGCACTACCCGCAGCGTGGCGCTCACCGACGCCGGGCAGCGTTATGTGGCGCGCATCGGTCCGGCGCTGCAGGAAATTCGTCAGGCCGGGGAAGAGATCCACAGCGATACCGGTGAACCCGCAGGCACCCTGCGCCTGAACGTGCCGAACAATATTGGCTCCCTGTTTCTGGACCAGCTGCTGATCGACTTTATGATCCGCTACCCGAAAATGCGTGTTGAAACGGTGAGCGAGGCGCGGATGATCGATATCGTCGCCGAAGGCTACGACGCCGGGATCCGCCTTGAAGAGGCGGTGCCGCAGGATATGATCGCCGTACCGCTGACCGGAGAGATCCGCCAGCTCGTGACCGCCACACCGGACTATTTTGCCCGCCACGGTATACCGCAAACGCCGGAGGATCTGCTGTTGCATCAGGGGATCGGGATGCGCATGGCCCACGGTGGGATCTACCGCTGGGAGCTGGCCCGTCGGGGAGTCCAGTATGCGCTGGCCGTGCCGCCACGTTTTGCGACATCCGATCTTTTTGCCTCGATCCGCGCGGTCAAAGCAGGGCTGGGGATTGGCTTTTTGCCGGAACTCTATATCCGTGACGAGCTGAAAAGCGGGGAACTGGTGAGCGTGTTAAACGACTGGACGCAGCCGTTTGCCGGGCTGCGTCTTTACTATCCAGGCCATCGCCACGTCCCGCCGGGGTTGCGGGCGCTGGTGGCGATGATCCGCGAGCGCGGGATTATTCCAGGTTAGCCTTGTTCAGTCCGTAAGCTGCGTCCAGCGAGCCGGGGGCCATGCGCGAGGTAATGCCTAAACGGTTCCAGGCGTTGACCGCCACGATGGCGAAGTTCAGCTCTGAAATCTCCACGTCAGAAAAGTGTTCCGCCACGCTGCGGTACAACGCGTCGCTCACCCCGTGAACGCCAATCTGGGTCAACGCTTCGGCGAAGGCCAGCGCCGCTTTCTCGCGAGCGCTGAACAGCGGAGATTCGCGCCAGGCCGCCAGGTGGTAAAGGCGCAGTTCGCGCTCCCCGGCAATTTTGGCCTCTTTGGAGTGCATATCCAGACAGAAGGTACAGCCGTTCAGCTGGGAAACGCGAATGTCGATCAGGTGCTTCAGCGCCGGGTCGATGGAGGTTTTCGCCACTTCCATGCTCAGGGCGGACAGCGCGTTGGCAAGGGCTGGAGTGACTTTATGGTGGTTTACGCGAGTGCTCATTGTCTTTCCTCTTATTTACACGGTATGTGTCATGCGATGAGGACAATCTACGCGGGTCATGACATAGTAAAAAGATACAAAAACCATAAAATGAGGTAGGACATGAAGCCGGGCTATCACGACATTTACACCCGCTATCGCGACAACATTACGCGCGGCGTGCTGAAGCCTGGCGATAAGGTGCCCGCCATTCGCGTACTGGCCGAAGAGCTCAAGGTAGCGCGCAAAACCGTCGAAACTGCGTATGCCATTTTAATCGGCGAAGGGTACCTGGTGAGCCAGGGCGCGCGCGGCACGCGGGTCAATCCCGATCTCTTGCTGCCCGCGACGCCAGCGCCGGCGGATCACACCACCGGTACACTCCCGGCATCGCTTATCAGCCAGCGTGAACGAGCGGGTTTTCTGCGCCCCGGCATTCCCTCCCTCGACAGCTTCCCCTATAAAAAATGGTTACTGCTGGCAGGCCAGGCAACGCGCTCGATGCGCCCGGAAGAGATGCTCAACCCGCCGGTGCTGGGCTGGTATCCCCTGCGCCAGGCCATCGCCCGCTATCTGAATATCTCCCGCGGGCTCTCGTGTACCGCCGAACAGGTGTTGATCACCAGCGGCTACAGCGGCAGTCTGCGCCTGATCCTCGATACGCTCGCCAGCCGCAGCGACAAAGTGGTGTTTGAAGATCCGGGCTATTTTATGGGCCAGCAGTTGCTTAAGCGGATTGTGCCACGTCTGCACACCGTGCCGGTCGATCGCTGCGGCATCGACACGGAGTACCTGTTGCACCATCACCGCGACGCCCGTTTTGCTATCGTGACGCCCTCTCACCAGAGCCCACTGGCGGTAACGCTCTCTCTGCCGCGTAAACAGCAGCTTCTCGACTGGGCGAGCCAGAACGGGGCGTGGATTATTGAAGATGATTACGACGGAGAATTTCACTATACCCGTAAGGTGCTGCCGTCGCTGAAAAGCCTCGATCGCCATGATCGGGTGATCTTTATGGGCACTTTCAGTAAAACCATTATGCCCTCCTTACGCATGGGCTACATCGTGATGCCCGCCAGCACGGTTGAGGCATTTACCGACTGCGCGGACATCGTCGCCAGCGGCCAGCCGGTACTGACGCAAAAAATCCTCACCACCTTTCTCAACGAGGGCCATTTTTTCCGTCATCTTAAGAAGATGCGCGTGCTGTACCAGACCCGCCGGGAGTGGATGATTGCCGCCCTGCGTGAGGTATATGGCGATCTGTTTTTCACCGAGCAGAACGACGGCGGAATGCATATCGTGGCGTTTCTGGCGAAAGGCAGCAACGATCGGGAGGTGGCGTGCTGCTGGCAAGCGCAGCAGCTGCAGGTGAATGCCCTTTCAGAGTGGTATCGCGGGTCGGGCAAACGTTACGGGCTGGTGATGGGCTATAACAACGTGCGGTCATATCAGGAGGCGGTGGATTTGCTGGAAAGACCGAAGCGGCAGACGCTTGCGCTGTTGAGCTAAACATCGCCCGGTGGCGCTACGCTTACCGGGCCTACGGGATCGAGTAGGCCGGGTAAGGCGCAGCCGCCACCCGGCGGCGACGTGTCTCACACATCATACCGCGACAATCCAACGTCCTTGAGCTGCTCGTCGCTCATCTGGCTCAGAATGCGGCGGGTACGGTTGACGCGATACCAGTTACGCAGCGTTTTCGCTACCCACACAAACGCGATAAACGGACGTTTTGAACGATTTTCGTAGAATTCCATGATGCTCTCCTCACCGTGTCAGTGGGGCTATGATCGTGGAAAACGGCTTTAGCAATACAGACTCAAAAACAACTTTTGTTTAACATACAGATCCGCTAAAACGGTATCTGCATGCCGTTTTTTGCGGCAATCTGTACTGGTTTTGTAATCTGTATGGTGACAACAAAGGATACAGCATGACGCGCTACCAACATCTGGCCAATCTACTGGCAGAACGCATTGAACAAGGGCTGTATCGCAGCGGTGAACGTCTGCCGTCGGTACGCGCGCTGAGCCAGGAGCACGGCGTGAGCATCAGCACCATACAGCAGGCCTATCAGATCCTCGAAAACCTGCAGCTCATCACTCCCCAGCCGCGTTCCGGCTATTTTGTGTCTAAGCGCAAGGCCCTGCCGCCGGTGCCGGCCATGACGCGCCCGGTGCAGCGCCCGGTGGACGTCACCCAGTGGGATGAGGTGATGATGCTGCTGGATGCCCGCGCCGACAAAGAGATGATCTCCTTTGGCGGCGGTTCGCCAGACGTTAACCAGCCGAGCCTGAAGCCCTTGTGGCGTGAGATGAGCCGCATCGCACAGCACAACCCCGCCGAAATGCTGAGCTATGACGTACTCGACGGGCGCCTTGAGCTGCGCGAGCAGATCGCCCGGCTGATGCTCGACGGGGGCTCCACCGTGGCGGCGAACGAGATTGTTATCACCAACGGCTGCCACGGCGCGCTCTCCATCGCCCTGCTGTCAGTCTGTAAACCAGGAGACATTGTGGCGGTCGAGTCGCCGTCGTTCCACGGCACCATGCAGATGCTGCGCGGGTTTGACATCAAGGCGATAGAAATTCCGACCGATTCGCAAACCGGGATCAGCATTGAGGCATTAGAGCTGGCGCTGGAGCAGTGGCCCATCAAAGCGGTCATCCTGGTGCCCAACTGCAATAATCCGCTTGGGTTTATCATGCCGGAGTCGCGTAAGAAGCAGGTGCTGGCCCTGGCCCAGCGGCACGATATCGTGATCGTCGAGGATGATATCTACGGCGAGCTGGCGGCGGAATACCCGCGCCCGCGAACCATTCACTCCATGGATATTGATGGCCGCGTGATCCTCTGCAGCTCGTTTACCAAAACCGTGGCGCCAGGGTTACGCGTCGGCTGGATTGTGCCGGGACGCTACTACGACCGGGTGATGCACATGAAATACGCAGCGGGCGGGTTTAACGTGCCGGGCACGCAGATGGCGGTGGCGGCGTTTATCCGCGACGGCCATTATCATCGCCACGTGCGCCGTATGCGCCAGATTTATCAGCAGAATATGGAAACCTATACCTGCTGGGTACGGCAATATTTTCCGGCAGACATATGCGTGACGCGCCCGCAGGGCAGTTTTTTGCTGTGGGTGGAGCTACCGGAGAAGGTCGACATGGTGTGCGTCAGCAAGCAGCTGTGCCGGTTGAAGATCCAGGCGGCGGCCGGGTCGCTGTTTTCCGCCTCCGGGAAGTACCGCAACTGCCTGCGGATTAACGTGGCATTACCGCCGACGGATAAGCATCGCGAGGCATTGAAGAAGATGGGTGAAGCGATTGTGATTGCGATGGAGGAGGGCTAGTGCGGCCTGATGCCCTCACCCCGGCCCTCTCCCACAGGGAGAGGGAGAAAACCGCCGTTGTAGGCCCGGTAAGCGCAGCGCCACCGGGCAACAGGCCGCACTACTCGTCGAAATACCAGTACCCCTGGTTAATCAGCCCGGTGAGCTCCTCGACAAACGCCGGGTTGTTCAGCGCATCGCCCAGCTCGGCCTGGCCCAGCTCAGTGTAGCGGCACAGCGCGTCCGCCGCCTTCGCGTCGACTGTCTCGAGCTGTTCACTGTTGATAAAGAAACTGCCGTTGATATTCAGCACGCGCAGGCCGCTCAGGCGAGACAATCTCTCACCGCCCTGCAGCGCGTCCAGCACCTCCTCGGGCGCATACGGCGGCTCGGCGGCGGCGATATCCAGCTCGTGACGCGGCGTGGAGACAAAGCTACCGAACCATTTTGTGAAATCATCCGGCTTACCGATCATGTCGATCATCATCTGGCGAATGCGATCGAGCTCGTACTGCTCAATGCGCCCAGGGTGTTCGCGGCAGGTCAGATCCGGATCGCTGTAATGCTCTCCGCCCAGATCGTTTTCCAGCGCGTAATCGGCAAAGCTGCTGATCAGATCGCGGCCGTTTGGCCCCCGGAAACCCACAGAGTAGTTCAGCGCGGTTTCATGGGTGAAGCCGTCGTGCGGGAATCCAGGTGGAATGTAGAGAATATCGCCGGGCGCCAGATCTTCGTCGATGATCGGTTCAAACGGATCCACGTGCAGCAGCGCCGGATGTGGGCAGAACTGACGCATCGGCAGCTTGTCACCCACGCGCCAGCGACGGCTGCCCATCCCCTGAATGATGAACACATCGTACTGATCGATATGCGGGCCCACGCCGCCGCCCGGCACGGAGAAGGAGATCATGAGATCATCCAGACGCCAGTCCGGCAGCACGCGGAACGGGCGCACCAGCTCCGCCGCCGGCATGTGCCAGTGGTTCACCGCCTGCGCCAGCAGCGACCAGCCGGTTTCGCCCAGGCCGTCAAAGTGCTCAAACGGACCATTGCTGGCCTGCCATTTGCCGTTGAAATGGCTCACCAGGCGGCTATCGACCTCCGGCTCCATCGCCAGGCCTGCCAGCTCGTCCGGGGTAATCGGGTCGACAAAATTCGGGAAGGCATTTTTCAGCACAACGGGTTTTTTTTGCCAGTATTTCTCAAGAAATTCCGGCCAGTTCAGGTTCAGTTGATACGCCATGGATAGCACCAGTGAGAGGGGAAACAGGCGCGATTATAGGCAAGAAGGCAGAGGGGGAACTTGTCATGGGTCAAACCAGCACGCGTAGGTCGGGTAAGGCGTAGCCGCCACCCGACACGTACACGGCGTTAAAAACTTAATCCAGCTTCAGATCGTCATAATGGGTAATCAGTTTACCCACAATGCCGTAATCCAGCGCTTCGGCCGGAGACATCCAGAAGTTGCGGTCGGTGTCTTTTTTCACTTTTTCCAGCGGCTGGCCGGTGGCATCAGCGATCAGCTTGTTCACGCGGTCCAGCATGCGGATGATCTCGCGCGCTTCAATCTCAATATCCGTCGCCTGACCGCGCACGCCGCCCAGCGGCTGGTGGATCATAAAGCGGGTGTTTGGCAGCGAGTAGCGATGCTCTTTTTTCGCCGCCAGGAAGATGGTGATCCCGGCGCTCGCCACCCAGCCGGTACCGATCACGTGCACGTCCGGGCGGATGAACTTGATGAAGTCGTGAATGGTATCACCGGCTTCCACGTGACCGCCCTGGCTGTTGATGTACAGTTTGATCGGATCGTTGCTCACGCTTTGCAGCAGGATCAGCTGGGTGATGACTTTCTCTGCCAGCGCCTGGTTGATTTCACCGGAGATAACAATCGAGCGGGATTCCAGCAGCTTCTGCTGCAGTGCGCTCTGTGTTCCTTCCGCTTTATCCTTATCGCCGTCTTTCAGTGTGTAGTGCATTGTTATGTCCTCAGCATTTAGCGCTTAAAACCAGAGTGTAGCCTGTTTTACCCGTGAAAGTCCTCAGGCGCACACAATGCGAATGTCCTGGGCCGCAAACGCGTCGACAACGCCCTGTTCCAGCGCCTCTTCTACCACCAGCACATCAATGTCCTGACACGTCGCCACCACAAAGCGCGCCACGCCGGGAAGTTTGTCTGCCGTCAGAGCCACGATGGTCTGGTTGCTCTGGGCGATAACCGCCTTTTTGAATTCGCAGTCGGCAAAATCAAAGCCGGTGAGCCCCATCTGCGGATCCATCGCGCAGCCGCCAATAAAGGCCTGATCGAAGATAATGCCCTGGATCTGACCCGCGGCCGTGGCGCCCACCGACCCGCCGGATGCCCGCTGGATCTGCCCGCCGGTGATGATCACCTCGCACAGGGGATGGCGCAGCAGTTCCGTGGCGATGGCCGGGGAGTTGGTCACCACCGTGACGTTGAGATCCGCCGGGAGGGCTTTCGCCAGCGCCAGGTTTGTTGTCCCCGCGTCAATAAAAATGCACCCGCCCGCCTGAACCAGCGTTGCTGCTTTCTGCGCGATTGTGTGCTTTTCTGCACTTATTTTCTGCTCGCGGCTTAAAAAATTGCCCGCATCCGGAAGCTGAAGCACCGCGCCGCCGTAGACCTTTTTGCAATACCCCTCTTTGCTAAGTTCATGTAAATCACGGCGAATCGTGTGCTCGGATACGTTCATCTGGCTCGCCAGCTCGGTACAGACCACCCTTCCGCTCTTCTGAAGGATCTGGCGGATCCGCGCTTGTCGCTGTTCAGGAAAAGCTGCATAATCGAGCATTGAAAGTCCTTTAATAATTCTAATCGAGTATCAATGCGCATAATGTTGCATAACCGCGCAACACAAACAACGAGGGTTACAATGAATATTGCACATGTCGCACTCTGGACCCGCAGCCTTAACGCCCAGGTTCAGTTCTGGGAAACGGTGTTTAATGGCCGCAGCAACGCACGCTACGTCAGTAAAAATCGTCCGGGTTTTGAATCCCATTTTATTACCCTTGATGAGGGGCCGACGATTGAGCTGATGACCATTCCGGACCTGCCCGACGCGCCTGCCCACCCTGAATTTATCGGTTGGGCGCATATCGCCATCAACGTCGGCGGAAAAGCACAGGTGGACAGCATGGCGGCACAGGCCAGGGCAAACGGCACGCTGCTTAGCGCCCCGCGTATGACCGGGGACGGCTTCTATGAAGCGGTAATCGCGGACCCGGACGGTAATCGCATTGAGCTTGTCGGTGCATAAAAACAGCGTTTCGTTCCTTCACCGCCCCTGTTCCGGCTCGCTATACTTCATATGGTTATCATATTGTTAAATGATAATGATATTTAATGTGTTAAGATGAAAGTCAGCATAAACAGTCTCTTACGTAACCGAAGGGACGGTTTGCATCCTCGACATTTAAATCAGCACCGGGGCGGTGAATGGAACACATTGTGTATGTGGTTGATGACGATGACGCCGTCAGGCAGTCCGTGACCGGGCTACTGGAATCGGCAGACCTGAACGCTATCGGCTTTTCATCGGCAGAAGCATTTCTTCAGCACCGCTTCGAGGATCTGCCTTCGTGCGTGATCCTCGATATGCAAATGCCCACCATCTCCGGTTTTGAGGTGGCTGATGCCCTCAGGGACAGCGGGCGTGAGATCCCGATTATTTTCCTCACCGGCCACGGCACCATCCCGATGTCGGTTCGCGCCATCAAAGGCGGGGCCTATGAGTTTCTGACCAAACCGGTTGAATCCGCCGCGCTTATCGACGCCATTGAATCCGCGCTCCGGCTGGCGGAAAACAACGCCGTGCGTAATAAAGAGCACTACGCCCTGAAGCAGCGCCATATGTCTCTTACCCCGCGCGAACATGAAGTGCTCCAGCTGGCGATAAGCGGCCTGCTGAACAAGCAGATCGCCGCCGAGCTTGGGGTGAGCGAAATCACGGTGAAAGTCCATCGCCGCCGCGTGATGGAGAAGATGCAGGTGCGCTCCGTGGCAGAGCTGGTCAGGGTCGTGGAACGCCTGAGCAAAAGTCTGCCAACGGAATAGCCGTTACCCTTCCTGTGCCGCAAGCGGCAGCGCAAAAGCAAAGACGGTGCCGTGCGGCTCCCGGCGGCGCGCGCTCAGTTTTCCGCAGTGCCGCTCAATGATGCTGGCGCTGATGGTCAGCCCCATCCCCATGCCCTGCGCTTTGGTGGAATAGAACGAGTCAAAAATCTTCTCCAGCCGCTCAGGCTCTATGCCGCTGCCGGTATCGGCTATCTCCACCAGCACTCTCCCTTCTGCATTGCTGGTGCTGATGGTGATGGTGCAAGAGCGATCTTTCACCTCGGCCATCGCCTCTACCGCGTTCATCACCAGGTTGAGCAGCACCTGCTGGATCTGCACGCTGTCGCCGGTGATAAAGCTATCCTGCGCCTGCAAAAGGTAATCGACGCTAATGTGTCGCTGCTCAAGCTCGCTGCGCGACAGCGCGATGATATGGTGGACCAGGTAGTGCAGATCGATGCGTGAGAAGGTCGGATCCTGCTTGCGCGTCAGGGACTGAATGCTGCGGATGATCTCCCCCGCCCGCGCCCCTTCAGCGGCGATCTCCTCCAGCCCTTCACGCACTTTATCCAGCCGGGCTGGCTCCCGGTTGAGCCAGCGCAGGCTCGCCCCGGCGTTGGAGACGATCGACATCAGCGGCTGGTTGATCTCATGGGCGATCGAAGAGGTCAATTGCCCGACGGTGGTCGCCCGGGAAACGCGCGCCAGATCTGCCTGCGCCACCCGCATCGCATCTTCCGCCGCCCGCTGGCTGGTAATGTCGGTGATGATGCCGTAATACTCGTTCACCTCGCTGCCCACGCCCACCGGATCGCCAATCCCGAGAATATAGCGGGTTGAGCCATCGGTACGGTTAATGCGGAACTCCGCCCGCATGGAGAGCCCTTCGCGTACGCTTTGGGTGACGATGGTACTGATCCGGGCGTAATCATCCTGATGCACAAAGGTCAAAAACTCCGCCATGGAGATCTTCTTTTGCTGTTCAGGCAGGCCGAGGATTCGGGCGTACTCCTCGGAGATAAACATCAGATCCTGCTCCAGTTCCCAGCGCCAGCTGCCGGTGTGGCTGATCTGCTCGCCCAGCATCAGCGAGGTCTGGCTGGATCGCAGCTCTTTCTCCACGCGACGACGCTGGATGTTTTCCGCCAGCAGCTCGGCATACAGGCGCGCCGTCTCCAGCGAGACCGCCGCCTGCGCCCCCAGCAGGCTCACCACGCGGGAGTGCTCGGCGGTAAAGACCTCCGGCATCAGGCGATTTTCCAGGTAGAGCACGCCCACCAGACGCGCCTGTTTGAACATCGGGACGCACATCACGGCCGCCCCCGAGGTCACGAGATAAGGATCCTGGCTGAAGGGGTGGAACTCTTCCGGCTTGCCGGTGCGGATCTCCTGTCCGGTGCGGATCACCGCCGCCAGCACCGACAGCGGCATATCGGTCGCCATCGGGACCTCTTTCAGGATCCGCACCCGCACGCCGTCGGTACTGGTCCACGCGCTGGCCTCGATCTCCGGGATATGGTTGTCGCTCACGCGCAGCAGCAGACCGCGCTGCGCCCCGGCCCGTTCAAGCAGCAGCGTCATCAGGTTTTCGATTAACCGCTCAAGGTTAATTTCTTCAGACAGCGCGCGTGACGCCTTGATCACGCTTTGCAGATCGCGAATCACTTCATTCTGCGCGAAAGCCACCGTGTCGTACGCGCTGGCCTGGGCGGAGCTCAGAAGATGCGGAAAATCCTGCTCAAGCTGGCGCACTTTTGCCTGTGCACCGGCGCGGCCCCAGGCGGCGATCGCCCCGCGGAAGTGGGCGTCCGATGCGGTCGGGTAGCCGCAGGCAAGGGCAAAGCGCCCTGCCAGCTCGTGGGCCAGCGCGTTCAGCGGATTGAAACCGCCCTCCCGCGAGAGGCGCACCGCCTTCTCATACTGCTCAAGCGCAATGCTGTTCATCCCGTCCAGACGCACGATTTCGGCGTAAATCAGCGCCTCTTTGTCGGCAAACGTGCCCGGATTAATCCGCGCCCAGAGGGCGATTTTGTCGTAGTGGGCGTGAATGCTGCGACGATGATTTGCCGAGAAGGTCTCCGGCGTAAGCTGTCTGGAAAGCGACAGGGCGCTGTAGAGATGGTAATCCAGCAGGTGAATGTGGCCTGGCGCAGACCACGCGAACCAGCCCGCCTGCTCCAGCTCCGCCTGCGCGGCGGCATACTCCCCGCAGGTAAAGTGCGCCATCCCACGGTACAGCCAGTACCAGAACAGCATGGTCGAGGTCTGCTCCGGGGCCTGCTCAGGCGCCGCTGGCAGCATCGCTTCAGGGAGTACCTGCGCGGCGCTCCAGGTGCCGATGACCGGCGTACGCAGAAACTCAACGTAGCCGCGCTGGAGCATCAAAATCGTTTCGATGTCCTGGAAGTGGGTTTTACGGACAAAGGCCAGACCGCGATCGATGCTGGTCAGCACCCCGTCCAGATGATCGCCCCGCGAGAGGAAGTTGATCACCTGATGGCAGGCCGCAAAGCAGGCCACCGTCATATCACCGTGAGTGACGGCAGCGGTAAAGCAGGCCTTGGCGCACTCGATGGTGAACGACAGCGGCTGGGTCCAGACGCTGAGCTGATCGAGCGGCAGCAGGGTTTTGGCTTCAAAGGCATCGTAGCCGTGACGGTTTACCAGCTCGCGGGCCAGCGTGCCGTACTGGAACCCAAGGCGATACTCGGCGTAGCGTTGGCCAATCAACACCCCAAACCAGGCCATCGCCGTGGTGGAGGCGCCGGTGATACCGTGGTCGAGGGTCAGGTGCATCATGCGACAGAGCAACAAAAAGTGCAGGCGCGGACAGATAAAGCTGGCGCAAATGCTGGCGCTATACAGCAGGTTCATCACCGCTTCGGTTTGCGGGTTGTCCATTTGCGAGAGCTGGACAAAATGCTGTTGCGGCGCGTCTCCCACGCGGTTGCAGAAGTGTTTCCAGGCTTCGTCGCACTCGACGTCTTCCGGGTAGTGGCTGATCTGGATACCAAAAATCCCCAGCCAGCACAGCGCCGCCTCCAGCGCCAGACGGCTGTCGGACTGGCGAATGTAGACTTCCACCAGCAGGTTAGCCGCCAGCGCTTTTTCAGTCAGCCCGCCGGGGCAGCCGAGGATCGCGTCACACAGCTCGCGGGTTCGCTCCAGGTGGCCGAGCGCAAATTCACAGCCCGCCTCTTCGATGTCGAGCATAAAGTCAGACACCGCCCCGGCATTGCCCAGCGCTCTGGCGGTCTGAATGTAGCTCAGGGCCGAATGATAATCGCCGGTGCGCTTCGCCCGCCGTGCGGCCAGCAGGCTGAGCTCGCGGAACATCTGGCGCTGCGGCGCAGGCTGAATGCTGTCCAGCGCGGCCGTCACGTGGTGCACGGCGCGGAACAGCAGTTCGTTCCCCGCCGCCTGACGCGCGGCCTCGGCCAGCAGGCTGGCGGTGGTCAGGTGCAGGTGGCTCCTCTCACGCTGATCCAGCAGCGCGAAAGCAGCCTCCTGCACCCTGTCGTGGGTAAAGGCATACGCTTTTTCCGTCAGCACAATCAGCTGCGCCATCACCGCCGGGTGGAGCGCATAACGGATTTCCGCCACCGACATCCCGACCACGCGGCACAGCATCTCCAGCTCGCCCGTGCCGCCAAGACAGGCAATGCTGCCCAGCAGACGACGCGTCTCGTCGGGCATCTCTTCGAGCTTTTCCAGCACCAGGGTGACGACGTTTTCGGTGTAATGCCGGGCGCGGATCGCCTGCAGATCGTACTGCCATTTGTCCTGATACTTGTTATGGACCACCAGCCCGTCATCCACAATGCGGCGGAAAAACTCATGCACGAACAGCGGGTTGCCGCCGGTTTTTTCGTGGATAAGCGTGGCGAGGTCGGTTGTTGTGGCGCTGCGCACGCGAAACAGCGTGCCCAGCCAGCGTGCTACCGCCTTCACCGTCAGCGGCTGCGGGATAATCTCGATGGCATGTTGCGCCGACGCCGGCAGGCTCGCGAGCTGCTGCTGTAGCGTGGGATCGGATAACGAGGCGATGTCCCGGTGCGCCACCACCAGCAATAGCGGAATGGCACCGCAGGTCGCCAGCAGGTGCTTCAACGTTTGCAGGCTGGCGGCGTCGCTCCACTGCAGATCGTCAAGCAGCAAGACCAGCGGACAGCCCTGCGAGGCAAAGGTTTTAACCAGCGCCAGCACCATATGGCTGAAGCGGGCCCGGGCATCAATGGAAAATGTATCTGCCGAGAAGCGAGGTTTACTCTCCAGCAGCAACCCCAGCTCGGGCACCAGGCTTACGGCCAGCTCTTCATATCCTTCCAGGGCGCGCGAGAGGCGGATTTTCCACTTCGCCACCTCTTCCGCAGGAAGCCCGAGCAGGTGCAGCGTCAGGGTGCGAAACGCCGAGCTTAATACGCCGTAGGGTAACGTCGGCGAAAACTGATCGACCTTGCCCACCGCCAGCAGCACCCTGCGCTGCTGCAACGTTTTTAGCGCCGTGGCGATGATCGAGGATTTACCGATCCCCGACGGCCCGCCGATTGTCACCAGCTCCGGCACAATGTTTTGCCCCACCCGCTCAAACGCGGCGATGACGTCGTTTGCCTGCGGATGCGCCGCAAACAGGGAGTCCGCCAGATGGATCGCCGGCGTCCGGTCCTGCTGGCCGGGCGTAAAGGCGACGATCTCGCCTTCGGAGGTTAACGTCGCCTGACAGCGTCGAAGATCGGCAATCAGCCCGTCGACGGTCTGGTAGCGGTTATCGGGTTGCTTCTCCAGCAGCTTGAGGATGATGGTCGACAGCATGTCGGGCACATCCGGGCGCAACACGGCGGGAGAAAGCGGCTCAGAGGCAATGTGGTAATGCGCCCAGTTGGTCTGCTCGTTCTCGCCGAGCTCAAACGGCAGGCGTCCGGTCAGGAGCTCATAAAGCACAATGCCTAGGCTGTAGAGATCGCTGCGGCAATCGACGGCCCGCTGTGTGCGGGTGGTGTGCTCCGGGGACATATAGGCGGGCGTACCGCCAGAGACGGCCAGCCGGGTCTGGGAAAAGGCCCCGGAGATACTGCATGACAGGCCAAAGCTGCCCAGACGACAGGTTGAATCGTGATGAACAAAGATATTGCCGGGCTTGATATCGCCGTGGATCAGGTTCTGCAGATGCATCTGACGCAGCGGCGTGCAGATCTGGATCGCCAGCTCGATAAACCGGGCGATCCCCGAGATCGCCCTGCCCGCGCGTCGCGCCAGCAGCTCAAACGAAAACGGCGCATACACCAGTGCAAAACGCCCCCGGTACTGGGTGGAGGCCACGGCGCGAACGGCCCAGCTGTCCTGCAGGTGATCGCGCAACGCAAACTCATTTTTGAGCAGCCGGGTGGCCCGCTCTTCCTCTTCGTCGCTGACCGCGGTGGCAATGATAAAGGAGCCGCCAGAATGAGGATGTCGGGCGTTCATCCAGGAGATCCCGCCCTCCTGCGCCAGCACGGTAAAAATGACATCCTCTTTAAGGACAAAAACCCGCCCATCATGGAGATTTCCCTGGGCGGGCCAGAATGCAGGCAGCTCGTTTTCGTTCATCCGCGATCCTTATTGTCGGCGGGCCAGCTCCCGCTGAATATGATCCAGCAGAATATCGATGTTAATAGGCTTACGCAAAAATGCAGCGGCGCCCAAATCAAGAGCGTACCGCTGCATATTTTCATCAGCATGACCGGAGATAAAGAGTACGGGGGGAGGCGGGGCGGCCAGCAGCCGCAGCTTTTCAAACAGCTCAAGGCCGTTCATGCCCCGCAGCTTGATATCGGTGATCACCAGCGCCGCGCCGGACAGGGCGAACGGGTGGCTCAGAAACACCTCTGCCGAATCAAACGTGTCGGTCGCATACCCTTCCGACTCCAGGAGGTTACTCAGCCCGCTGCGGACAGAACGTTCGTCATCAATGATGGCAATGCGCCACGGCAGCGTCATGCTGTTATTCCTCAAAAAATCATTAAACGTCGCGGTTTTCCTTCACGGGCGCGGGAGGCGCCGTGCCGCTGATTTTCGGCACACACTCGTGACGAAACCAGGCCAGAGTCAGCGGTTCGCGATTCAGTATGCGACGTCCCACCGGGATCAGCTGTTCGCCCACCAGCATACCAAACAGGCCAAGCAGGGCGACAACCGGCGGTGCCGGAGAGTGGACGTTGAGCAGAGCGTAAATTACCCCAGCCAGCACGCCGCACACCAGCGAAATTATCCAGGCCTTCATGATGACTCTCCTGCCGGATGGTGAACCACTGCCGGAACGCTCACCACGCTGTCGCGGGCTAACAGATGGCGCGTCGCCTGCTCCCCGGCCAGCATCCCCAGCAGGCCAATCAGCGCCAGCGCGGGCGGCGCGGGGGAGCGTACCTTCAGCGCGGCATACATCAGGCCGATCAACACGCCTGCCGCAAGGGATATCAACCCTGTACTCATAGAGAACTCCAGAAAGCAGTCAGTGGCAGGCCGGATGAGGGACCAGCCTGCCGCCGGGACTTAGCGGGCCGGGACCGGCGCTAAGGTACGGTGCTCGCTCTTCTGGCGAGACGGCGCTTTGTGCACCATGGTGTAAGCGTAATCCACGCCCATGCCGTACGCGCCGGAGTGCTCGCGCACGATATCCATCACCGCGGTGTAGGTCTCTTTACGCGCCCAGTCGCGCTGCCACTCCAGCATCACCTGCTGCCAGGTCACCGGGATCACGCCCGCCTGGATCATGCGCTGCATGGCAAAGTCGTGGGCTTCTTTGGTGGTACCGCCGGACGCGTCCGCCACCATATAAATTTCGTAGTCACCTTCCAGCATTGCGCACAGGGCAAAGCTGTTGTTGCACACTTCGGTCCACAGACCGGCAACCACCACCTTCTTCTTGCCGTTGGCTTTCAGCGCGTCGCGCACCTTCTGGTCATCCCAGGAGTTCATGGAGGTACGCTCCAGAATGTCCTGGCCCGGGAACACGTCCAGCAGCTCCGGGTAGGTGTTACCGGAGAAGCTTTCGGTCTCTACGGTGGTGATGATGGTCGGGATGTTGAACACTTTGGCCGCTTTCGCCAGCGCCACGGTGTTGTTTTTCAGCACCTGGCGGTCAATAGACTGCACGCCAAACGCCATCTGTGGCTGGTGGTCGATGAAAATAATCTGACAGTTCGCAGGGGTTAATACTTCGAGCTTTGAAGAGGTCATAGCATTTTCCAGTGGTTAAGGGTGAAATCGCCGTGAGTGCCACGTCGATAAAGTCGCCCCCATCCTGCGGCCTTCTGCGCCTGTGCGTAATTATCTCTTCGTATAGTTAACCTTAGGTATAGTTATACTTTGGTATACCTATCCTATTGTATAACTGGATCTTTGCCGAAACCGGTTCCCATAATCCTGACCATTCCCCTCTCAGTCAGGAGCAGTTATGGTTACCCTTGGAAAAGCCGATCTCATTCTGGTTAACGGCCAGTTTCACACCGTCGATCGCGAGAATCCTGTGGCGGAAGCCGTCGCCGTGCGCGACGGAAAATTTCTGGAAGTGGGTACCGTCGCCGAGGTGATGCAACACCACTGCGACGGCACTAAAGTGGTGGATTTAAAAGGCCACACCGCCATCCCCGGCCTGAACGACTCCCACCTGCACCTCATTCGCGGCGGGCTGAACTACAACCTCGAGCTGCGCTGGGAAGGCGTGCCGTCTCTGGCCGATGCCCTGCGGATGCTGAAAGAACAAGCCCTGCGCACGCCATCGCCCCAGTGGGTGCGCGTGGTGGGCGGCTGGAGCGAGTTCCAGTTTGCCAACGCCGCATGCCAACCCTGGACGAAATCAACGACGCCGCGCCGGACACCCCGGTCTTTATCCTGCACCTCTACGACCGCGCCCTGCTCAACCGCGCCGCGCTGAAGGTGGTTGGCTACACCAAAGACACGCCAAACCCGCCGGGCGGCGAGATCCAGCGCGACGCCAACGGCAACCCGACCGGGATGCTGATCGCCCGTCCGAACGCCATGATCCTCTACGCCACGCTGGCCAAAGGGCCGAAGCTGCCGCTGGAGCAGCAGGTTAACTCCACCCGCCAGTTTATGCGCGAGCTGAACCGTCTGGGGCTGACCAGCGCCATCGACGCGGGCGGCGGCTTCCAGAACTACCCGGAAGATTACGAGGTGATTGCCGAGCTGCACGAGAAGAAGCAGATGACCGTCCGCATCGCCTACAACCTCTTTACCCAGCGTCCGGGCCACGAGCTGGAAGACTTTGAGAAATGGACCGACATGCTCACGCCGGGCCAGGGCAGCGACTTCTTCCGCCATAACGGCGCGGGCGAGATGCTGGTCTTCTCCGCCGCCGATTTTGAAGATTTCCTCGAACCACGCCCGGATCTCGCACCAGGCATGGAGGATGAGCTGGAGCGCGTGGTTCGCCATCTGGTAGAGCACCGCTGGCCGTTCCGCCTGCACGCCACCTACAACGAGTCCATCAGCCGCATGCTGGACGTGTTCGAAAAAGTTAACCGCGATATTCCGTTCAACGGCCTGCACTGGTTCTTCGACCATGCGGAGACTGTCACCCAGGCCAACATCGACCGCATCAAAGCGCTCGGCGGCGGCATTGCCGTGCAGCACCGTATGGCCTTCCAGGGCGAATACTTTGCCGAGCGTTACGGTATTGAAGCCACCCGCCATACGCCACCGGTGGCAAAAATGCTCGAGACTGGCGTGCCGGTGGGTTTAGGCACCGATGCCACCCGCGTGGCGAGCTACAACCCGTGGACCGCCCTCTACTGGCTGGTCTCTGGCCGCACCGTCGGCGGGATGCAGATGTACGATCACAGCGCCCGTCTGGATCGCGACACCGCCCTGATGCTCTGGACCCAGGGCAGCGCATGGTTCTCCAGCGAACAAAACCAGAAGGGGCAGATCAAAGTCGGTCAGCTCGCCGACCTGGCGGTGCTGAGCAAAGACTACTTCCGCGTGCCGGAAGAGGAGATCAAGGGCATCGAATCCGTCCTGACGGTGGTCAACGGCGATATCGTCTACGCCGCAGGCAGCTTTGGCCCGCTGGCCCCGCCGGCCATTCCGGTCCTGCCTGAGTGGTCCCCGGTGGTGAAGGTGCCGGGCCACTACCGCAGCGCGCCGCCGCAGGCCACACGCGTGGGTATGAACGCCGTCCACCACTGCAGCGGCCCGTGCGGGGTGCACAGCCACCAGCATGATTTTGCGCGCACGTCAGAGATACCGGTGTCGGACGATAACGCATTCTGGGGGGCGCTGGGCTGCAGCTGCTTTGCATTCTGATGAAAAACACCTTTGCTCCGTCCCGGGTAGACCTGGGGCTGTTTTTCCTGCGTCTGACCGGCAGCCTGCTGTTGCTGTACGTGCACGGCCTGCCGAAGGTGCTGCACTTCAGCGAAGAGCTGACGCGCATTGAAGATCCGTTCGGCTTAGGGCCCTGGGCGAGCCTGATCCCGGCGATTGTCGCCGAGGTGATCTGCCCGCTGTTTATCATTGCGGGCGTCTACACCCGCCTGGCGTGCCTGCCGATTATTGCCGTACTGCTGGTGGCGATGCTGGCGGTTCACCCCAACTGGTCGATTGCCGAAGGGCAGTTTGGCTGGCTGCTGCTGATTATCTTCACTACCCTTGCCCTCACCGGGCCGGGCCAGTGGCGGCTGCAGCGTAAGGTAACGGAGAAATTTGCATGACCCAGGTTAACGACGTTCGTGACGCCCACGTCGAGACGACGCCCGCACCGACGGTTTCGCCCTGGCAGCCGCTGAGCCAGCCGGTGTTCCGCATGCTGTGGATCGCCACGGTGGTCTCTAACGTCGGCTCATGGATGAGCGACGTCGGTATTAACTGGAGCATGCTGAGCCTGAGCGCCGATCCGCTGGATATCGCGCTGGTACAGGCGGCCAGCAGCCTGCCGATGTTCCTCTTCGCCCTGCCGTCCGGGGTGATGGCGGACATCGTCGACCGACGTAAATACCTGCTCTTCTCCCAGCTGTGGGTGTTCATCGCCGCCGCCGGGCTGGCGGTGCTCTCCTTCACCGGCCACGTCACGCCTGCGGTTCTGCTGGTGACGACGTTTCTGCTGAGCGTGGGGGCGGCGATGAGCTCGCCGCCGTTCCAGGCGGTGGTGCCCGACCTGGTGAGCAAGCCGGAGCTGGGTGCCGCCGTGGCGCTCAACTCGCTCGGGGTGAACATCAGCCGGGCGATTGGCCCTGCGCTGGGCGGTTTTCTGCTGTCACTGGCCGGGCCGTGGATGGTGTTTGCCCTGAACGCGCTCTCCGTGGTCGGCGTGGCGTGGGTGCTGTGGCGCTGGCGCCCCGCACCGACAGTGCAGCGTCTGCCGCCGGAGCACTTCTTCTCGGCGGTGCGCTCTGGCATCCGTTACGTACACGCCGCGCCGGTGCTGCGCAATGTGCTGGTGCGCACGGTGGCCTTCTTCGTTTTCGGCAGCGCGGGCTGGGCCCTGCTGCCGCTGGTGGCGCGTCGCGAGCTGGGCTTAGGCCCCGCGGGCTACGGCGTGATGCTGGCGTGCATTGGCCTGGGGGCGATTGCCGGGGCCATCCTGCTGCCGCGACTGCGCCAGCGGCTGAACGCCGACCGCCTGATGGTGGCTGCCAGCCTGACGTTTGCTCTTACTATGCTGGCGCTGGCGTTCGTACGCCACTTCTGGCTGCTGAACCTGTTTGAGTTTTTCACCGGCTTCGCGTGGATTGCGGTGCTCTCTACCCTCAACCTCGGCGCGCAGCGCAGCGCGGCACGCTGGGTGAAAGCCCGCGCACTGGCGGTTTATCTGACGGTGTTCTTCGGCTCGATGACCGCAGGCAGCGCCCTCTGGGGACAGATCGCTTCGCAGTTTGGCACCCCGACTTCGCTGGTGGTCGCCACGCTGGGAATGGTGCTGGCGAGCGCGACGGTGTTCCGCTGGAAGCTGGAGAAAGATCCTGATTTAAATCTCGACCTCAGCGGCCAGCCGCTGGACGGCGTGGAGATCGACCTGCCGAACGAGCGCGGCCCGGTGCTGGTGTCGCACGAGTACATCATCGACCCGCACAACGCGAAAGCGTTTTTGCAGGCAGTGCACGAGCTGCGCCGGGTGCGCCGCCGCGCCGGAGCGATGAGCTGGGCGGTGTACGAGGATATCGAACGCCCCGGACTGTTTATCGAGACCTTCCTGATGGGCTCCTGGATTGAGCATCTGCGCCAGCAGGAGCGCCACACCATGAATGACCTCCTGCTGCAGAGCCGCGTTCTGGCTTTTCATCAGGGCACAACATCACCGGCTATTCGCTACCTGGTCGCGCCGGTATAACCATAACCATCACCTGTACAGGAACACACTATGGCAACGTTTAAGGCAAAAGACGGCACGCAGATTTACTACAAAGATTGCGGCGCGGGTAAACCGGTTCTCTTCAGCCACGGCTGGCCGCTGGACGGCGACATGTGGGACAGCCAGCTGAACTATCTGGCCGAACGCGGCTTCCGCGCCATCGCCTTTGACCGTCGCGGTTTTGGCCGCTCGGATCAGCCGTGGAACGGCTACGACTACGATACCTTTGCGTCCGATATCAACGACCTGATTACCACCCTGGACCTGCAGGACGTGACGCTGGTGGGCTTCTCCATGGGCGGCGGCGATGTGACCCGCTACATCAATAACTACGGCAGCGCACGCGTGGCCGGTCTGGCGCTGCTGGGCGCGGTCACGCCGATCTTCGGCAAATCGGACTCCTTCCCGCAGGGTGTGGATCAGAGCGTGTTCGACGGTATTCGCGACGGCCTGCGTAAAGATCGCGCCCAGTTCATCAGCGACTTCGCCACCCCGTTCTACGGCATCAATGCCGGGCAGACCGTCTCTGCCGGTGCCCTGACCCAAACGCTTAACATCGCCCTGCTGGCGTCACTGAAGGGCACCATCGACTGCGTGACCGCGTTCGGCGAAACCGACTTCCGCCCGGATATGGCGAAAATCGATGTGCCGACGCTGGTGATCCACGGCAGTAACGACCAGATCGTGCCGTTTGAAAGCACCGGCAAGCTGGCGGCAGAGATGATCAAAAACGCCACGCTGAAGGTGTACGACAACGCGCCGCACGGCTTCGCGCTGACCCACCAGGACCAGCTCAACGAAGATCTGCTGGCGTTTGTGAAGTCGCTGTAATTTTCTGTAGGCCGGGTAAGGCGCAGCCGCCACCCGGCGCTTTCGCAGACGCGTTCCGCTCCGCCAGCAGCCGACAAATCTCCGCATGCTTCTCCTCGGTAAAGGTAAAGCGCGACATAAAGCCCATGCGGATCAACGAGCCAATCGCCGGTAACAAACAAATCCCGAAGAACAGTCCCGACAGCACGCCTTGGCTCTGAAGTTGCGCCTGCGGCACGTAACCGATCATCGTCAGAAACACGCCGATTAACCCACCGCCCACCGCCACCGACATCTTGCCGGTAAAGGTCTGCCCGGAGAAGGTGATCGCCGCGCAGCGCTTGTGGGTGTGGTACTCCGCGTACTCAATGGTGTCGGCAATCATCGACGAGGTGAGGATGTTGGTCATCATCACGAACAGCGTGCTCAGGCCGAGCAGAATAAAAAGCATCGTCACCTGCTGATACCCGATGAACCACATCACCACGCGCACCGCCACGTCCAGCCCGCAGAGGATCATAAACAGCTTCCGCTTCTGCATCCGGCGCGTCAGCATTGGGGCCACCAGGCACAACACCGCCGCCACAATCCCCATCACGCCAATCGCCATCTGCAGGCTGCCGTCGCCCAGGTTATTGATAAAGAAGTAGATATACAGCCCGCCCGCCACGTTGTGGAACACGCAGAAAAAGAACGACAGCAGGACAATAAACAGCGGCTTGTTCTGACGCAGGTTGTGGAAGGTGTCGCGGATGGTCACCTTTTCCGGGCTCGGCGGCACGCGCTCTTTGATCTGCATAAAGCCGTTGAGCATCAGCGGCAGGCCCACCAGCATCATCACCAGCGCCGCCATAAAGTAGCCTTTATCATTGCTGTACTGGGCGAAGAACGCCGCCAGCTTCGGGAAGAAGATGTTGGCGCAGGCAATCCCCGCGTTCACCCCGAGCATCGCCGCCGTCACCGCGCGGGTGCGCTGGGCGGAGTCGTTGGTCATCACCGACGACATTGACCAGAACGGGATATCGGAGATGGCATACAGCGTCCCCCACAGGATGTAGGTCACCCCGGCGTAGAGGATTTTGGTGGTCATGTCTGCTTCGATTTTATAGAACGACAGCAGCGTGACGCCGGTGATCAGCAAAGGCGCAATCAGCAAAAAGTGGCGAAACTTGCCGAACCGGCTGTTAATGGTATCCATGATGCTGGCAAACAGCGGATCGTGAACCGCGTCCCACGCGCGGGCAATCAGGAAGATGGTACTGGCCGCCAGCGCCGAGATCCCCAGCACGTCGGTGTAAAAATAGTTAATAAACGAACCTACTAAACCAAAGCTAAAACACTGACCTAAACCATAGCCAAAATAAGACCACAACTCGCGAGACGGTATTTTCATTGTCATTGCCATTGTTATATGCCTGCCTGGTTGCCCGGCGGTCGGCCGCCGGGTCGATATTATTAGCCCTGAACTTTCGGGGCGATCTTGCGCAGCTGCTGCATTAATGCGATTTCACGGCGTGAGAACGGAATGCCGTTCTCCTCGAACACGTCGTGGAACCAGAGGCGGCAGTAGTCCGTGGACTCCTTCATCACCACCGGCCACGGCAGCCACGTCTGGGTTTTGCCGCGCACCAGCCCCCACTGATACGGCGCGACCTTCGCCGCGTACATCAGCGGTAGCTGCTCCTCGATGGTGCTACCCACGTGGCGCGCCAGCCATTCGGTGCAGAACAGCGGTCGACCAAGCTTTTGCAGCTGCTGGATAATCGCCGTCATGCGGCCGGTGTGGGTGTAGGCGTGGAAGCTCACCACGTCCGAGAGTGCCAGTGCGGTCTGGTCCAGCGGATGCTGGAAGAACGTCTCGCCCTCCTCTTCCGGCGGCAGACGCCACGCGCAGACGGTGAGCGGCTGGGTCGGGTCTTCTTCACGCACCCACTTGAACGCCAGCTTCATCAACTCGTGCGCGCAGGTCTCCAGCTTCGCGTCGTACTGCACCTCCTGCGTGCCAGTCGCGAAAATGCCGCGGTTGCCCGGCTCGTTATAGAGATCCCACAGCAGCACGCGCTTATCGTCGCGGAACTGGCGGACAACGTCGCGGATATAGCGTTCAATGTTTGCCCAGCAGTCAGGATCGCACACCTTGTCGCGCCCCGGGCTCGCCGCCGCCTGACTGTTGTGCTTGCCCGGTACCGGCGGCTTTTGCGGGCCGAGGTACGGCTCGTCGCCGGAGAAACCGCAGTCGTCCATCAGGGTCAGCATGGTGCTGAAGCCATGACCGTCGGCAATCGTCAAAAAGCGGTCGATGCGCGCCATCAGCCCGTCGCGGTCATGCTCCCAGACGATAAACGGCAGGTTGATGCGCAGGGTGTTATAACCCGCCTCTGCCGCCCAGCCCAGCTCGCGCTCGATGGTGGCGGCATCGAAGGTCTCTTCCTGCCAGATATCGGTCCAGTTCACCGCCGTCGACGGCAGGTAATTAAACCCGCACAGCCAGCCTTTCTGCTGATACCACGCCTGTGCCTGCTCCCTGCTCCACTGCTCTTTCATTACGTGTCCTCTTACTGATAATATTTAGCTAATAAATATTAGCTGCGGGATAAATGCGCAAATCACGGCGTTTAGAAAAGCGACGGCCCTCACAAAGTTCACGCTTCGATGAATGAGAAACGTGATCGACGGCGCTAAAGCGTGCGGTTAGGGTATGATGCGAAATCGCGAAAGGGAGAGGACGGATGAAGCGAAAAACGAAAGTGACGATGAACGATATTGCGCGGGCGGCAGGGGTATCGCAGGCGACGGTATCGCTGGTGCTTAACCAGTCCCGCAACATCAAGCTCAGCGACGACACCCGCCAGCGGGTGATTAACGTGGCCACTGAGCTCGGCTACGACCGCCTCCCCGCCGTTCACGCCCCGCGCAACCAGGAAGAGATCGCCCTGCTGGTGAGCTCCATGCAGAGCTTCGACCCGTTTATCGACGCCATCAGTCAGGCACGGGAAGCGGCGTGGCGCAACGAAACCCTGCTCACCGTCTACGACTACGGCGACGACATCGAGCTGGCGCTGAACATCATCCGCCAGCTGGAGAAACGCAACTGCATCGGGATTATCCTCGCCTCCCCGGTCACCACGCTGGTGGACATGACGGCATTCCAGGACTGCACCCGCATCCCACTTGTGCTGCTTAACCAGCGCGACCCCGGCTCGCCGCTGCTGCCGTCGTTTATCCCGGACGACTACGCCAACGCCTTCCAGGTGACTAAACACCTTATCGCCTGCGGGGCCACGCGCATCGCCCACATCACCGGGGAAAGCTGGATGGAAGCCTCGCGCCAGCGTCTGGCGGGCTACCAGGCCGCGCTGCAGCAGGCCGGACTCGCGTGCGACGACGACCTGGTGCGCCAGACCAACTGGCAGTTCAGCGAGTCCTTTACCGCCACCACCTCCCTGCTGGAACTGGCCGAGCGCCCGGACGCCATCTTCTGCGCCAGCGACTGGCTGGCGATTGGCTGCTATCAGGCGCTGGCGGTGAACGGCGTGCGCATCCCGCAGGATATGCTGCTGGCGGGCTACGACGACCAGAAGATCTCCGAGCAGCTCCCCCCGCCGCTGACCAGTATCCAGCTGCCCTACAGCGAGCTGGGACGGCTGGCGGTGGAGTACCTGTGTAATCAGGAAGATGCCGCCACGCACGTGACGCTGGCGGGCAGGCTGAAGGTACGCGCCTCAAGCCCCGTCTGAGGTAAACACCATGCCCGCATAGGGCTTCTCGCGACACGCCGCCAGCCGCGCGGCGAGGCTGCCCACGTGCAGCTCCAGCTTGTGCCCGTCCGGGTCGAGAAAATAGAACGACGCCCCCTCGCTTTTGTTCTGCTTCCAGACGGTGACGCCCGCCTGCTCAAGCCTGTGCGAGAACGGTTCAAAATCTTCTTCCGCCACGGTAAACGCGTAGTGGGTGTAGTCGCTCTCCTGCGGCGGCACATACTGGCGCGCCTCGTCGTACGACAGGCAGACCCACAGATCGCCACAGGTGAGATAGGCCCCTGTATTCCAGCGGGCGTGCAGCGCAAGCCCCAGCAGCTCGTGCCAGAAGGTGACGCTTTTTTGCAGGTCGCTGACCGCGAGGGTCAGGTGGTTGAGTGATTGCAGCATGACGTGCCCTTTTGTTTTTCGCGCCGGACGTGATACGGTAAAAGCATGAACATAAACCACGACGTGCTCACCGTAAACCGCTGGTGGCTGCCTTCTTAAAGGCGGCACGGAGTAGTTTTCCTCATTTTTCAGATAGCCGCCGAAAGGCGGCTTTCTCACATCTAAGACCCCTTTCGGCAATTGCACATTAAGGAGTCTTTATGAACGCACCAACCATCCTCACCGGCGACCGCCCAACCGGCCCGCTGCACCTCGGCCACTTCGTCGGATCGCTGCGCCAGCGCGTGGCGTTGCAGCAGACGCACAACCAGTTTGTGCTGATTGCCGACCTGCAGGGGCTGACCGACAACGGCAGTAACCCGCAGAAGATCCGCGACAACATTCCCGAAGTGCTGGCCGACTACCTCGCCGCCGGCATCGACCCGAACCTGACCACGATTTGCCTGCAGTCCGCCCTGCCCGCCCTCGCCGAGCTGACGATGTTGTATATGAACATCGTCACCGTCGCCCGCGTGGAGCGTAACCCGACGGTGAAAAACGAGATTGCGCAGAAGGGCTTCGCCCGCTCGCTGCCGGTCGGGTTTATGGCCTACCCCATCAGCCAGGCGGCAGACATCACCGCGTTCAAGGCCGAGTGCGTGCCCGTCGGCGACGACCAGCTGCCGATGATTGAGCAGACCAACGAGATTGTGCACAAGATGAACAGCCTGCTGCCCGCCCCGGTGCTGCGCCACTGCAAGGCGATGCTGAGCGACACCAGCCGCCTGCCCGGCATCGACGGCAGCGCCAAGATGTCGAAATCGCTGGGCAACACGCTGCACCTTTCTGCCAGCGAAGAGACCATTCACCGTGCGGTCAGCGCCATGTACACCGACCCGAACCACCTGAAGGTAAGCGACCCGGGGCAGATTGAGGGGAACGTGGTGTTTACGTATCTCGACGCGTTTCATCCGGACAAGGACAAAGTGGCGGCGATGAAGGTGCACTATCAGGCAGGCGGGCTGGGCGACCGGGTGTGTAAGAACGAGCTGGAGGCGTGTTTGCAGGAGCTGATTGCGCCGATGCGGGAGCGGAGGGCGATGTATATGCAGGACAAGGGGGAGCTGATGGCGATGCTGAAGCGCGGCACGGAACGGGCGCAGGGGGTGACGCAGGAGACGTTGAGGGAGGTGAAGGTTGGGCTGGGGATGCCGGTGTTTAGTTAAAGTCGATTTAGCGGTGGAGTGCGTGGGAAGAGCACGAAGCCGCTTTGTAGCCGATTAAAATAATAGTTAAAGCGCAAGAGTCTCTTAAATGCATTTTTAGCTAATGTCGTTTGTTATTCTGTTGAGAGCGCTATATTCATAGATTCTTTATATTTTTCGAACGTTGTAGAAAATGTTATGAGCAAGTTTATTATTTCCATGCTGAATACATTACTTTGTGTTTTTGTGATTGTGTTATGCCTCATATGCGTGGGCGTCACTGATAACTGGAAAGAATGCACTATAGCTATAATCATTACTTTAGGATGCGCACATTTCATGGCCGTTTTACTGAATCGTGTATTGCCTCATAAGTTATCTATTTTAGAAGGAATACTTGAATTATTGGGAGGACCACTATTAGTAATAGGCACAATTGTGTGCTTTGATGTATTCGAACCTTGGCCGCTAAAAATCATTGGGATGTTTGCGTGGATTGTTTTGATTTTCTTTGTACCTTCAATAATAAGTCCCAGGCGTTAATTCGGTCTCTTTATAAATATCTGCGCCATTTCTTCCCCCATGGAATCCAACATAATGAATCCCACTCTTTCGCAGGTCATAGAAGTTGTACGTCAGTCCTCAGGACATCATCGCAAGCGCATTGATGAGAACACCCTGATCGAAGCCGACCTCGATATATGCGGCATGGATGGCGATGCCCTGATTGAAGACTGCGAGGACGCGTTTGGCGTTACGCTCGTCACTGAAGAAGATGGTTATGAGAAAACTTTTTCTCTCGCTGAAAACGAGTTTCTTTTTAGCACCGAGGGCATAGATTACTTTGGTATCTGCCGTTTAATTCGCAGGTTGCGAGGCATTCCCGAACCTGTGATACGCGATTTAACCGTTGGCGAACTCCATGCTGTATTGGTTAAGGCTGTGAAAGAGCAGATAAAACACGAGTGATTTTTTCTTACTACGGGCATGGGATACATGCCCGTTACCTATCACTTTGGTCAGTTCAATGTCACCCGTAACCGTATTGAAGTTCAGATAGAAAAAATCTGCGTTTAACCGTTCGGGTGTCGACCAGACCTCCTTCACTTCCAGGCTACGCTTTTTCTTCACATACCCTAACGTTTCGAGATAAGCGCGCAACGGCGCAGCACTGGTAGCGCCTTTAAAAATGATACTGTTTGAAGGTTCGTAACCATCGCCCGAATGCGCCTCAAAATAATAGTCGTCCGTTACTTTAGGGGCGTTTTCAATCTCCCTGTCTGTCAGCAGGTGGTAGTGGAAAAAATCGTTTTCTGTATAAACAGTCGTGTCATCAGAACCTTATACCACAAGCCAGACAAACAGCCATCCGAGGATAAATACCATGGCAGTCGAAAGTACGCACCACTTCAGGACTTTTGACGGGATTGTCGAAAAAATCTTTAATGAAATATCTCATGCCCGTTTCAGGCTGCATATCTTTCGGATGGCGAACATCAGTAGCGCGGTAACCACGACCATCATTCCACCCAACACCCACAGGAATGATGGGTCTGCTTCACCATCAGCAAACCCCAGACCGGTACGATTTAAAAAATCATTGCTGGCTTGAGATAAGTAATCGAGTAAGCCTCCCAAAGGAAACAGGACAATAAAGAAGGAAGCAATGAGGCATGCCAGGCCAATCAGGATATTATTTTTTAACTTTGCATGAAGCATAATCGACCCTTCCTGTTACATCTATACGCCCATATGCCATCAACCCTTTGCCACCAGGAACACGAATCTTCTTACGTGCGAGCAAAGATTGTCTGACCAGCTGAAAATCAGGGATATTATAGAACGTTATGCATCCCCACGACTCTCCTTCGCCATTCGGCCTCAATGGGTGAAGCCTAAATGATCCTCTGTCGACCCCATTCACAAATACGTTATCAGCCATGGTCGATGCATTAAACAAGCCGAACCATTCAGAATGATCGGTCCCGTTCTTTAAGTCTTTTACAAATCGCCCAACACGATTAGCAACACTTCCTTCCGGTGAATCAACGATCCAATATGTACCCACCGGTAACGCAGCATTCCTGATAAAGGCGCACTCTGCAATATTGGTTACGGGTTCGACACCTGAAAAAACAGGAAATGCCCCAACCCCATAGACGTGTAATGTCAATGTTCTTCCATCTGCGGAGACATCGTTGTAATCCATCCTACAAATTTGCATAGCAATCTCCCTGTCGCTTTGCGGAGAATGTTACAACCGTTTTATTGGGTGTACCAGCGGAATTAGATAATTCATTTAAAAAAGAAAAATACGGACACGTGTATTCAAGCCCGTATTAACCTATCCTTTTACATGATTACAGAAGGGATATTTTAGATATTATTCTTACTCTGCCAGACCATTTCTGCGCTTCACCATAGGTATATCCCCAGTATCATTCAACGCGCCCGGAAATGTTTTTAACCACTGCGCGACTTTCTGTTTATTTATATTCACCACACTCATCCCTTCCAGACATCCCCATAATTCTCTTGTATGCTGTGGCGTAATCACAATGCAGTCTTTCATGGCGCGGATTTTTACCGGCATACCGTTGATAAAGCCTGCACGGGTTAACCAGTCGCCGCCCAAAAGAAGGTATTTCATGTCTATGCGTGCATACAGTTCGCAGCAGGCTGCACTGTCCTGCGGCGTTTCCGCGCGGGGATGAACGGGTGCCGCGTTGGGCGGGTTGCCGTGAAGGCGGCGGGCACTGTTTTTGCGTACCAGCTCGCGGTTTTCAATCATGCCGGTGAAAGCGTCTGATTCTGTTTTGCAAACAGTAAACTCTGGCTTAAAATTCGTCGCAGCCATTTTCAACTCCTCGATAGTTGGTTGTGGTTAGCGGTATGGGGGTGTTGCAGCACCTTCATATCGCGAATTCTTCGTTAAATATTCCTCGATACTTCCTTTGCCGTTCGGCGTAATTTCTGATGCTCATTATACAGGGCTGAATATAAATACAGCAGTTTGGTGTGGAGTAAATTTGGAATTTGCGAGGGGGATTCAGGAAATAGGGTTTTAATTCGAGAAATGACAACGCTTCGTCTGGAAATCACTACAACTCACCTCCTCCAGATATCTGTTCGTTCGCACCTGGCGCTAATGCCGCATCGGTTGCCACCACGCCTTTCTCACATATCTCTCAAAAATTCATCAAACCTATAGATTAACGATTTACATCACCCTGATTTTGTTATGTGATCCTGTTACAGGCTTTAGTAACGCCCTGCCCAGCCAACCGTAACAGGACTTCATCGATGGAATTTTATCAGGCCGATCCGACGCTTGAGAACTACTGGCGTGGTGTGATCCTCTTTGGAAGGAACGTCGCATCTTACAAATTTGCGCTGGCGTCAGCGTTGTATGAAGTGGATAAAACAGGCAGCGATTTGATTACGCTCGACCAGCTTGCCGTGCCGTTCAGCCGCTATCTTTGCGAACATCTGAAGCATGCGCCAAAACAGATCACCTCCCGCAGCAGTCAATTTCTGGAAACCTGCCTGAAGTTCAACAGAGGTGAAATCACCCACGCTCAGCTCATTGAAGCGACGGTGCGCCTTGGCTTTAACAACGTGATCGATGCCTTTCATTACGTGAACCAGGGTGAGATCGAAAAACGTTTTTTCCTCGATGAGCGCAAAACCCACAACGGGATCCGCCTGACGGATAACTTCTTTTTACTGAGCGAACGCCTGCAGTATAAAAACCTCGCCTTTGAAACTAATGCCCGCTGGAACCTGGTAGAACAGGCCTGGTCTATGGGGATTTCACGTAACCTTGTGGGCGTGGAGTTCGATGAAGATAATCAGCTGTTGTTCACGAGGGTAAATGCGCGTCGCGTAGACATCACCAGCTGTCGCGACAGCCTGAATGGTTACCAGAAAGGACGATGTTTTTACTGCTTTAAACCCATCAGTCTGGTACCGGGAGACGCAGAACTGGCGGACGTCGACCACTTTATTCCCTGGGCTGCCCGCCAAGAAGTGAGCAATATTAACGGCGTATGGAACTTAGTGCTGGCCTGTCGGTGTTGTAACCGTGGCGTTGAAGGCAAATCTGCACGCATTCCCGAGCTCAGGCTCCTGCAGCGGTTACACACACGCAATGAGTATTTTATTCAGAGCAAACTGCCGTTACATGAGACGATTGTTCTACAGACAGGGCAACGTCCTGAAGCACGGAGAAGCTTTCTTCAGCGTAACTGGCAGGCCGCGCTGGACAAACTTATCCATACCTGGAAACCCAACGCGGAAGGCGAGGCAACGTTTTAATGACACTTCACTACTATCAGAATCACGCACAGGATTTCTTCGATGGCACGGTCAATGTCGATATGACCGCGCTCTACGACGCCTTCACGCAACAACTGCCTAATGGTGCCCGGGTTCTGGATGCGGGCTGTGGTTCTGGTCGGGACGCAAAAGCCTTTCATGAAATGGGTTATCTGGTGGATGCTTTTGATGCCTCTTCCGCGATGGTGGAGCTGGCAAGGCAACATACCGGGCTACCCGTGCAGCTGACGACATTTTCAGAGATCGACGCTAAAGCGCAGTACGATGGGATCTGGTGCTGTGCCTCTTTGCTGCATGTCCCCTCTTCTGAGTTGCCTGCGGTGATGCAGAAGCTTGCGGATGCGCTTAAGCCTGGCGGCGTCTGGTACGTGTCCTTTAAGTATGGCAACGGTGAGCGTGTGCAGGGTGAAAGACGGTTTACGGATCTGGATGAAGAGGGGTTGCGGGAGTTATTGAAGGCGGTTCCGGGGATTGAGATAGCTTCGCTGTGGGCGACTCAGGATAACCGCCCGGACAGGGATGAGACATGGCTGAATGGGATATTACGAAAAACCGCCGCTTGATCAACACGTAGTTCTAATCGATAGGGTGAATCGCCACGGGTTTAACAGACACCTCAGAGTCATTTAAGATGGCTTAAAGAGAGGTGCCCATGAGCGGTAAGCGTTATCCCGAAGAGTTTAAAACTGAAGCAGTCAAACAGGTTGTTGATCGC
>NZ_JAQZRK010000035.1:0-49897 GCF_028737495.1 Enterobacter cloacae complex sp. 2022EL-00981
GTCCGAAGGATTTTGCGCTGAGACAAGGCGGCAAGCGAAGGAAAGGAAGGAGCATACTGAGGTATGTGACTGACTTTACGAGAGCAGCCAACGCAGTATCAGCCCAAAAGACACAGGACAGAGCACAGGAATTTGCCTGGCGGCTGTAGCGCGGTGGTCCCACCTGACCCCATGCCGAACTCAGAAGTGAAACGCCGTAGCGCCGATGGTAGTGTGGGGTCTCCCCATGTGAGAGTAGGGAACTGCCAGGCATCAAATAAGTGAAGAGGCCATCCGAAAGGATGGCCTTTTTGCGTTTCTGCGTTGCACAAACTAATCCCCCACAACGTACTGCTTATACGGTAAACTACCTGCGTTTTTGCATCAGGATAGCGCCTATGAACCACTCCCTTAAGCCCTGGAATACCTTTGGTATTCAACGGAATGCTAATCACATTGTACGCGCCGATACGGCCCAGCAACTGCTGGATGCATGGCAACGCGCAACAGAAAACAACGAACCCGTACTGATTCTGGGCGAAGGCAGCAATGTCCTGTTTCTCGATGATTTTGCCGGGACGGTCATTATTAACCGCATCATGGGAATTGAGGTCGAAGAGTGCGCCGATAGCTGGCGTTTGCGCGTAGGTGCCGGCGAAAACTGGCATCAACTGGTGCAATATACCCTCGAAAAAGGGATGCCGGGACTGGAAAACCTGGCTCTCATCCCGGGCTGTGCGGGATCATCGCCCATTCAAAATATCGGTGCGTATGGCATCGAACTCAAACACGTGTGCGACTATGTCGACTGCATTGAGCTGGCGACCGGTACGGCTCAGCGTTTAACGGCAGAGCAGTGCCGTTTTGGCTACCGTGACAGCATCTTCAAACATGAATATCAGGATCGCTACGTCATTGTCGCTGTGGGCCTGCGTCTGTCCAAAACCTGGCAGCCGGTGCTGACCTATGGTGATTTAACGCGCCTCGATCCGGCAACCGTCACCCCTCGCGATGTGTTTGACTCGGTTTGCCATATGCGCATGACCAAACTGCCCGATCCCAAAGTAAACGGAAATGCCGGCAGTTTCTTCAAAAACCCGGTCATAAGCAGCGAAAACGCGAAAGCATTGCTGGCTAAATGGCCTACTGCCCCGCATTACCCGCAGGCGGATGGCAGCGTGAAGCTGGCCGCAGGGTGGCTTATCGATCAGTGCCAGTTAAAAGGTACTGCCGTGGGCGGCGCAGCGGTTCACCGTCAGCAGGCACTGGTGCTGATCAATCAACACGATGCGACCAGCGACGACGTGGTGCAACTGGCGCACCATGTGCGTCAGCAAGTGGGTGAGAAATTTAACGTCTGGCTGGAGCCGGAAGTCCGCTTCATTGGTCGTACGGGTGAAGTGAATGCTGTGGAGGCTATCGCGTGAAGGACAATACCATCCCGTTAACCCTGATTGGCATCCTTGCCGACGGTGAGTTTCATTCTGGCGAGCAATTAGGTGAGCAGTTGGGCATGAGCCGTGCTGCCATTAATAAACATATTCAGACCCTCCGCGACTGGGAGGTTGATGTCTTCACCGTGCCCGGAAAAGGCTACAGCCTGCCGGAGCCTATTCAGCTCCTGAATGAAGAACTCATCCGCAGCCAGATAGGGCAGGGTAACGTGGCCGTATTGCCGGTCATCGATTCGACAAACCAGTATCTGCTGGAGCGGATAGGCGAGCTGGAATCAGGGGATGCCTGCGTTGCAGAGTACCAGCAGGCCGGGCGCGGCCGTCGCGGGCGTAAATGGTTCTCACCGTTTGGCGCAAACCTCTATCTTTCCATGTACTGGCGCCTTGAGCAGGGGCCTGCCGCCGCAGTGGGTCTGAGTCTGGTGATTGGTATCGTTATGGCGGAAGTTCTGCATGAACTTGGTGCGGATAAAGTACGGGTAAAATGGCCAAATGACCTTTACCTGAACGATCGTAAGCTTGCCGGTATTCTGGTCGAACTGACGGGAAAAACTGGCGATGCGGCGCAAATTGTCATTGGTGCCGGTCTCAATATGGTAATGAGAAATGTGCAAAGCGATGTGGTGAATCAGGCGTGGACCAACCTGCAGGAAGCGGGGATCACCATCGATCGCAACACGCTTGCCGTGCGTATGATAAAAGAGCTGCGTACCTCCCTGTCTCTCTTTGAACAGGAAGGGCTGGCATCGTTCCTGTCTCGCTGGGAAAAACTCGATAACTTTATCAACCGACCGGTGAAACTGCTGATTGGTGATAAGGAGATCTACGGTATCTCTCGCGGCATTGATGCACAGGGTGCCCTGCTCCTGGAGCAGGATGGCGTCATCAAGCCCTGGGTGGGCGGTGAGATCTCCCTGCGCAGCGCTGAATAAATGAGTATGCGCCCTACAGGATATTCCGCGAGCCTGAAAATGCTCGTCTGGCTCGCGGAACAATAATTCCCTCTCCCCGAGGGGAAGAGGGTCTGGAGAACTTACTGCGGATAAGGTACCCAGTCTCCGCCGTTCAGGCGAACGTACGGTTTGTTCTGGTACTGAATGACAACCGCATTCGCATTCTCTGACACTTCCGCGGTTTGCGGCAGATTGCTGGTGAGCTGATCCCAGTTCACGCTATCTTCCACAAACAGCTTACCATCGACCGCGCGGGCCACAAGCTCAGAGATGGCCAGATAGCTGACTGGCTGAGTGATCTCAATCGGTGCGCCCTGATGCGGTGCCTTCATACCAAAGAATTTAATCCCGGCAGGCACGTTGGTAATGGACGGGCTGGGGATATCGCGCAGGCCGGACACCTGCATTCTGTCGCCTTTCAGCGCCCCACCGTGCTCCGGAACGACAACCACCATCACTTTACGGCCAGATTTTTCCAGCTCAGTGAAGAACGCATCCAGCTCATCAAAGAACTTCTGCGCACGCACTTTGTAATCCGCCGTTTTGCTCACGCCCGGGAAATGGTTACCGTCGTGAAGGGGCAGGGTGTTATAGAACGTGGCGCTGCGCGGATTGCTGTCTTTTTCAATGGTCTGCAGCCAGCGCTGTAGCACGGCGGTATCGTCATAGACTGGCGAGCCGTCGAAGCCCAGCAGCGTGACCGGCAGCCCGGTTTGATCCATCAGCGGTGCCTGCATACCCCCTTCTTCACGTACCTCTTTCAGGAAGTTACCGAACTGACCGTTATGCCCCAGCATCAGATGCTGCGTAAAGCCCAGTTTCGCCAGGTTATCGAACAGATAACACTGGTTGCCAGCGGGCTGATACAAATTCTTGTGCGATGGCTGGCCGCAGCTTGCTCGCAGCAGGCGGATGGCCGCCGGGCCGCTGTACGAGGTGGCAGAGTTAAAGTCTTTAAACTGGATATCGAAATGCGACCACAGCGGGTGCGACATTAAACCAGCCGCATCAACGTCAGCCCAGGAGAGGGAGCAGATGTTAATTACCAGCAGTTCAAACGGCTGAGCATCCGCCGGGAGTGCATCCGGGAATTTAGTCTGACGCTTATCTTCCGCGGTGTAGAAGCTGGAAAGCCAGGCATTCAGGTTGGTTGAGGTCGGCGGTGCGGTCTGCGCTGGAATATCGCCCACCACCGGCGTGTCGCCAGCCGTGGCAACGGTTGCTGCCGCGCTTCCTCCGGTGGTGGTCACCGTGCTGGTCGGTTGACCGGCAGGCCACAGGGAAAAACTTGGCCCTGCCAGCGTCAGAACGTTCAGCCAGATCATAATGGCAACGACAAACACCGTGACGCGGATCCACTGTGACAGAAACAGCCAGGCAACCAGCAACACAAAGACCGCGCCAATCATCTGCCAGTTAATAAAGCGCTCGGTCAGGTCGAGGATATAGCTGGCGCTAAACCCGGCGACCTGCGACCCCTGGCTCATGATGCTGTCCGGCCCCGGCAGCCAGGTATCATGCCAGAACAGCGCAAAACCCAGCGGGATGGCAACCCAGTGACGCAAGCGATGCAGCCTGATATTGGGCAGCGGCATCAGCAGGAAGGCCATAAACACCAGGTTCAGCAGAGGATGGAAGTTCAGATAGCCAGCCCACAGCAGACCAAACTTCACCAGAAAGTAGAAGTTCCAGCCGGAAAGGCCGCGCCAGTATTGCCACAGAGGCGATGGTGACGAAGCGGTATAAGTTGAGTTAGTCATGTTTTCGGTCTGCCTTGACGTGTGTTGCCCGTGTCAGTGTTCCGGCTGGTTTGACATAGCGAGGTTTGCCAAACGCCATTCTGGCCGTATCGCGAATACGGCGCAGTGAATGGCGTGCATAATAACCAAGCGGGAAAAAGATCAGCGCACAGAATACAACCAGTTGAATGATATCGCTGATATTCATGATGGTGCGTTCTCCCCATTCTCAGTTAATAAGCGAAGGGGTTCCGGAACCCGACGCCAGATATGGCCGTCATGCCGTGCATTGAGGATCGGTTTGACATCGCTCGTGACAGGTAGCGGTTTCACCCAGTTTTCAGGCGCGAGGGCACGCATCTGCACCAGCTCAGCGCTGATCAGATTGTCTTCGAACCAAATCATACGGTTTGAGAAAATATCCCCGGTAGGCAGCGGGAAGATATGGTTCAGCGCGGTATCGAGATCGTTCACCCGACAAAAAGACAAAAACAGAACCAGGCGGTTGTCGCCAATCGTCATGATGTCCCCGGTACGGTTCGGGCGGCATAAGGTGAGCGCCTGTTCCACGCGGATCCCCGGTACAGGTCGCAGGGCAACCATTACCCCTTTCCCGTCTGCAGGAAGCAGCGTGTTGTTCATCATGTTGCCAACGGCATCGCAGAAGGTATCCCATTTCTGATAACCACGCAGTTTCATCGGCTGCGTCATGGAAAGCAGCGTGGAAATATCTTCCGGTACGTGGCGGTTGAACTGCTGCCCCTGGACACTTTCGATAAGCGTCAGGCAGCGTGACAGAGGGGCATTCCACGGGATAACCATGTTTGCGCCACAGCCCAAAAGCAGACGTTCGTCCGTGGCACGCAGGCTGGTATTGTTTTCGCGTACCACAATTTTTAACGCGCTGCCGCGTTGACGACGTAAGGTATGAATTTGTCGTGCCAGCATTTCAATCTGGTTGTTCTGCATCAGCGAGAAAACAAGGGTTGCCGCCTGCGTCGTGCGGGCTTCATGAAAAAGCGCTTCATTGGACTCAAACAGGGACCAGTTTTCAGACAGCGCGGGCGCCCCCTCCAGTACCGCAATATGGCTCAGGATCCGTTTTTCATCGCTGCGCGGTTGCACCACGGTTTCTTCTTGCTGGGCAAGGTGCCACTCGCCGTCAATATGTTTAAGCGTAAGCTGCTGTCTGGCGCTCACGCCTTTTTCATTACACCAGAATGCAATATCGTAGAGATAGCTGCCCGCCTGGTCGCGTAGACTCGCCAGGCCGAATAGCGAGCGATACTCCGCCATTAAAAGTGAGAACAGCTTATCGTTATTACTGCCGGGATTGATTATCAATAGCGTGCAATTTTGAAATTTTGCCCATTTATTGATTTTTTCCAGCCACTGCAGCAGTTTCTCCGTCGGGATATTTTGCAGGGCGTTATGTGAACATTTAAGAATCAATAAAAAGCGGTCTGGATTGATGGAACACTGAATGTCGCGGGACAAATAGTATAGACTATCTGCTTCCGACGGCATGGAAAACAAGCGTACCGTCTGTGGACCGCGGTCTCGCTCAAGCGTAATAATTTGCTTCGGGTCTTCGCCCATACTAATGACAGCGACCCGGGAGTCCTTACCCTGCGCGGCAATTGTCTGGTTTACCAGACTGATAGCATCTTCATTACGATCCGAATTAACCCACCAGACTCCTCCGACTGGCATGTGGCGCAATTCGTCCCATAATGACTGGATGCCAATAGAAAATATGGAGTCCACGGTGTCCCTCTTTTCGTCTAATTTATCTGTATATCAGTTTACTAGCGAAAGCGTAGAAATAAACCTAACATTGAAATTAAAGAGCATCAGATTTAGCATGTAAATGAAATTTCACAGGGCAGGAAGCCTCGCGACTTCAGAGAGTAAAACGATACTCAAAGGGATGGAAAAAAATGGATAATAACGAACCCGGAACCCCAGTCGATTCGACCCTGGGTTACACATTCCAAAACGATTTTCTGGCGCTGACGCAGGCCTTTTCTTTACCTGAAATAGATTACACCGATATTTCCCAGCGGGAACAGTTGGCTGCGGCTATTAAACGTTGGCCGTTATTAGCTGAATTTACCCAACAACAATAAGGGAGCCATTGATGGCCATACTCGGATTACAGGGCGTCCGTGGTGGAGTGGGTACAACATCCGTTACCGCGGCGCTGGCGTGGTCATTACAGCTTTTAGGTGAATCGGTGCTGGTGATTGACGCCTGCGCCGACAATTTGCTGCGTATGTCATTTAACGTCGACTTTACCCGTACAGAGGGTTGGGCCCGCGCGTTGCTTGATGATAAAGACTGGCGTGATGCGGGTCTGCGTTACACCTCCCAGCTCGATCTCCTGCCGTTTGGTCAACTGACCACGACAGAGCGTGAGAATGAAGCCGCCTATCAGCGTTTATTTTCGCAATTCACACTCGCGCTGCAGAGCCTCAAAGAAAAAGGCCATTATCAGTGGATCCTGCTGGATCTGCCGCACGGTGCCGGCACGCTGACCCGACAGCTGATTGCCCAGTGCGACCACGTGCTCTCCATTGTGAACGTCGATGCTAATTGCCATATCCGTTTACATCAGCAGGGGTTGCCCCAGAATAGCCATATCCTGATTAACGATTTACGCATTGGCAGCCAGATCCAGGACGATCTGTATCAGGTCTGGCTGCAAAGCCAGCGTCGTCTGCTGCCGATTGTGATCCATCGTGATGAGGGGATGGCGGAATGCCTCGCCTCCAAACAGCCACTTGGCGAGTATCGTAGCGATTCGCTGGCGGCAGAAGAGATCCTGACGCTGGCGAACTGGTGTCTGCTGCACTTCGCCCAAGAGGCGGATCTTGCCAGGGGTACGGTATGAGTCGACTCGCCAGCTGGTTACTCATCCCGCCGGTTAGTTCGCGTTTAAGCGACCATTACCGGCATTATCGCCGGCATGGTGCCTCGGCATTTAGCGCCGCGTTCGGCTGTTTCTGGATGATTCTGGCCTGGATGTTCATCCCCCTCGAGCACCCCCGCTGGCAGCGCATTCGTGCGCGACACAGTGAATTGTATCCGCACATTAATCCTGACCGTCCACGGCCGTTAGATCCGGCGCGGTACATCATTCAGGCCATCTGGCTGGTGGTTACGTCGCCGCGGCAGGAGAAAAAGACGCCGCACTGGCGCAGCTTCAGCCGGGTCCAGCTTTTACGCGAACGCTATCATCAGTGGCTGGACAGGCTGCCTGACCGCGTGGGCGATAAGACCAGCCATCTGGATAACCATAAAGAACTCGGGCATCTGCACCCGGGTTTACGGCGTTTTATTCTGGGCGTGATTGTTGTCTTCTCGCTCATTCTGGCGCTGGTCTGTATCACGCAACCCTTTAACCCGCTGGCGCAGTTCACTTTCCTGATCCTGCTGTGGGGCGTGGCGCTGCTGGTGCGGCGTATACCGGGACGCTTCTCCGCCCTGATGTTGATTGTGTTATCACTGACCGTCTCCTGCCGCTATATCTGGTGGCGGTATACCTCAACGCTGAACTGGGATGACCCGGTCAGTCTGGTATGCGGTCTGGTGCTGCTGTTTGCTGAAACGTACGCCTGGATTGTGCTGGTGTTGGGCTATTTCCAGGTGATCTGGCCGCTCAACCGCCAGCCGGTTCCGCTGCCAAAAGATACGTCGCAGTGGCCGACTGTCGATCTCTTTGTGCCGACCTATAACGAAGATCTGAGCGTGGTGAAAAATACCATTTACGCCGCGCTGGGTATCGACTGGCCCAAAGATAAGCTCAAAATCTGGATCCTGGATGACGGCGGTCGGGCCGCGTTCCGTGAGTTCGCGCAAGAGGTGGGCGTTGAGTATATCGCCCGTACCTCTCACGAACATGCCAAAGCCGGGAACATCAACAACGCGCTGAAGTATGCGACAGGGGAGTTTGTCTCCATCTTTGACTGCGACCACGTGCCGACGCGCTCATTCCTGCAGATGACGATGGGCTGGTTCCTGAAAGAGAAAGCGCTGGCGATGATGCAGACGCCGCACCATTTCTTCTCGCCGGATCCGTTTGAACGTAACCTCGGCCGTTTCCGTAAGACCCCGAACGAAGGCACGCTGTTCTATGGCCTGGTGCAGGACGGCAACGACATGTGGGATGCGACCTTCTTCTGCGGTTCCTGTGCGGTTATCCGCCGTAAACCACTGGATGAAATTGGCGGCATCGCGGTTGAAACGGTTACCGAAGATGCCCATACCTCGCTACGCCTGCACCGTCGCGGCTATACCTCGGCCTATATGCGTATCCCTCAGGCGGCCGGTCTGGCGACGGAATCCCTGTCGGCGCATATCGGCCAGCGTATTCGCTGGGCGCGCGGAATGGTACAGATTTTCCGTCTTGATAACCCGCTGTTGGGTAAAGGCCTCAAGCTGGCGCAACGTCTGTGCTACGTCAACGCCATGTTCCACTTCTTATCCGGTATTCCGCGGCTGATCTTCCTGACCGCGCCGCTGGCGTTCCTGCTTCTTCACGCCTATATCATCTACGCGCCCGCGCTGATGATTGCGCTGTTTGTTCTGCCGCACATGATCCACGCGAGCCTGACCAACTCGAAGATTCAGGGCAAGTATCGCCACTCATTCTGGAGTGAAATCTACGAAACGGTGCTGGCCTGGTACATCGCGCCGCCAACGATGGTGGCGCTGATTAACCCGCATAAAGGCAAGTTTAACGTCACCGCGAAGGGGGGCCTGGTGGAAGAGGAGTATGTCGACTGGGTGATCTCCCGTCCGTACATCTTCCTGGTGCTGCTGAACATTGTGGGGGTAATTGCCGGTATCTGGCGCTACTTCTACGGTCCGGAAAACGAAATCCTGACGGTGTTCGTCAGTATGGCATGGGTATTTTACAACCTGATTATCCTTGGCGGCGCAGTGGCGGTGTCGGTGGAAAGCAAGCAGGTACGTCGCGCGCATCGTGTTGAAATCAGCATGCCTGCGGCGATAGCCCGTGAAGATGGTCATCTCTTCTCCTGTACCGTTCATGACTTCTCCGACGGTGGTCTGGGTATCAAAATCAACGGACAGGCGAAGGTGCTGGAAGGGCAGAAGGTTAACCTGTTGCTTAAGCGTGGCCAGCAGGAATATGTCTTCCCGACACAGGTTGTGCGTGTGGCAGGCAATGAAGTGGGTCTGCAACTGATGCCGCTGACCAGGAAGCAACATATTGATTTTGTGCAGTGTACGTTTGCCCGCGCGGATACGTGGGCTCTCTGGCAGGACAGCTTCCCGGAAGATAAGCCTCTGGAAAGCCTGCTGGATATTCTGAAGCTGGGGTTCCGTGGCTATCGTCACCTTGCAGAATTTGCCCCGTCGTCGGTGAAAATAATTTTCCGGTCACTTACTTCGCTGGTTTCCTGGGTCGTGTCGTTCATTCCTCGTCGTCCTGAGCGGGATGAGGCGAAGCAGGCGGACCCGGTTATGGCTCAACAATGATGATAACGCGATGAAAACAAAACTTTCCTGGTTATGTGCAGTGGCAATGGGGATGAGTACGCTCCCTGCAACAATGGCTAACGCAGCGCCTGATAACGCCGCGGCCACGCCAGCTCCTACGGTGCCTGTGGTGTCGCAAGCGACCGAACCGGTTGTCACCGCGGCGCCCGGTCAAACAGAAAATCTCGTTCCCAACCAGCCGACAGCGGGAAATACCCTGCCGGCCGACGCGCAGGTTGTGGGGCAGGTGATGCCGGGCGTTCCGGGGGCTAATGCGCCTGTTGTCACGGAGAGTGCCCCGTCGCGGGACGTGAAGCTCACCTTTGCGCAGATTGCGCCGCCTCCGGGCAGCATGGTGCTGCGCGGCGTCAATCCTAAAGGCGGCGTTGAGTTTGGTATGCGCAGCGATGAGGTCGTGTCGAAGGCGGTGCTGAACCTGGAATATACCCCTTCTCCTTCGCTGCTGCCGACCCAGTCTCAGCTGAAGGTCTACCTGAATGACGAGCTGATGGACGTGCTGCCGGTCACCAAAGAGCAGTTGGGTAAGAAAACCCTGGCTCAGGTGCCGATCAACCCGCTGTTTATCACCGACTTTAACCGTATCCGTCTGGAATTCGTGGGCCATTACCGTGACGTGTGCGAAAACCCGGCCAGCAACACGCTGTGGATGGATGTCGGGCGTAACTCATCGCTGCAGATGACCTACCAGTCGCTGGCGCTGAAAAACGATCTCTCCGCGTTCCCGGTGCCGTTCTTCGATCCGCGTGATAATCGCCCGTTAAACCTGCCGATGGTCTTTGCGTCCTCACCGGACGTCACGGAGCAACTGGCAGCGACCATCGTGGCCTCCTGGTTCGGCTCCCGTTCCGGCTGGCGCGGGCAGAATTTCCCGGTTATGTATGACAAGATCCCTGACAGAAATGCCATCATCTTTGCGACCAACGCGAAGCGTCCTGCTTTCCTGCGTGAGCACCCGGACGTAAAAGCGCCGACCATCGAGATGATAAGCCACCCGGATAACCCGTATGTGAAACTGCTGGTGGTTTTCGGGCGTGATGAGAAAGACCTGGTTCAGGCGGCAAAAGCGATTGCGCAGGGGAATATCCTGTTCCGCGGCAGCAGCGTGGTTGTCGATGAGGTCAAGCCGCTGCTGGCACGTAAACCTTATGACGCGCCAAACTGGGTACGTACCGACCGCGCCGTCACCTTCGGGGAGCTGAAAACCTATGAAGAGCAGCTACAGTCGACAGGGATTGAGCCGTCTCCTGTCAGCCTGTCGCTGAACCTGCCGCCGGACCTGTATCTGCTGCGCACCACCGGTATCGATATGAACCTCAACTATCGTTACACCGCGCCGTCAACCAAAGACAGTTCGCGCATGGATATCAGCCTGAATAACCAGTTCCTGCAGTCGTTTAATCTGATGAATAATCAGGAAACGAACCGTCTGCTGCTGCGTTTGCCGGTACTGCAGGGGCTGCTGGATGGTAAAACCGATGTCTCCATCCCGGTGCTGAAGCTCGGGGCGGTAAACCAGCTGCGCTTTGATTTCCAGTACATGAATCCAATGCCGGGCGGTTCGGTGGACAACTGCATCACCTTCCAGCCGGTGCAGAACCACGTCGTGATTGGCGATGAATCGACCATCGACTTCTCGAAGTACTATCACTTCCTCGCCATGCCGGATCTGCGGGCATTTGCTAACGCGGGCTTCCCGTTCAGCCGTATGGCGGACCTGTCTGAATCCATTGTTGTGATGCCAAAAGCGCCAAATGAAGGGCAGGTGACGACTCTGCTGGACACCATGGCGACCGTAGGCGCGCAAACGGGCCTGCCGGCGATTAACGTTACCCTGACGGATGATGGCACTCAAATTCAGAACAAAGATGCGGACATCATGGTGATCGGTTCCATCCCGGATAAGCTGAAGGATGAGAAGCGTATCGATCTGCTGGTTCAGGCAGCCCAGTCCTGGGTTAACACGCCGCTGCGTCAGACCGAGTTCCCGAGCATCATGCCGGATATCAACGATCGTAAAGCCAGCGCGCAGACGGCTGTCACGTCTCAGGGGGCGATGGCGGCCGTGGTCGGCTTCCAGTCACCGTATAACGATCAGCGTAGCGTGATTGCCATGCTCGCAGACAGCCCGCGTGGCTACGAACTGCTCAACAGTGCGATGAACGACAGCGGTAAACGTGCCGCGATGTTCGGCTCTGTGTCGGTGATCCGTGAGTCGGGCGTGAACAGCCTGCGCGTAGGCGATGTGTACTATGTAGGGCATCTGCCATGGTTCGAACGTCTGTGGTATGCGCTCTCTAACCATCCGATTCTGCTCGCTATCCTGGCCGCCGTCAGCGTGGTGCTGCTGGCCTGGGTGCTGTGGCGTCTGCTGCGTATCATCAGCCGTCGTCGCCTGAATCCGGATCATGAGTAAGATGTGATGAAAGCCTTTCGCTGGTGTGTCATTGCGTTGATGCTGGCGGCGGCGCCTCTGCGCGCCGCCTGTACCTGGCCTGCCTGGGAGAAATTTAAACAGGATTACATCAGCGAGGGCGGGCGGGTCATTGATCCCAGCGACACGCGTAAAATCACTACCTCGGAAGGGCAAAGCTACGCGCTGTTCTTTGCCCTCGCCGCGAATGACCGTAAAGCGTTCGACAAGGTGCTGGCATGGACGCGGGATAACCTTGCCGGGGGGCATCTCGACGACACGCTCCCTGCCTGGTTATGGGGGCAAAAAGACAAAGACACTTGGGCGGTTATCGATACCAATTCCGCCTCGGATGCCGATATCTGGATCGCCTGGTCCCTGCTTGAAGCGGGGCGGTTATGGAAAGACGCTGACTATACCCGTACGGGCAAGGCGCTACTCGAGCGTATCGCCCGCGAAGAAGTGGTGAAAGTACCTGGCCTCGGTCTGATGCTGCTGCCCGGTAAAGTTGGCTTTGTCGATGAGAACGCCTGGCGTTTTAATCCCAGCTATCTTCCACCACAACTCGCAAGCTACTTCACGCGTTTTGGCGCCCCGTGGACCACCCTGCGTGAGACCAATCTGCGCTTGCTGCTGGAGAGTGCGCCGAAAGGTTTTTCGCCGGACTGGGTGCAATACCAGAAAAACAAAGGCTGGCGGTTACAGCAGGAGCCGCCGCTGGTGGGGGGATATGACGCCATCCGCGTCTATCTCTGGGTGGGGATGATGAACGATAACGATCCTCAGAAAGCCCGGCTGCTGGCGCGCTTCAGGCCGATGGCCGCCACCACAACAAAACAGGGTGTACCACCGGAAAAAGTGAATGTGGTGAGTGGAGCACGCACGGGCAATGGCCCGGTCGGCTTCTCTGCCGCCATGCTGCCTTTTTTACAACAGCGTGATGCGCAGGCCGTCCAGCGCCAGCGCGTGGCTGACCACTTTCCTGATAATAATGCTTACTACAGTTATGTACTGACTCTCTTTGGACAAGGATGGGATCAGCATCGTTTTCGTTTCACCACAAAAGGTGAATTAATACCGGATTGGGGCCAGGAATGCGCAAGTTCACAGTAAATCTACTCAGTTTATCGCTTGGCCTGGCGCTGATGCCGCTGGCTCAGGCCGTCAACTCTCCACAGCAGCAACAGCTGCTGGAACAGGTGCGCCTGGGGGAATCGACGCAGCGTGAAGATTTGGTGCGTCAGTCGCTCTATCGTCTTGAGCTGATCGACCCGAACAACCCTGACGTTATTGCGGCACGTTTTCGCTATCTGCTTCGTCAGGGCGACAACGCTGGCGCACAAAAAGAGCTGGATAGACTGAAAGGGATCGCCCCCGGTTCCAGCGCGTACCAGTCCTCGCGCAACACGATGCTACTTTCCACGCCGGATGGCCGCCAGCAGTTACAGCAGGCTCGCTTACTCGCCACGACAGGCCATACCCAGGAAGCGATTGCTGCCTATGACAAGCTGTTCGACGGCAACCCGCCGGGCGGCGACGTGGCAACGGAATACTGGAATGTGGTGGCGAAAGATCCCGCCCGCCGCAATGCGGCCATTAACCAGTTGAAAAAGATTAACAGCAGCAGCCCTGGCAATACGCAGCTGCAGTCGACGCTGGCCCAGCTGCTGTTCCAGACCGGGCGCCGTGATGAAGGCTTCGCGGTGCTGCAGGAGATGGCCAAATCCAGCAATGGCCGCAGCCAGGCGTCGGATATGTGGTATGCGCAGATCAAAGACCAGCCTGTCAGCAGTGCCAGCGTCTCCGCGCTGCAAAAGTACCTGAGCGTATTCAGTGACGGTGAGAACGTAACCGCAGCGCGTTCACAGCTTGAAGCGCAGCAAAAACAGCTCGCCGATCCAACTTTCCGTGCGAAAGCGCAAGGCCTGGCGGCAGTGGATGCCGGACAGGGTGATAAGGCGGTGGCGGAACTGCAAAAGGCGGTCAGCGCAAACCATGCCGACAGCGAAGCCATTGGCGCGCTGGGCCAGGCATACTCCCAGAAAGGCGACCGTGCTCGCGCGGTGGCACAGTTTGAAAAGGCGATCGCCCTCGATCCGCAGAGCGATAACCGCGGCAAATGGGACAGCTTGCTGAAGGTGAACCGTTACTGGCTGCTGATCCAGCAGGGGGATGCGGCGCTGAAAGCGAATAACCCGGCACAGGCGGAGCGCTATTATCAACAGGCGCGCACTATCGACAATAGCGAAAGTTATGCGGTGCTGGGGCTGGGCGATGCCGCAGCGGCACGTAAAGATAACGACGCCGCCGGGCGCTATTATCGCCAGGCATTACGCATGGACAGCGGCAACAGTAACGCGGTCCGCGGACTGGCCAATATTTATCGCGCACAGTCACCGGAGAAAGCCTCGCAGTTTATCCAGTCGCTCTCCGCCAGCCAGCGTCGCAGCATTGATGATATTGAACGTAGCCTGACCAACGAACAGCTCTCCGCCCAGGCCGAGCAGCTGGAGAACCAGGGCAAATACGCCCAGGCCGCCGAGGTTCAGCGTCGTCGTCTGGCGCTCTCTCCAGGCGACGTGTGGATCACCTATCGCCTGTCGCGCGATCTCTACAGCGCGGGCCAGCGCAGTCAGGCAGATACCCTGATGCGTCAGCTTGCCAGCCAGAAACCGACCGACCCGGATCAGGTGTATGCCAACGGGCTCTATCTTTCCGGTAACGACCAGGATCGTGCCGCGCTGGCCCATCTGGAGACGCTGCCGCGCAGCCAGTGGAACGGCAATATTCAGGAGCTTGCCGACCGCCTGCAAAGCAATCAGGTGCTCGAAACCGCCAATCGCCTGCGCGACAGCGGCAAAGAGCAGGAGGCGGAAAATCTTCTTCGTCAACAACCTGCTTCTACCCGTATCGATTTAACCCTGGCGGACTGGGCGCAGCAGCGGGGCGATCTCAGTGCAGCAAAAACGGCATACAGCGGCGTGTTGCAGCGCGAGCCACAAAACGAAGATGCGATCCTCGGCCTGACCGAAATCTACAGTGCGCAGGGCGACAAAGACGCTGCGCGTGCCGAACTGGCGAAACTGCCTGCGACGCAAAATGGTCAGCCGTTGTCGCTCAACATGCAGCGCCGCATCGCGATGGCGCAGGCGGGGCTGGGTGATTCTGCTGCGGCAGAAAAGACGTTCAACAGCATCATTCCGCAGGCAAAATCACAGCCTGCATCAATGGAAAACGCGCTGGTGCTGCGTGATGCGGCACGTTTTCAGACGCAAAACGGCCAGCCTCAGCAGGCGCTGGAAACCTATAAAGATGCCATGGTCTCCTCTGGCATCACCACCACCCGTCCGGCAGACAATGACACCTTTACGCGCCTGACGCGTAACGACGAAAAAGATGACTGGCTGAAGCGCGGCGTGCGTAGCGATGCCGGTGATTTGTATCGCCAGCAGGATGTTAACGTTACGCTGCAGCACGACTACTGGGGCTCCAGCGGTACCGGCGGCTACTCCGACCTGAAAGCCCACACCACCATGCTGCAGGTGGATGCGCCGCTCTCTGATGGACGGATGTTCCTCCGCAGCGATCTGGTCAATATGGATGCCGGTTCGTTTGCCACTAACAACGGCACCTACGATCCCAAATGGGGGACCTGTGCCGAAACGCCATGTCGCGGCAACACCAGTCAGACGTCAAACGGCGCAAGCGTGGCCGTGGGCTGGCAGAATAAAACCTGGGCATGGGATATCGGCACCACGCCAATGGGCTTTGACGTGGTGGATGTGGTCGGCGGGGTGAGCTATAGCAACGATCTCGGTCCTATCGGCTACACCATTAACGCCCACCGTCGCCCGATCTCCAGCTCTCTGCTGGCCTTTGCCGGGCAAAAAGACACCAATACCGGCACCACCTGGGGCGGCGTGCGCGCCACCGGCGGTGGCGTGAGCATCAGCTACGATAAAGGCGAGGCGAACGGCATCTGGTCAAGCCTGAATGCGGAATCGCTGACCGGGAAAAATGTAGAGGATAACTGGCGCGTCCGCTGGATGACCGGTTACTACTACAAGCTGATTAATAAAAACAACGAGCGCCTGACTGTCGGTGTCTCTAACATGCTCTGGCACTACGATAAAGATCTGAGCGGCTATACCCTGGGTCAGGGCGGCTATTATAGCCCGCAGGAATATGTCTCCTTTGCGCTGCCGGTCACCTGGCGTAAACGCACGGAGAACTGGTCCTGGGAGCTGGGCGGGTCTGTCTCATGGTCTCACTCTAAAACCAACGATGTGCTGCGCTATCCCCTTCAGGGACTCATTCCCGTCGATGAGCCAGGCCGCTACACCGACAGGGGGGCGATGGAAACCGGCAGCAGCTCCTCAGGCACCGGTTATACCGCGCGGGCCATTGTCGAGCGCCGGGTCACGTCCAACTGGTTTGTGGGTCTTGGCGTGGATATTCAGGAAGCGAAAGACTATACCCCAAGCCATGCGCTGCTCTATGTACGCTACTCCGCCGCAGGCTGGCAGGGTGATATGGACTTACCGCCACAGCCGCTCATTCCCTACGCGGACTGGTAATCGGATTTTACTTAATCCATTTGTAAGTCTCTCTTAAAAGTGCGGCGATCGGGTATACTCAGGCGCGCCAGGTTTACACCCTGGTGCGCCCTGCGCTTCGAGTTCTGTGGAGAGTCATTTTGCGTGTCAGCCGTTCCTTAACGATCAAACAGATGGCGATGGTTTCTGCTGTCACCTTGCTGTTTGTACTGCTATTTTGCGTCATTTTGCTGTTTCATTCCGTACAGCAGAATCGCTATAACACGGCTTCGCAATTAGAAAGTATTGCCCGCTCGGTGCGTGGCCCGCTTTCGGCTTCTATTCTGAAAGGCGATATTCCCGAAGCGGAAACCATTTTAAAACGTATTCAGCCTGCGGGCGTCGTCAGCCGCGCAGACGTGGTGCTGCCGAACCAGTTCCAGGCGCTGCGGATGAGTTTTATCCCCGAACGTCCCGTCCCGATGATGGTGATGCGCCTGTTTGAACTGCCGGTACAAATTTCGCTACCCATCTACTCGCTCGAACGCCCTGCGAATCCGCAGCCGCTGGCCTATCTTGTTCTGCAGGCGGACTCGTACCGCATGTATAAATTCGTCATGAGCTGGTTTATTACGTTAGTGACCACTTGCTTACTTATGACGCTGATACTGAGCGTGGCGCTGACCTGGTGCATTAACCGGCTGATTGTCCACCCGCTGCGGCGTATCGCCCGGGAGCTGAACGCGCTTTCTCCCCAGGAGCAGATGGGTCATCAGCTTGAGCTGCCCCGCCTGCATCATGACGATGAGATCGGCATGCTGGTGCGCAGCTACAACCTCAACCAGCAGCGCATTCAGCGTCAGCAGGATGAACTGAACAGTAGCGCCACCCGTTTCCCGGTGTCGGAGCTGCCTAATAAAGCGTTCCTGATGGCGATGCTGGAGCAGACCGTGGCGCGCCAGCAGACCACGGCGCTGATGGTCATCGCCTGTGAAACCCTGCAGGATACCGCTGGGGTGCTCAAGGAGAGCCAGCGTGAAATGCTGTTGCTGACGCTGGTCGAAAAGGTTAAATCGGTACTTGCTCCACGTATGGTGCTGACTCAGGTCAGCGGTTATGACCTGGTGGTGATTGCGAACGGCGTGAAAGAGCCGTGGCATGCGATCACGTTAGGTCAGCAAGTACTCACTGTCATTAATGAGCGGCTGCCCATTCAGGGTATTCAGCTTCGCCCCAGCGCCAGTATCGGGATTGCCATGTTCTATGGCGATCTGACCGCAGAGCAGCTCTATCGTCGCGCCTTCTCGGCGGCATTCACCGCCCGTCGCAAAGGGAAAAACCAGATCCAGTTCTTCGACCCGGATCAGATGGAAAAGGCGCAGCAGCGTCTGACAGAAGAGAGCGACATCCTCACCGCGCTGGATAACCACCAGTTTGCCCTCTGGCTCCAGCCGCAGGTCAATTTGCTGACGGATGAAGTGGAAAGCGCGGAAGCGCTGTTGCGCGTGCAGCAGCCGGATGGCAGCTGGGAGCTGCCGGAAGGGTTAATCGAACGTATTGAGTCCTGTGGTCTGATGGTCACGGTGGGCTACTGGGTGCTTGAGGAGTCATGCCGCCAGCTTGCCGCCTGGCAGGAGCGTGGTGTCAACCTGCCGCTGTCGGTCAATCTCTCTGCCCTGCAGTTGATGCATCCCACTATGGTCTCGGAGATGCTGGAGCTCATCAATCGCTACCGGATCCAGCCGGATACGCTGATTCTGGAAGTGACGGAAAGCCGTCGTATTGACGACCCGAATGAGGCGGTCGCGATCCTCAAACCGCTGCGCAACGCCGGTATCCGCATCGCGCTGGATGATTTTGGCATGGGCTATGCCGGACTGCGTCAGCTTCAGCACATGAAAACGCTGCCGGTGGATGTCCTGAAAATCGACAAAGCGTTTGTCGATGGGCTGCCGGAAGACAGCAGCATGGTGAAGGCCATTATTCAGATGGCGCGTAGCCTCAACCTGAATCTGATTGCTGAGGGTATCGAGACGGAAGCGCAGCGCCGCTGGCTGGCTGAGGCGGGTGTCGGGAAAGGCCAGGGCTTCCTGTTTGCCCGTGCCGTCCCGTCGGATGTCTTTGAACAACGGTACCTTTCCGGCGCTGGCAATAACGCAAAAGTGTAATTTTGTTGCTGGCTTGTGCGAGCCAGCTCAAAGTTCTTAACATTTGTGTTTCAAATTTGAACTGAGTTTATTTCTGTCCTGTTATGCGGGTGTTATTTTAGAGCCGCAGGTTAACCATAACCTTACAAAGCCTGTGGTTTTTCTTCCCAAGGACATTCTATGAAAACCTCACTCTTCAAAAGTCTTTATTTCCAGGTCCTGACAGCCATCGCAATCGGTATTTTACTGGGTCACTACTACCCGGAACTGGGTGCGCAAATGAAACCGCTTGGCGACGCGTTCGTTAAGCTCATTAAAATGGTCATCGCCCCGGTGATCTTCTGTACGGTGGTGACCGGTATCGCTGGCATGGAAAGCATGAAGGCGGTAGGGCGTACCGGTGCAGTGGCGCTGCTTTATTTCGAAGTGGTCAGCACCCTGGCACTGATTATCGGTCTGATCATTGTTAACGTGGTGCAGCCTGGCGCTGGCATGAACGTCGACCCGTCGACGCTGGATGCCAAAGCGGTGGCGGTTTACGCTGAGCAGGCGAAAGATCAGGGCGTGGTCGCCTTCCTGCTGGACGTCATTCCCGGCAGTGTGATCGGGGCGTTTGCCAGCGGAAACATTCTGCAGGTGCTGCTGTTCGCCGTCATGTTTGGTTTTGCCCTGCATCGTCTGGGCAGCAAAGGCCAGCTGATCTTTAACGTCATTGAAAGCTTCTCGCAGGTCATCTTTGGCATCATCAATATGATCATGCGCCTGGCGCCGATTGGTGCCTTCGGGGCAATGGCGTTCACCATCGGTAAATACGGCGTCGGCACGCTGGTACAGCTCGGTCAGCTGATCATCTGCTTCTATATCACCTGTATTCTGTTTGTGGTGGTGGTGCTGGGTTCGATTGCCCGCGCGGCCGGTTTCAGCATCTTCAAATTTATCCGCTATATCCGCGAAGAGTTGCTGATTGTGCTGGGGACCTCCTCCTCTGAGTCGGCGCTGCCGCGCATGCTCGATAAGATGGAGAAGCTGGGTTGTCGTAAATCGGTGGTGGGGCTGGTGATCCCGACGGGGTACTCCTTTAACCTCGACGGTACCTCGATATACCTGACCATGGCGGCAGTGTTTATTGCACAGGCAACCAACAGCCATATGGATATCTTCCATCAGATCACCCTGCTGGTGGTGCTGCTGCTCTCGTCGAAAGGGGCTGCGGGCGTAACGGGCAGTGGCTTTATCGTGCTGGCGGCGACCATTTCCGCTGTGGGACATCTGCCGGTGGCCGGTCTGGCGTTGATTCTCGGTATTGACCGCTTTATGTCTGAAGCGCGTGCGTTAACCAACCTGGTGGGTAACGGCGTGGCTACGGTTGTGGTGGCAAAATGGGTTAAAGAGCTGGATCACAAAAAGCTCGACGATACGCTGAATAATCGCTCTTCTGATAGCAAAAACCCGGGTTTATCCTCCTGATTTTCCGCTAAATTCCCGCATTCCCTTGTCGGAATGCGGGCTCCTGCGCATAATGACTGTTCGTACCTGTCATAATTCGACAAGATTTTTTTTGGGTATATTGCACTTCTCACCGTGACGTTTTGCCGAACGCGCGGTCTAATCGACGTGTTTTCATCGTCATCTTTTAGAGTGAAGCGCGTCGCGAGACACTCTTTTTAACCAGGAATGTTGATCAGGGGTTCACATGCAGGGCACAAAAATTCGACTCTTAACCGGCGGTTTGCTGATGATGGCAGCAGCCAGTTATGTGCAGGCAGATGCGCTCCAGCCAGACCCGGCATGGCAACAAGGGACCCTGGCGAATGGTTTTCAGTGGCAGGTGTTAGCCACGCCGCAGCGTCCCAGCGATCGTATTGAGATCCGTTTGTCTGTGAATACCGGCTCCCTCACTGAAAGCACCCAGCAGACCGGCTTTAGCCATTTTATTCCCCGACTGGCGCTCACCCAGAGCGGCAGTTTACAGGCTGTTCAGGTGCGTTCGCTCTGGCAGCAGGGCATTGACCCGAAGCGTCCATTGCCGCCAGCCGTCGTCTCGTATGACTACACCATGTTTAACCTGAGCCTGCCGAATAACCGTAACGATCTGCTCAAAGAAGCCCTTACGTATCTCTCCGATGCCACTGGCAATCTGGCGATCACGCCGGAAACCGTTAACTATGCGCTGAGCAACAGCGATATGGTGGCGACCTGGCCTGCGGATACCAAAGAGGGCTGGTGGCGTTATCGCCTGAAAGGCTCAGCGCTGCTTGGGCACGACCCGGCAGAGCCGCTGAAACAGCCGGTCGATGCCGAACAGGTAAAATCGTTCTATCAGAAATGGTACACCCCGGACGCGATGACGCTGATCGTGGTCGGGAATGTGGATAGCCGCGCGGTGGTTGAGCAGATCAACAAAGCCTTCGGCGAGCTGAAAGGCAAGCGTGAAACGCCTGCTCCTGTCCCGACGCTCTCTCCGCTGCGGACAGAGCCAGTCAGCATCTCCACTGATGCCGTGCGTCAGGACCGGCTCTCCATGATGTGGGATACCGCCTGGCAGCCTATCCGAGAATCCGCCGCGCTGCTGCGCTACTGGCGTGCGGATCTGACGCGTGAGGCGTTGTTCTGGCACGTTCAGCAGAGCCTCAGTAAGAACAGCGTGAAGAACATTGCGCTGGGCTTCGACTGCCGGGTGCTGTTCCAGCGCGCCCAGTGCGCCATTAATATCGAATCGCCTGGCGATAAGCTGAATGCCAATCTGGGCGTGGTGGCGAAAGAGCTGGCAAAAGTGCGCAAAGAGGGCCTGTCTGAAGAAGAGTTCAACGCGCTGGTCGCGCAGAAAAAGCTGGAACTGCAAAAGCTGTTTGCCACCTATGCCCGCGCCGATACGGATATCCTGATCAGCCAGCGTATTCGCTCCTTGCAGAATCAGGTGGTGGACATCGCACCGGAACAGTACCAGAAGCTCCGTCAGGACTTCCTGAATGGGCTGACCGTCGATATGTTAAATCAGGATTTACGTCAGCAGCTGTCGCAGGATATGGGATTAGTCCTTCTGCAGCCGAAAGGCGAGCCGGAATACAACATGAAGGAGCTGCAGGCGACATGGGATTCAATCATGACCGCCGCGCCGCAACCTACACAGGCGGCAACGTCTGATGATCTGCATCAGGACGCGACGGATATTCCGCAGGGGCAGTAATCCTAAAAAATTCCCTCTCCCGGTGGGAGAGGGTCAGGGTGAGGGCATCAGCCCGCACCTTATTTAAGCAGGCATCGCCTCACGCGGAATAATCGCCCCGCGATACTGAATCACCGTGCTGGCCGTCAGGTGCCCGCGCTGTGCAGCCGCTTCAGGCGTGCCGCCCGTCAGGCGCACCGCCAGATAGCCCGCGCTGAAGGAATCACCCGCCGCCGTAGTATCTACCACTTTGTCCTTCGCCAGTTTCACCGCCGGGACGTCAATCACCGCTTCACCTGCTACGGCCACCAGGCACGATGCCGCGCCGCGCTTAATCACCACTTCGCTCACGCCAGCGGCCTGGGTGCGCGCAATAACCTCATCAACAGGTTTCTCGCCCCACAGGGCATCTTCGTCGTCGAGCGTCAGGAACGCGATGTCGGTGCACTGCAGCATCTGCTGGTAAACCTGCTGCGTCTCTTCACGGCTGGCCCACAGGCGCGGACGGTAGTTGTTATCAAAAATGACCTTCCCGCCATTGGCGCGGCATTCGCGCAGCAGCGACAGCAGCTTTTCACGACTGGTCGGGCTTAAGATGGCGAGGCTAATCCCGCTCAGATAGAGATAATCAAACGTCGCCAGCGTTTCGCAAATGGCGGCTGCGTCGCCGCTTTCCAGCCAGTATTTGGCCGCAGCTTCGTTTCGCCAGTAGTAGAAGGTGCGCTCGCCGGTATCATCGGTTTCAATGTAATACAAACCCGGCAGGCGGTTTTCCATGCGCTGAATCAGCGAGGTATCAATGTGTTCGCTCTGCCAGGCGTCCAGCATTTGCTGGCTGAAACTGTCCGTACCCAGTGCGGTGACGTAGTTCACGGCGAGGGCCTCCGGCGGCACCTGACGGGCAATATACACGGAGGTGTTTAAGGTATCGCCACCAAAACCGCGGCTAACGTCCGCGCCTTTTTGTGACAGCTCAATCATGCATTCGCCAATAACGGCAATTTTTTTGGACATAATCATGAACCTGAACAGAGTATTTAAAAGCAGTGTGCGCTGTGTGAATTATCAGGTCAACTATATTAAAACATCGTTCCATTATTTTTTTTGAGCCAGCGCGTGTTCCTGTTCATTTCTGTCATCTTAATTTCATTTTCCCGGTGAATTGAACATAAAGTTCTCAATTATCGCGCCGATAACCCAGTGACGAGTCCAGAAAGGCCATCCCAACAACAGGACATCTGAAATGAAGTCAGAGCAGGTTATCCAGCGGCTGAGCACTACGCCTGAGGCAAGTATTGAGAACTTGCAGGAGCATCGCTACTGGCTGCAATGTGAGCGTGTGTATACCTACCAGCCGATCTATCGTACCGACGGTCGACTGATGGCGATTGAAATTTTGACGGTCGTTACACACCCTTCTAACCCTTCACAGCGTATCGCGCCGGACCGCTATTTTGCCGAAGTCGCCGTGCGCCAGCGCCTGGACGTGCTGGAAGAGCAGTTGCGCATGCTGGAAACGAAAAAGGCCTTTTTCGAACAGCACGATATTCTGGCCTCGGTCAACGTGGATGGCCCAACCCTGCTGGCGCTGCGCCAGAACGCGAAGTTGCAGGAGCTTATCGCCACCCTGCCGTGGATGCGCTTTGAACTGGTGGAGCATGTCCGCCTGCCGCAGGAATCCTCCTTTGCCTCGATGTGTGAATTTGGCCCCCTGTGGCTGGATGACTTTGGCACCGGCATGGCGAACTTCTCCGCCCTCAGCGAAGTGCGTTACGACTACATCAAAGTGGCCCGCGATCTGTTCATTATGTTGCGCCAGACCCCGGAAGGGCGGAATCTGTTTACGCTGTTATTACAGCTGATGAACCGCTATTGCAAAGGCGTCATTGTGGAAGGTGTGGAAACGCTGGAAGAGTGGCGCGATGTGCAAAACTCACCCGCCGCCGCCGCGCAAGGCTATTACCTCTCACGTCCGGTGCCCATGGATACCCTCGACGGTGTGATAACCAACCTCTGAACCGCCCGTTTCCCTTTGTCTGGACTATAGTTTTACAGGACAGGTCATCAGGAAAAGGGGATCAAAATGACTAAAACAACCAGGGTAATCTCCTGGACAGCAGGGATTTTCTTGTTGTTGATCGTGGTCGCTATCATCATTATTGCGACATTCGACTGGAACCGTCTTAAGCCGACCATCAACCAGAAAGTCTCAACTGAACTGAACCGCCCCTTCGCGATACGCGGTGATTTGGGCGTGGTCTGGGAACGTCAGAAAGAAGAGACCGGCTGGCGAAGCTGGATCCCCTGGCCGCACGTTCACGCCGACGACATCGTTCTGGGTAATCCGCCGGATATTCCTGCCGTCACCATGGTGCATCTTCCGCGGGTTGAAGCCACGCTGGCACCGTTAGCGCTCCTGACAAAAACCGTCTACCTGCCGTGGATCAAGCTTCAGCAGCCCGATGCACGCCTGATCCGTCTCTCGGAAAAAAACAATAACTGGACCTTTAACCTCGCCAGCAGCGGCGAGAAAGATCCCAATGCCCAGCCCTCTTCGTGGTCATTCCGTCTCGATAACATTCTGTTCGATCGCGGGCGGATCGCCATCGACGATAAAGTCAGCAAGGCCGACGTGGAGATCCTGGTCGATCCGCTGGGTAAGCCGCTGCCGTTCAGTGAAGTGACCGGCACCAAAGCGAAAGGGGATAACGCCAGCGCGGGCGATTACGTTTTCGGCCTGCGGGCCACCGGGCGCTACAACGGACAGCCACTGACCGGCACCGGTAAAATTGGCGGCATGCTGGCGCTGCGAAGCGCAGGTACCCCGTTCCCGGTGCAGGCGGACTTCCGTTCCGGCAACACGCGAGTCGCCTTTACCGGCACGGTCAACGATCCCATGAACATGGGCGGGGTTGATTTGCAGCTCAAGTTTGCCGGAGATTCGCTGGGGGAGCTCTACGAACTCACCGGCGTGCTGCTGCCGGATACGCCGCCGTTTGAGACGGACGGGCATCTGGTGGCCAAACTCGATACGGAAAAATCATCTGTCTTTGACTATCGGGATTTCAACGGCCGTATCGGCGACAGCGATATCCACGGTACGCTGACCTACACCACTGGCAAACCGCGTCCGAAACTGGAAGGGGATGTGGAGTCCCGCCAGCTGAGGCTTGCCGATTTGGGCCCTCTGATCGGCGTTGATTCCGGCAAAGGCACGAAGTCGAAAGAGGTCAAAAAAGACCTTCAGCCCGCGGGGAAAGTGCTGCCCTACGATCGCTTTGAAACCGACAAGTGGGATGTAATGGATGCGGATGTGCGCTTCAAAGGGCGAAAAATCGAGCACGGCAGCACGCTGCCGATCAGCAACCTCTCAACCCATATTCTGCTTAAAAATGCCGACTTGCGTCTGCAGCCGCTGAAGTTTGGCATGGCGGGCGGAACCATCTCCTCTAACATTCATCTGGAAGGCGATAAAAAGCCGATGCAGGGTCGGGCTGATATACAGGCGCGCAGGCTTAAGCTGAAAGAGCTGATGCCCAACGTGGAGCTAATGCAGAAAACCCTCGGTGAAATGAACGGTGACGCGGACATTCGCGGGGTGGGGAACTCCGTGGCGGCGCTGCTCGGGAGCAGTAACGGCAACCTCAAGCTACTGATGAACGATGGGCTGGTGAGCCGCAACCTGATGGAAATCCTGGGGCTGAACGTCGGGAACTACATCATCGGGCAGATCTTTGGTGATGATGAGGTGCGGGTGAACTGCGCGGCGGCGAATCTGGATCTGGTTAACGGCGTGGCGCGGCCGCAGATTTTTGCCTTCGACACGGAAAACGCGGTAATCAACGTGACCGGAACCGCCAGCATGGCCTCTGAGCAGCTTGATTTAACCATCGACCCGGAAAGTAAAGGGATCCGTATCATCACCCTGCGCTCGCCGCTCTACGTGCGCGGCACCTTCAAAAATCCGCAGGCGGGGGTAAAACCCGGGCCGCTGATTGCACGCGGTGCGGTGGCGGCAGCGCTCGCAACGCTGGTCACGCCAGCCGCGGCGCTGCTGGCGTTGATTTCGCCATCAGAAGGGGAAGCCAATCAGTGCCGGACGATTTTGTCACAGATGAAGAGGTAAGGTGCGGTCTGTATTTGCCGGGTGGCGGCTACGCCTTACCCGGCCAACGATTCAAATGTAGGCCGGGTAAGCGCAGCGCCATCCGGCATTAGCTTAAAGCGCCTGATGCTTAGTCTCGTGCGTCAGCAGCAGCGCAATCAGCGTCAGTGCCGCCATGGCCGCCAGATACACGCCCACGTAGAACAGGCCATAATTTGCCTGCAGCCAGGTGGCGATATACGGCGCAACGGACGCTCCCAGAATCGACGAGACGTTATAGGAGAACGACGCGCCGGTATAACGCACTTCCGTCGGGAACAGCTCCGGCAGCAGCGCGCCCATCGGGCCGAAGGTTAATCCCATCAGGCTCAGACCAATCAGCAGATACGCCATCACCAGCGCCGGGCTGCCCGAGCCTAACAGCGGCGGGAAGACAAACAGGGCGAACAGAATGATAAGCATCGTGATGGTGATCATGCTGGAGCGACGGCCAAATTTATCCGCCAGCAGGCCGGCAATCGGCACCATGACGCCAAACCCAATCACCGCCATCATCAGCATCCACAGCACTTCGTTACGCGGCAGACCCAGCCCAACCGGCGCGGCAGCGGTGCTGAACGTCATGGAGTAGACGGTCATGATATAGAACAGCGTATAGGTAGCCAGCATGATAAAGATGCCCAGCACGGTCACGCGGACATGTTTGGTCAGCAGCGTGCCCAGCGGCACTTTTACCTGTTTTTTTGCCGCCGCCACTTTCGCGAACACCGGCGTTTCGTGCAGAGAAACGCGAACATACAGACCAATCAGCACCAGCACGGCCGAGAAGACGAACGGAATACGCCAGCCCCAGCTCATAAACTGTTCATCGGTCAGCAACCAGGAGAGCAGCAGGAAGGTGCCGTTCGCAAAGAAGAAGCCAATCGGTGCGCCAAGCTGCGGGAAGGAGCCATACAGCGCCCGTTTACGCGCCGGGGCGTTCTCGGTCGCCAGCAGTGCCGCGCCGCCCCATTCACCGCCCAGACCCAGACCCTGACCAAAACGCGCCAGCGCCAGCAGCACCGGTGCCAGAATGCCAATGGTCTCGTAGGTGGGCAGCAGGCCGATGGCGACGGTAGAAATACCCATCGTCAGCAACGAGGCCACAAGCGTCACTTTACGCCCGATGCGATCGCCAAAATGACCAAACAGCGCAGAGCCAATCGGACGCGCGACGAAGGCGATAGCAAAGGTTGCCAGAGACTGTAGCGTGGCCGCCGTCGGGTCGCCCTGCGGGAAGAAAATATGCGGGAAGACGATGACCGCTGCGGTGGCATAAATGTAAAAGTCGAAGAACTCGATGGCGGTGCCAATCAGCGAGGCGACGACAACTTTATTGCGTGAGTTGACCGGAACGTTTTCGCTCCCGGAATCGAGTGTTGTGGCGGTTGCTTGCATAATATTTTCTTATTTTATGTCGGACGAAAGGCCATATTACGCACAGCAAAAGCGACATTTCAATCTGTAACAAAGCCGCGAACCGGTGATAAAAGCAACAAAAAGCGGATAATGTTCAGACCAGCCAAAACACTTCCATGAAATGCTTCACAGATTTTAAATATCAGTGGATATAACTGGTTTTCAGTTAAATAAAAGTTACGGACTGGATATATATGCTGAAATGATGAATCGGGCTGAAACTTTCAGCCCGAAAGGGGGAATTAGCGGTGGGTTTTCCCCGGCATGCGCGTGTCGCCTTTATATTCGGCGGTGGCAATCCACGCCGCGCAGAACAGCGTCAGGCGGGCAAAGAAGTAGAAGAACGCCATCAGCCCCAGAACGGAGCCAAACGCGGCGCCAGAAGGGGATTTCACCAGTGACGGCAGGGTATAAGTCATCACGATCTTAATCACCTCAAAGCCTATTGCCGCGAGCAGTGTTCCGCGGATCAGCGCTTTTTTGCGCGGACGATGACGCGGCAAGCGCCAGAAGATCCAGAAGAACAGCAGGTAGTTGGCGAAAATGGAAATCGCCAGCCCGATGCCGCGCCACGCAGGCTTGAGCCAGTCGATGTAATCCAGATAGAGCGCGGAGATAATCATCTGCTGCGCGGAACCGGCGACCGAGGTGATGGAGAGCGTGACGACCAGCGCCACCAGCAGACCAATCAGCGAAACAAAATCGCGGAAATACTTAACCCAAATTTTCTCCTGATCCTGAGGCTTACGCTCCCATACTTCGCGCGACTGGGCGCGAATGGCCTCGCGCAGGTTACCCATCCAGTTCACACCGGAATAGAGCGCAATCAGCAAACCGACAATACCCACCGTGGTGCGCTGCTGCACGGCAGTATTGATGGTGCTTTTTAGCGTGGTGGCGAGGGTCGGGTCACTGACGTTATTCAGGATCTTATTAAAAATATCCTGCAGCAGCGTCGGGTGAGACGCGAGCACAAAACCGGCTGCCGCGAACGAGACCATCAGGATCGGGATCATCGACAAAAAGGAAAAATAGGTAATCGCTGCACCAAACTGATTCCCCATCCGGTCGTTGAAACGTTCCGCGGCGCGTATCAGGTGCGCAATCATGGGGATCTGCTGAACTCTCTCCGCCAGCGTAGTGACCGTCCCCAGCGCTTTGCTGGCTTTGCCGGGTGTGCTGGGCTCTTCGGGCCCGGTCTCCATCTTCTTGATGGGATCATAATCTAATTGTTGAGTCGGTCGTTGCGGGTTATTTTCCGGCGTCACGCGTTTTTTCCTTTTCGTTGAGCTGGATGTCATTGAATTATAGCTTGCGACTAATCCACGTAAGCTTTTGTGATTTCCGTAAGCCACTCCATAAACAGGTGTACCCGGCGGGAGAGGTTACGGCGGTGGGGGTAAATCAGGGAAACCGGCATGGGTTCAGCCCGGTATTGCGGCAGAACTTCAATCAGCTTTTTCGTGCGCAGAGAATCACGAACGCCCACGCGGGGAACCTGGATAATACCCAGCCCGGCGATGCAGGCGGCATGGTACGTCTCGGTACTGTTGACCGTTAAGACGCCGCCCGTTTTAACCCACTGGGTCGCACTGCCGTTATAAAACTCAAAGCCCTGCGGGCGCGTGCCCAGCATCGCGGCGTAGTGGATTACCGCGTGTGAGGCCAAATCGTCCAGCGTTTCCGGATAACCAAACCGCGTCAGATAATCCGGGCTGGCGCAGTTGATAACCGTAAGCTTGCCCAGTGGGCGGGCGATAAGCCCGGAATCTTTCAGGGTGCCGACGCGCACCACGCAGTCAAACCCCTCGCGGATCACATCCACCAGACGATCGCTGCTGCTGAGCTCCAGTTCAATACCCGGATACTGCTGCAAAAACGCAGGCAGTTTGGGGATGACTAAATTTCGTGCAACCCCCACCGGCATATCGACGCGTAGCCGCCCGCTGATACTGGAGGGATCGTGCTGAAACATACCGTCCAGTTCATCAAGGTTCGCCAGCAGATCTTTTGCCCGTTCGTAATAGACCATGCCGTCCTGCGTGAGGCTGACGCGGCGCGTGGTGCGGTGCAGCAGCTGGGTGCCCAGGCGGTTTTCCAGCGCCTGAATCTGCCGCGACACGCTGCCTCTTGGCAGGGTCAACGTCTCCGCTGCGCGGGAAAAACTCTCCAGCTCCGCGACCCGAACAAACAACTGCATTGCGTTAATTTTATCCATCGGTAGCGCTCATTGTTGTTGTAAATGAAACAGTGAAGCGTTCTGTCACATCTTTATTGATCTTCTATCAGCTAATAAGCTCTTTCTCAATCTCCCTGACAACCGAAATGAGGTTTCTTATGACTGAACGTATCGCTTTAGTGACCGGTGGTAGCCGTGGTTTGGGTAAAAACGCGGCCCTGAAGCTGGCAGCAGAGGGAACAGGTATTGTCCTGACTTATCATCACAATCAGCAGGATGCGCTGGATGTTGTGCAAGAAATTCAGGAAAAAGGGGTAAACGCGGCGGCATTACAGCTTAACGTCGGAGATATCACCCGTTTCGAACATTTTGCTCAACAGTTGCAGGAAACCCTCCGAACCGTCTGGCAGCGTGATACCTTTGATTATTTATTGAACAATGCCGGAACGGGTTTATACGCCCCCTATACCGAGACGACAGAAGCGCAGTTCGATGAGGTAATGAATGTACATTTAAAAGGGCCGTTTTTCCTGACCCAGCGCCTGCTGCCGTTGCTGAAAGATGGCGGACGGATCCTCAACGTCTCCAGCGGGCTGGCACGTTTTACACAGCCAGGCTCCGCGACCTATGCGGCCATGAAAGGGGCGATGGAAGTACTGACCCGCTATCAGGCCAAAGAGCTGGGCGCACGCGGGATCTCCGTCAATATCATCGCGCCGGGGGCAATTGAAACCGATTTTGGCGGCGGACGCGTACGCGATGACGAGCAGCTTAATCAGTTGCTTGCGTCGCAAACCGCGCTGGGGCGTGTTGGCCTGCCGGATGATATTGGTGATGCCATCGCCGCGCTGCTCAGCGACAAACTGGGCTGGATGAATGCGCAACGTATTGAAGTGTCTGGTGGGATGTTCCTGTAATACGCCTCCTTAAGGGGACGGAACCTCTTAAGGAAATCCTTAAAAGAGATGTGTCCGGATACGGGCAGATATAAAGAACGGCGATGAATTTGTAACCTCTCCGTTCATTGAGTTTTTTCTCAAATAACGCCTCTATACAATCCTCCCTCGCTATTCTCAGAGGGAGAAAAACGATGCGAGTAATCATGTTTGACAGGCAGTCGATATTTATTCATGGAGCGATAAACAGTTTGCAGACGTTAATTCCTGAAATAAATATGACAGGAACCCGTCAGGCAGATGAATTATGGGCGCAGTTGTCCGCGTCGCCATCCGCTATCGTCATGATTGACGGCGCATTAATTCAGAATGAGGGCATCAGCTTTCTGAAAGACATTATCACGCGTTTCCCTGCGATACGTGTCGTGATGGTGCTGACGAAAAAAGAGACCCGATGGGCTGAACAGATGTTTCAGCGCAACGTGAAGGCGATTATTCCCCGCAATGCCAGTCCCGAGCGGTTTGCCGCAGTGCTGGATTCGGTCTCCCGGGGGATGGTCTGTTTTCCCGGCGAATGGCTTGCGCAGCAGGCGTCACACCAGGCGTTGTTATCCTTAAGCGAGCGCCAGCGTGAAGTGCTCAAGTTACTGGCCGCCGGGGAGTCGAATAAAGAGATTGGTCGCACGCTCAATATCAGTGCGGCAACGGTAAAGGCCCATCTGGAGTCACTTTTCCGGCGGCTGGATGTGAAAAATCGCACGCAGGCGGCAATGTGCTATACCCGGCTCACCGCCTGAGCGATGGCGTTTATCGGACACGGTGTGTCACTAAAACTGAACATTAACAACACCAGCGCATCGTGCTGGTGTTGCGTTAATGGCTGGGCGATATTTTCCTGAATTAACGTCTCATAAATCTGAATATCGTTATCTAACAAGCGCTCTGCTTCAGCAACGGTAATAAGACCATGGAACTTCTCCCATTGCTGAATAACGTGACCATACCCAATAACCTCAGTACCGTGCTCATCACGGTATTTTTCCAGAGACAGCCCTTGCTGTTTTTTAATTAATTCAACGGCAGCAGAAGATAGCTTCAACATGGTATTTTCCTCTTTCAGACACTACTGTAGAGGAAATACGGCACGAGACATATCCGCCAAATGGCCGTTGCTCAGCTGATATTTTCCAGATAGTCGCGCTGTAATAAACCGAATAGCCAGTCATTATGCCAGCGGCCGCCAAGGTAATAGCTCTCACGCAACTCACCCTCCAGCCGGAAGCGGGCTTTTTCCAGCAGACGCCGGGAGGCGATATTCCCTGCCGTGACGGTGGCGGTGAGGCGGCGGATCCCCCCCTGGTTAAAGGCATAATCACAGAGTGCCTGCAGGGATTCAAAGCCGTAGCCTTTTCCCTGGGCCGCGGGGGCGAAAAGGAAACCGACTTCGGCGCAATCCGCTTCGTGGTGTTTGTAGCCGGTCACCCCCAGCGGAGTCTGGCTGGCATTATCGCGAACCACAAGGCAGAGCCAGTGCATGCAGCCGGGCGTCCATGGCGTCAGTCGGGAGTCGAAGGCCTCACGAATATCCGCCACAGTGCGATCCTGCGCGACAAAGCGCATCACATCCGGGTCTTGCTGTAGCGCCAGAAAAAAGGGCCAGTCATCTTCCTGTAACGGCGAGCAGATAAGACGCGAGGTGGTTAGCTGAGGCATTCAGATTCTCCTGAAACAATATAAATGATTTTAGGACTGTCACTTTATTTCAACAGAAAGTCAGGTATGGTTAAGCGCGTATAAATAAAAAGAAAAACGGCCGTTCCGGGCCCCTTTTGGATGTCTTCGTGGTCTTTTAAGGAAAACAATGACGCTCAGCACATCACACCATAACCGCGAACAGTTTGAACACTGTCTGGCGGTCATTCGTCAGGCCTCTGTGGAAATATTGCTTCTCCTGAATGTACATGTTTCTGAGGGAAAAGATCCACGCTGGTTTCTGGAGCAGCTGGATAGCGCCCGTTTAGGCCTGGGCGGATGGGGGGCCGTGGCGAAGAAGCTCAACCTGAACGATGCCGAGATGTCAGAATTTACCCTGCAACTGCGCCTGTTGCAGCAGCGCGTACCACAGTATGAAAGCGGGCAGGATGTCAGTGAAAATCAGCTTATTGCGGCGATGCGGTTTGTCACCGCGCTGGAACATCTTCGTCTGCAACAGCCTCTTCTCACCTACAGTACCGAGCTGGCGCCGGGCAGCGATCTTGAACAGCAGCAGGCGCACAAGCAGGTGCGTGCAATTGAACTGATGATTAAAGGGCTTATCCAGCAGGCGTGGCCCGATCAGGTCCGTCTGAATAACCACCTGAAGACCCTGTTTAACGCTGACCGCGTGCGGCGCTGGCTGAAGCTTGGCGACATCAACGATGTGCTAAGCGGCATGATGTTCAGCGAGCTGGCCCAGATGCTGGTGGATAAAAAAGAGTACAGCCGCTACTACGCGTCGCTGTTCAGCGATCCGTCCATGCTGACGCTGCTGGTGGAGCCGCGCAAAACGCTGCAAACCTTCCTTGATGACATCCGCCAGATCCGCAACAACCTTACCGTTCAGAAAGCGTTAACCTCGGCGCAAATCCAGCTACTCGACAACTACTACACCCAAATCACCCGGCCCGTTCAGCGTGCGTTTGAAGAGGGGCGAACCCGCGTCAACCCGGCCGGGATAATGGCGGTGGATGCCAGCGAACTGCACGCTTTCTGGGAAAAAGCACAGAAAAGGGATCGGGTCACCGGCGGGGATTTATTTGAAGTACGTGACACCATAGAAAAACCGACCCAGCGCGCCCCGCGCACGCCAGAACAACGCGAGCAGCTCATCTCCGGCGTGTTATGGGGCGCAGTGGGCGTGATGGTCATTGCGATTGTTGTGGGAGGATTCTGGCTGGTGACCAGCAGCGCGCCAGCAGAGACTGCAGTGGCCGCCACCGAAACGCCTGCGCCGCAGGAGATGCGGGAAACGCCCTCCTCGCGGGAGACGCTGACGCGCATGGGCATTACCTGGGACGAGAATAATTTCCGCTCGGCCATCAACCGCAACGACACCCGCATTGCGCAGCTCTTTTTGCAGGGTGGAATGGACTGGAAGCTCTCATGGACGGAAGAGGCGATGTCATCCAACCATGACGACGTGCTGGAGCTGATGTTGCGCTACCGACAGCACATGGTGGAAGAGAAGCCGTGCCGCCGGTTTATCAATACGCTCACCCATGCCATGGCGAATGGCGAATCGCTGACATCCCTGCGTAAACAGTACCTGAAAGCGTTTTGTACCGTCCCGGCCGTGGTGAAACGCCAGCAGCACGATTTGGATATGGCAACGCGCCGCGCCGAGTCACAGCCGAATGCCAGCACAAAAAAATGGCAGGCTATTCAGTCTGCCATTTATGAGGTGATCCGCTGATCGTAACGCCCTCTCCCGGTGGGAGAGGGCGGGGTGAGGGCACCAGACCGCACCCCACTCAAGGCTCCCCATACAACCCAATCAACCGCCGCACCACGCCATTCGTCCAGCCAAAGCCATCCTGCAATGGATACTCACCGCCGCCCCCTTCGCGTGGGGTACTGCTGGCGATGTGATACTTCTCAATCAGCTTATGGTGAGTCTTATAAAAATGATTCACCGTGTGCAGCCAACTCCAGGCGATCTCATCGCCCAGCGAGTCGTTGCCGTACTGCTTGAAGCCCTGAATGGCCATCCACTGCAGCGGTGCCCAGCCATTGGGTTTATCCCACTGCTCGCCGGTTTCGTACTCAGTCGCCAGGATACCGCCCGGGGTGAGCAGACGTGATTTAACCGCATCAGACAAGCGTTCTGCCTGCTCATGGGTCGCCATTCCGACATACAGCGGCACAATGCTCGCCGCAGAGAACAGCGCCATATTTTCCCGACGCCAGTCGTAATCGCGGTAGCAGCCATTCTCTTCATCCCACAGGTAGCGGTTCACCGCTGCCCGGCGATCGCTGGCTTTCTGGCGGAACAGGTCAGCCGTCTCCTTATCTCCTTTCGACGCCGAGATATTGGCGATAGCGCTTTCCAGCTTGAACAGGAAGGCGTTCAGGTCGATAGGGATAAACTGCGTGGTGCGAATGCTGGCCAGTCGGCCCGGTTCGCGCAGCCAGCGGGAGGAGTAATCCCAGCCGGAGGCCGCCCCTGCACGCAGATCGCGATACACCTCATTGGGTGGTCGACCGGAATGGCGGGCCGTCTCCACGTCCTCAATCCACGATTCGTCGCGCGGAGTGTCACGGTCATCCCAGTAGCGGTTCAGCAATGAGCCATCCGGCATACGCACCGCGCTGCGATAGGCCTGATTCAGCAGTAGCGACTCCGCGCCGTCCATCCAGAAGGCGTGCTCCATTTTGAGGTGCTCAAGGTAGCGCTTCGCACCGCGCACCCCGTCCTCTTCAAACAGCTCCACCATCAGGGCAAAGACCGGCGGCTGGGAGCGGCTGAGGTAGTAGGTTCGGTTGCCGTTCGGGATATGACCGTAACGCTCGATCAGCCACGCGAAGTTATCCGCCATACACTTCAGCAGATCGTTACGGCCGCTCTCGGCCAGCCCCAGCATCGAGAAGTAGGAATCCCAGTAGTAGGTCTCACTGAATCGTCCGCCGGGGACGATATAGGCCTGCGGCAGGGCCAGCAGGGAAGACCAGGGGATATGATCCTGCGGCTCGCGCGTCAGCACGGGCCAAAGGCTGTCGATATGCTCTTTAAGCGACAGCCCCGGGTCGGACACATACTCCGTGCTATAGGTCTCGGGCAGCCAGAAGTGATTCTCCACGAACTGGCGCAGGTCGAAATCCCGGTGGCGTCGCACCTTACGATAGCGGATCAAAATATCCAGCGGATCCATCTTCGGCGCGCAGTCGGGAAAGGTTTTGCTATCCGCAAACAGCCTTGTTGACTGCACATGTTCGAACAGCTCAAGGTAACGGTCAGCGGGGGTCAGGGCATCGGAGGCGGGTAGCCCCTCGATCATTTCTGGCTCCGGCTCCGCCTCAATCATCTCATCCAGTTTCAACTCGCAGGGATCGGTCTCGTAGCGCAGCTCTTCTGCGATCTCGAACGCGATGTTCTCGTTAGCCTGTAGTTTCTGGTTGAACATAATGATAAGGACCTCCGGTTAGGTGTTCTTGAAGACAGGTTTATCCGGGCGTCTTATAAGCGTAGACATTCGCTTCGGTAGATGAGGAGGAATATGTGCGGTAGATCACTCTTTTCGGAGCATTCGTTTTGCAACGATTTGTGAATATAAAAAAGAATGCCCCTCAGTGGAGGGGCATCAGGACTAGCGCATGGTCACAAACTCTTCGGCCGCGGTCGGGTGGATCGCCACGGTATTATCGAAGTCTTTCTTCGTCGCGCCCATCTTCAGCGCCACCGCAAAGCCCTGCAGGATCTCATCCATGCCAAAGCCAATGCCGTGGATACCGACAATCTTCTCTTCCGGGCCCACGCAGACCAGCTTCATGCGGCACGGCTGACGGTGCGAGGTGACGGCGGTATACATCGCGGTAAACGCAGATTTATACACTTTCACCTGATCGTCGCCATACTGCTCGCGCGCCTGCGGCTCGGTTAAACCGACGGTGCCGATAGGCGGGTGGCTGAAGACCACGGTCGGGATGTTGCTGTAATCCAGGTGCTCGTCCGGCTTGTTGTTGAACAGACGCTCGGAAAGGCGACGCCCCGCCGCAACGGCCACCGGGGTCAGTTCAACGGCACCGGTGTTATCGCCCACCGCGTAAATGCCTGGCACGCTGGTGTTCTGGAATTTATCGACGACGATATAGCCTTTTTCATCGGTTTTCACGCCGGTTACGGCCAGGTTGAAGTTGTCATTCGCCGGTTCACGGCCAATCGCCCAGATCAGGCAGTCGACGGTCTGGCTGCGACCATCTTCCAGCTCCAGGGTCAGGCTGCCGTCTGCATTTTTAATCACCGCTTTTGGCACGGCGTTGGTATGCAGGGTTGGACCTTCGGTGTTCATCACTTCTACTAAGGTGTCGACGATCAGCGGATCAAAGCTGCGCAGCGGCGCATGTTTACGCACGAACAGGTGCGCTTCAGCGCCCAGACCGTTAATCACACCGGCCAGCTCGACCGCGATATAACCCGCGCCCACCACCGCAACGCGCTCTGGCAGAGCTGGCAGCTCGAAGAAACCGTCGGAGTCGATGCCGTATTCGGCACCCGGGATGTTCGGGTGGCTCGGACGGCCGCCGGTAGCGATCAGGATATGATCGGCAGTGATCGTCTCCCCGTTCACTTCGATCGTTTTCGCGTCCACAAAGCGGGCGAAGCCGTGGATCACATCTACGTTGTTCTTACCCAACACGTTATCGTACGAGGTGTGAATGCGGTCGATGTAGGCCGTACGGCTGGCGATCAGCTTCTCCCAGTCGAAGTGGTTGATCGTGGTGTCAAAGCCGTAATCCGGGCCATACATATGGATGGCTTCACGGATTTGCGCCGCATGCCACATCACCTTTTTCGGTACACAACCCACGTTGACGCAGGTGCCGCCCAGCGCTTTGGCTTCAATCAGCGCACACTTCTGGCCATACATGGCCGCACGGTTGATGGAGGCGATGCCGCCGCTACCGCCGCCGATTGCGATGTAGTCATAATGCTTAGTCATAGCTTTTATCCTTAATCGTGAATTGCCGCGATTGTATACCTGAAATCAATAGTTTCCACCGATGGCTGCGATTACTCTGGCACGATCCAGCTGACGGTGGCGTGACCTGTCCCGGCAGGTACCAGGGTTTTATGCAGCCACGGCAGAACGTTGTTCATCTGCGCTTCGAGCTTCCATGGCGGGTTAATGACAATCATGCCGGAGGCGGTCATGCCGCGCTGGTCGCTGTCCGGACGGACGGCCAGCTCAATCTGCAGGATTTTGCGAATGCCGGTCGCTTCCAGGTCTTTGATCATGCGCTTGATCTGCGCGCGCAGGACCACCGGGTACCACAGGGCGTAGGTGCCGGTCGCAAAACGTTTGTAACCTTCGTTAATGCCGGCGACCACCGCCTGATAGTCGGTTTTGATTTCGTATGGCGGGTCGATCAGCACCAGGCCGCGACGGGAGACCGGCGGCAGTTTGGCTTTCAGCTGCAGGTAGCCATCGGCTTTGTCCACGCGGGCGCGGCTGTCTTTCTGGAACTCAGAACGCAGCAGCGGGAAATCGCTTGGGTGCAGCTCGGTCAACTGCAGGCTGTCCTGCTCACGCAGCAGCTGACGGGCAATCAATGGCGAGCCCGGGTAGTAGCGCAACTGGCCGTTGCGGTTGAAATGATTCACCACACCAATGTACGGCTCCAGCTCGGCAGGCAGATCGTCCTGCTGCCAGATACGGGCGATCCCTTCGAGATATTCACCGGTACGCTCGGCGTGTTCGCCGCTCAGCTGATAGCGGCCCGCGCCCGCGTGGGTGTCCAGATAAAGAAACGGCTTCTCTTTCTCTTTGAGTGATTCGATGATCAGGCTCTGAACGGTGTGTTTGAGGACGTCGGCGTGGTTGCCTGCGTGAAAGCTGTGGCGATAACTGAGCATGGATGAATGTGTTCCGGGTAGTCAACGTAGGCCCGATAAGCGTAGCGCCAGCGGGCAAAAATAGAGCGTATCGCCACAGTATACAGAAAAGTTTCCACGGCCGCGAAAGCGCAACGCCCGGCATTGAAATCCTCTACACTTAACCCCATTACTGAACCATATGCACAGCGCCGGATGCGCGCTTCATTCATCAAATTCAACAGGACAGCGTTTATGACCAATCCATTACTGACGCCTTTTTCGTTGCCACCGTTTTCTAAAATCCTCCCTGAGCATGTGGTTCCAGCCGTTACGCAAGCGCTGGACAACTGCCGCGCGGCGGTAGAAAGCGTGGTCGCGCAGGGCGGGCCGTACACCTGGGAAAATCTGTGTCAGCCGCTGGCCGAAGTGGATGACGTGCTGGGGCGTATCTTCTCCCCGGTAAGCCACCTCAACTCGGTAAAAAACAGCCCGGAGTTGCGTGAAGCCTACGAACAAACCCTGCCGCTGCTCTCTGAGTACAGCACCTGGGTCGGCCAGCACGAAGGGCTCTACAAGGCGTATCGCGATCTGCGCGACGGCGACCACTATGCTGACCTGAACACCGCGCAGAAAAAATCCGTCGATAACGCCCTGCGTGATTTCGAGCTTTCCGGGATTGGCCTGCCAAAAGAGAAGCAGGTTCGCTACGGCGAAATCGCGGCGCGCCTGTCTGAGCTGGGTAACCAGTACAGCAACAACGTGCTCGACGCCACCATGGGCTGGACGAAGCTGATTACCGACGAAGCAGAGCTGGCGGGTATGCCGGAAAGCGCACTGGCGGCGGCAAAAGCCCAGGCCGAAGCGAAAGAGCAGGAAGGTTTCCTGTTAACGCTGGATATCCCAAGTTATCTGCCGGTGATGACCTACTGCGACAACCAGGCATTGCGTGAAGAGATGTACCGCGCCTACAGCACCCGCGCCTCCGATCAGGGGCCGAATGCCGGTAAGTGGGATAACAGCCCGGTGATGGCAGAAATCCTCGCCCTGCGTCACGAGCTGGCACAGCTGCTGGGCTTTGACAGCTACGCGGACAAATCCCTCGCCACCAAAATGGCCGAGAACCCGCAGCAGGTGCTCGATTTCCTGACCGATCTGGCGAAACGCGCCCGTCCTCAGGGTGAAAAAGAGCTGGCCCAGCTGCGCGCCTTCGCCAAAGCGGAGTTTGGCGTGGATGAGCTGCAGCCGTGGGACATCGCGTATTACAGCGAAAAACAGAAGCAGCACCTCTACAGCATCAGCGACGAGCAGCTGCGCCCGTACTTCCCGGAAAACAAAGCCGTTAACGGCCTGTTCGAAGTGGTGAAACGCATCTACGGCATCACCGCCAAAGAGCGTACCGATATCGACGTCTGGCACCCGGACGTGCGCTTCTTCGAGTTGTATGACGAGAAAAACGAACTGCGCGGCAGTTTCTACCTCGACCTCTACGCGCGTGAGAACAAGCGCGGCGGGGCGTGGATGGATGACTGCGTTGGCCAGATGCGTAAAGCCGACGGTTCCCTGCAGAAGCCTGTCGCTTACCTGACCTGTAACTTCAACCGCCCGGTCAACGGCAAGCCGGCGCTGTTCACCCACGACGAAGTGATCACCCTGTTCCATGAGTTCGGTCACGGTCTGCACCATATGCTGACCCGCATTGAAACCGCAGGCGTGGCCGGTATTAGCGGTGTGCCGTGGGATGCGGTCGAGCTGCCGAGCCAGTTTATGGAAAACTGGTGCTGGGAGCCGGACGCACTGGCGTTTATCTCCGGCCACTACGAGACCGGTGAACCGCTGCCGAAAGAACTGCTGGATAAAATGCTGGCAGCCAAGAACTACCAGGCGGCAATGTTTATTCTGCGCCAGCTGGAGTTCGGCCTGTTCGACTTCCGCCTGCACGCCGAGTTTAGCCCGGAGCAGGGGGCAAAAATCCTCGAAACCCTGGCCGAGATTAAAAAGCAGGTCGCGGTTATTCCAGGGCCAACCTGGGGTCGCTTCCCGCACGCGTTCAGCCACATCTTCGCGGGCGGCTATGCGGCAGGTTATTACAGCTACCTGTGGGCCGATGTCCTGGCGGCGGATGCTTTCTCTCGCTTTGAAGAAGAGGGGATTTTTAACCGTGAAACCGGTCAGTCGTTCCTCGATAACATCCTGACCCGCGGCGGCTCAGAAGAGCCGATGGAGCTGTTCAAACGCTTCCGTGGCCGCGAGCCGCAGCTGGATGCGATGCTTGAGCATTACGGGATCAAAGGCTGATTGCTACGTGAAGATCTGCTTAGTGGATGAAACAGGCGCCGGAGACGGCGCCTTATCTGTTCTGGCCGCCCGTTGGGGGCTGGAGCACGATGAAGAAAACCTGATGGCGCTGGTGATGACGCCAGAGCATCTCGAATTACGTAAACGCGACGAACCGAAACTCGGCGGGATTTTTGTCGATTTTGCCGGGGGCGCGATGGCGCACCGGCGCAAGTTTGGCGGCGGACGTGGTGAGGCTGTTGCCAAAGCCGTCGGCATCAAAGGGAGCTATCTTCCGGATGTGGTGGATGCCACGGCGGGGCTGGGGCGCGATGCGTTTGTGCTGGCGTCTGTCGGCTGCCGCGTGCGGATGCTGGAGCGCAACCCGGTGGTGGCCGCGTTGCTGGATGACGGCCTGACCCGTGGCTACACGGACCCGGAAATTGGCCCGTGGTTGCAGGAACGCTTACAGCTGATCCACGCTTCAAGCCTGACGGCGTTGACCGATATCACCCCGCGCCCGCAGGTGGTCTATCTCGATCCGATGTTCCCGCATAAGCAGAAAAGCGCGCTGGTGAAAAAAGAGATGCGGGTGTTTCAGTCGCTGGTGGGGCCGGATCTGGATGCGGACGGCCTGCTTGAGCCTGCCCGTCAGCTTGCAACGAAGCGGGTGGTGGTGAAACGCCCGGACTACGCGCCGCCGCTGGCGGACGTTGCGACGACCAATGCGGTGACCACCAAAGGGCACCGGTTTGATATTTATTCGGGTACGCCGGAATAAAAAAGCCGGGTGGCGGCTTCGCCTTACCCGGCCTACGTTCAGTGCCATTTGTAGGCCCGGTAAGCGTTAGCGCCACCGGGCTTTTTTGCACTTACTCGTCTTCTTCGTCACGCAGCGGAACAATCAGCATATCCACGTGAACGGTATTGATCAGCTGACGCGCTGAGGACATCAGCTTGCTCCAGAAGTCCTGGTGATGACCGCAAACCACCAGGTCCATATCATATTTCTTAATCGCATCGACCAGCACCTGGCCCAGATCGCCGCTACCGCTTAAGGTTTCAGTGATCGGGTAACCTGCGTTGGTGGACAGCTCGCTCAGGGCGTGGTGTGTCTCTTCGGAGATGCGTTTTTGCATATCGCCGAGATTCACGTCGATCAGACCGGTGTAAAGGTCGGAGTAATTCACATCAACGTGAATCAGCGAAACTTTCGCGTTGTAAGGGCGTGCCATGGATACTGCTTTATCAACCAGCACTTTGCTCTCCGGGGAGAGGTCTACCGCGATGAGAATGTGTTTGTAAGCCATAGTGTTACTCCTTCCTTAAGTTATCGATGACTAAACAGAAAGCCGTCGTCTGATGCTTTCATTACGGCCCAGTTAAACATATTTTTCAAGCTTTGGTGTTGATAACGATTAACCTTGTGGCAAAAAAATTAACGGATCTCCTACACTATTTAATGAACCGTTCGGATATTAAAACGCGAACCGGATCGACTTTTGGTCATTCTTTCACTGAACTGTCTGTCAGGGCATTGGGGTGCGGTAGCTCAGAAGCCTTGCTTCGTGGGCGGACGCCGGGGAGGATGTATGATTAGCACCGTCGCATTGTTTTGGGCGTTATGCGTAGTTTGCATAGTGAATATGGCGCGCTACTTCTCATCGTTACGTGCGCTGTTAGTGGTACTTCGTGGTTGCGATCCGTTGCTTTATCAGTATGTGGACGGTGGAGGGTTCTTCACCTCGCATGGACAGCCCAGCAAACAGATGCGCCTGGTCGGGTATATCTACTACCAGCGCTACCGGGATCATCACGATGAAGAGTTTATCCGCCGCTGCGAGCGCCTGCGTCGCCAGTTCATTTTGACCAGCGCCCTGTGTGGCCTGGTCGTCGTCAGTATGATTGCCTTAATGATTTGGCACTGAGCATAAAAAAAGCGGGTCAGTTTCCTGACCCGCTTTTTTGTCGCCTTCAGCCGATTAAATCAGCTTCAGCGCAATCCAGTACAACCCACCCGAGAGCAGGATAGACGCCGGAAGCGTAAACACCCAGGCCATCAGAATGTTGGTCACGGTTTTGCGTTGCAGACCGCCGCCATCAACAATCATGGTACCTGCCACGGACGAAGAGAGGACGTGGGTGGTGGAGACCGGCATACCGGTGTAGCTTGCCAGACCGATAGAGACCGCCGCCGTCATCTGCGCGGACATGCCCTGCGCATAGGTCATGCCTTTCTTACCGATCTTCTCGCCGATGGTGGTTGCCACACGACGCCAGCCAATCATCGTACCGATACCCAGCGCCAGCGCGACAGCCATGATGATCCAGATTGGCGCGTACTCAATGGTGTTGAGCATATCGCTTTTCAGTTTCTTGAGCAGACGCTTGTCGTCAGCATTTACGTCTGGCAGCTTCGCGACTTTGTCGGTCACGTCAGAGATGCAGAGCATAATGCGACGCAGCTGACCACGCTGTTCAACGGCCAGTTTGTCGTAGCTTTCGATATCGCCCAGCATGCCTTTTGCACGTTCCAGCGCGTTAATCGCGTTTGCCGGGTGGCAGTGGAACTCGCCCGGCGCGGTGGTCGCACCCGCTTCAGGCGACGGGATCAGCTGGTCAACGCCGGTCGCTTTTTTCAGCAGTTCAGGGTGCTGCTGGAAATAGGTTTCAACGTTATTGACCGCATCACGGGTACGGGTGATTTCATAACCGGAGGCATTCATGTTAACCACGAAGCCCGCCGGTGCAACGCCAATCAGAACCAGCATCACCAGACCGATGCCTTTCTGCCCGTCGTTCGCGCCGTGAGAGAAGGCCACGCCGATGGCGGAAATGATCAGGGCGATACGCGTCCAGAATGGTGGCTTTTTCTTGCCGTCTTTCTTCTCACGCTCTGCTGGCGTCAGGTGGATACGCGCACGTTTTTTCGTGTTGCTCCAGTAGCGACGCAGGATGAAAATCAATCCACCCGCAACCACCAGACCGACGATAGGGGAGATGATCAGAGAACCGAAAATACCCAGTACTTTAGGCAGGTTAAGCGCATCAACAACCGAGGTACCGGTCATCAGGGCGTTGGTTAACCCGATACCGATAATGGCGCCGATGAGGGTGTGAGAACTGGATGCAGGCAGGCCGAAATACCAGGTACCGAGGTTCCAGATAATTGCAGCAAGCAGCATTGAGAACACCATAGCGAGGCCATGGCCAGAACTTACGTTAAGCAGCAGATCCGTTGGCAGCATATGCACAATGGCATACGCAACGCTCAGTCCGCCCAGAAGGACACCAAAAAAGTTAAATACCGCCGCCATAACGACCGCCAGTTGCGATCGCATTGCGCGAGTGTAGATAACCGTTGCTACTGCGTTTGCAGTGTCGTGGAAGCCGTTGATCGCTTCGTAAAACAGTACAAAAACCAGAGCAAGCAATAATAAAAGCCCGGTATGTAAATCCAGGCCGGCAAACAAATGTAGCATAGGACGTTACGCCATTTTGAGGACATGAACGCGGCGCATTATCCAGGACAAATGCGCGGCGGGCAAAGTGAAATATAGACTTTTTTTGACATACCACCTGATTTGGGAAAAGTGCCTGAAAGGATATTCTTTAAATTTCAATGAAATGGCTTTGTAATATCTTTTTACGCTGGTGTGACCACAGAGGAAACTTTACAATCCGCGGCAGTGAACAAAGAGGGTTTTGACGTGGAAAGGTTTGATGCCGTGGTAATTGGCGCCGGTGCGGCGGGTATGTTTTGTGCGGCGATGGCCGGACAGGCGGGTCGTCGCGTGCTGCTGCTGGATAACGGTAAAAAGCCTGGGCGCAAGATCCTGATGTCTGGCGGCGGGCGCTGCAACTTTACGAACCTGTATGTCGAACCTGCGGCCTATCTGAGCCAGAACCGCCATTTTTGTAAATCTGCGCTGGCGCGTTATACCCAGTGGGATTTTATCGATCTTGTGGGTAAGCACGGTATCGCGTGGCATGAGAAGACGTTGGGGCAGCTGTTCTGTGACGACTCCGCGCAGCAGATTGTCGATATGCTGGTGGCCGAGTGCGAGAAGGGCGGCGTGGTAATGCGCCTGCGTACGGAGGTGCTGGACGTATCCCGCGACGAGCAGGGCTATACGCTGCAGCTCAACGGCGAAAGCGTCAGCGCCGATAACCTGGTCATTGCCAGCGGCGGTCTGTCGATGCCGGGGCTGGGCGCCTCGCCGTTCGGCTACAAAATTGCCGAGCAGTTTGGCCTGAAGGTGCTGCCAACGCGTGCGGGACTGGTTCCTTTTACTCTGCACAAACCGCTTCTGGAACAGCTTCAGACGTTGTCTGGCGTTTCTGTTCCTTCCGTTATTACCGCCGAAGACGGAACGGTGTTCCGCGAAAACTTGCTCTTTACCCACCGCGGCCTCTCCGGCCCGGCGGTGCTGCAAATCTCCAGCTACTGGCAGCCGGGCGAGTTCGTCACGGTTAACCTGCTGCCCGAGTGCGATCTGGATGCGTTCCTCAACGAACAGCGTGCGGCGCACCCGAATCAGAGCCTGAAAAATACCCTCGCGATGCAGTTGCCGAAGCGTCTGGTAGAGTGTTTGCAGGGGTTAGGGCAGATCCCGGATGTTTCCCTTAAGCAGCTTAACAGCCGCGAGCAGGAGACGCTGGTAGAGACCCTGACAAACTGGCGCGTGCAGCCCAACGGCACCGAAGGCTACCGCACGGCGGAGGTCACGCTGGGCGGTGTCGACACGAATGAGCTCTCCTCGCGCACGATGGAGGCACGCAACGTGCCGGGCCTCTACTTCATCGGTGAAGTGATGGATGTGACCGGCTGGCTGGGCGGGTATAACTTCCAGTGGGCGTGGGCCAGTGCCTGGGCGTGTGCGCAGGCGCTGGCCGATGTCCGAGGACAATAAAGTTGTACACAAAGCACTAAAGTTGTAACCATTCTCAAAAAACGACGCTAATGTTGTATACTTACTGAATGTGTGGTTATAGGGTTGGAGACTATAAAATGCACATATAGGTACGTATCAATGTCGTTTTTAGGGTACGATCATGGCTAGGGGTAGGCGTCTCAAATCCTATTTGGATTATGAAAATGCGCTAGGTGACGGCATAGGAGTGGGCTATGGCCAAAGTTATCAGCCCTGGCTTAGAGCTCAGGACGTTAAATCCCGTGGAAACCGTTCGATAGTCTTTGGCCTTAAGACGTTTCGAAACCATCATCTCCTTTCTTCTGTCGAAAGTAACTTTTTCTATCTGGCTGAGTTTAATGACTCGGTGATTGATATCCGGGAACAATTCCCACTCTTTCCTCTCCGGCTTACCCAACAAATAGCAAATCATCTACATTTTCAACATCCTATGGTGAGGGGAGTAAGAGGAGTACCTGTCGAAGTTCTGAATGTTATGACAACCGATTTTTTACTGACCTTGAGAACTCCTGAAGGCGGACTTCGATACAAAGCTATAGCAGTAAAACATAACGAGAGCATACCTGAACGCGAAGCCCAAAAACTTGAAATAGAGAGGATGTTTTGGCAGTTGATTGATGTTGAGTTTCAAATTTATGTTGGCTCGGAACTCAATAACGTCGTCGGTAAAAACATTTGCTGGGCTACTTCTGTATTAAGAGATGGTTCTGAATTTTATGATAAATATCCTCTTGATAAAATCCTATGGAAGCTTAAACCAGATGTTTATCCCATAGTAGGACTACGTGCAATGATTTCATCAATCTTTGGGGTAGATGCACAAGAAGCGATGATGTTATTGCAGGCAATGATTGGATTAAAAATGATAAATGTTGATTTATCATATCCAATACTCGAAACCGGTCTGATAAAGATAATTTCCAATGACCACTATATAGGACTGAACGCAAATGGATATTATTAGGAATTCAGTCTGGCTCTCTCAAGGCACTGATTTGCTTGCAGAGGGACTTTACCGTGTTTTGGATTTTGACAGAAAGGTCGATTTGTTAATTTTGTTTAAAATAAAATCAGAAAGAACGGGTAAGCCAATCCCTTTCTCATTTTCAATGTTTAAATATTATATTGAATCAAATAGCATAACTTGTAAAGATTATATATATCCTTCATATATGTTAGTAGATGAGAAAGAATTAACAGATAAAGACAGAGGAAGGCGAGATGAAAATTACAATATCATTAAAGATCTTGTAGATGACAGAATGTTTCTGTTCGACTATGCATTACATAAAAAGTCGCACCTTTTAATGGATTACTCAAGAAATAAAAAAATATCACAATATACTATCAGAACGCTTCTGGCGTTGTATTGGCGACATGGGCAGGATATTTATGCATTGCTACCCGCATTCTCGAACTGTGGCGCCGCTGGGAAAAGTAAAATCAAACATGAAATTAAACTTGGGAATTCCAAAAAAAACAGAGCATTACCTAATGAACGATCACGTGTTTTCATTCTTAATGAAAGAGATATAAATAATATTAGAAAATCTCTCATTACGTATCATTATAAAGTTAACGGAGATACGATAAAGAAAACATTAGAGAGACATATTGATTTGTATTTTAGGGATGAAATTAAAACAGCAAACCTAGAAAATAGAGCTCCATATGTTCCTTCTTTAAAACAATTTTCATACTGGAATAAAAAACTCTTCACTAAAGATTTCTCGATAAATAAGAAGAACACGAAAAAAGAAATAGACCTCAAAATGCGGGCGCTTTTAGGTAGTGTGGCTAATACAACTGTTTTGCCGGGTGATGTTTTCGAAATAGACTCAACTGTCGCTGATGTACATCTTATTTCGAGTTTAAACAGACGAAAAGTCATTGGGCGTCCTACTATTTATACAGTGGTGGATCGTGCAACAAGAATGATTGTTGGCCTTCATGTTTCTTTATACCATGCTTCATGGCGAGCCGCCCGACAAGCGTTAGCAAATTGCTTTATGCCAAAAAAAGAATATTGTAGATTATTTGGAATCTCTATTACTGATGATGATTGGCCTTGTTCTCACATTCCATTAACATTGATGTGTGACAACGGGGAGATGATTGGTCTTAAACCTCAGGAAGAGATGACCCCCCTGACAAAACTTGAGTTTGCGCCAGTCGGTAGAGGCGACAGAAAAAGCATTGTTGAACGCTGTTTCGGCATTCTGAATGATGAGGTTATTCATAGGCTTATTGGAACAACACGAAGGGGAAAGATTGTTAAAGGAGAGCCAACACCGCAATCCAGGGCTTGTTTAACGATTCAGGAGGTCACGTCTTTACTGATTCGGGAGATACTTGCACATAATCAGAGAACGTATGAGGAACTGGCTTATATCAATCCCTTACTGATTGAAAATGATCTCGTAATATCACCAAAAAATAGTTGGATGATAAGCTTAAAGCACGGGAGATTCAGCGCAAGAGCCGTTGGGGCCGACGAAGTGATCGCACGATTGTTAATCCCTGTGAACGCTAACATTACCGCCGGTGGGATTCAGTACAATAATCTTTTTTATGAATGTGATCCTGAAATTGCATCAGGTGTCAGAGTATTTGGAAGAACCACTTGTGAAGCAAGAATAGATGACAATTGCGTAGATTATATATATGTAAGATTTGACAAAAATAGCATTTTCAAAAAACATTACCTACTTAAGAAAAGAGATGTATTTAAAGGGAAAGCTCATCTTGATACAGATGTAATGGCTGATTGGGTAGATACTCAAAAAGAAATTAATTTATTTACTCTGGATTCGCTCAGCAATATCAATAATAAAGATGAATTTAACAGGAAAGGTAACGAAAGATTAAATGAAATATACGAATCTCGCCGGGTACATGGTAAAGATATTAAAAAGAACAGGAAAAATGAACTTGATTCATTAGGGCGAACTCATGTTGCTAATGGAAGATCTGAACCCCTACTTCCTTCATCCAGTAATGTTCTGCTTTTGCCTGGCCGGGAGGAGAAACAAAGATGGTTAAAAGGTAAGAAGAAGACTGAGGACGCAGAATAATGAATCTTATACGGCGCGTTTCAGCGATATATAAAGAACAGGAGTTACCTGAGTATCGTGGCAATCCCTTAATTGAAGCACTTCCTGAAGCGCTTACGGAAGATGAAGTACTTCTGGAAATGAGTTATTTCCCCGAAATTGACGAAAAAATCCGCTGGACTGCCCCGGCGAATGTTAGAGAGCAGTATGTCGAACGTATAAAGAAATTCCGTTGCCCTCAAACCAATCTTATCCAGGCTTATAAGATGATCTTACGGGCACTTAGGGAAAGCTATGCAGCTCGTAATCCTTTAAAAAGCGGAACAATTCAATATCTTCATTACTATGGAAATGAGCGTCCTGATATTGAGCCAGAAAGTGGATATTTTAAATCCCAGGCTGAAACTATTACGATAGTTGGAATGAGTGGTTCTGGAAAAACTACCATGATTGAGCAAGTCATGGATCATTTCCCTCAGATTATAGAACACAGCAGCTATAAAGGAGTTTTTCCCGGCTTCAGTAAGCAAATTGTATGGGTAAAGATTAATTGTCCATACAATTCAAGTGTGAGAGACCTTTGTGAAGAGATTTTACAAAAATTAGATGATGCAATTGGTATTGAACGAACTACACCTGAGATTAGAAATGGTGCTCTGGCTCGCCAGATTGCACAAAGAATTAAATCATCATTTTTGGGTATCCTTGTTATTGATGAAATGCAGAGGCTTAAATTTTCAAGAACCGGGGGTGAGAGTAAGTTGATTGATTTTTTACATGAAATTGTAGATTCCATGGGGGTATCTATGGTTTTTTGTGGAAATCATCCTTTTGACGAGACGCTGACAAAGAAAATGAGAATTGCCAGGCGGGCAGAGTCTGGTGGTTACATGAAAATTAAGAATGTTAGATACGATTCACAAGACTGGCAATCGTTTATTCATTATTTATGGCCATTACAATGGACAAATGTTGAAACTCCATTAAATGATGAGTTAAACGAAAAATTATTCATTTTATCTAAAGGCAATATTGGATTGGCTCAGATGATTTATCGGGGGGCACAATTAAAGGTTATCGGTAGCGGCAATGAAATCATCACTGGCGCAGTCTTGTCGGCCTCTGTACCGGTACTCGTGAGTCATACGGAGGAATATAAGGATACTCCACTCCCGGGGGCCGCGACTGAAGATGAGGAAGCTAAATGGCTCTCTGCATCTAATGAGGGTGATGCTTCGGCTAAAATCATGGCAGAGAAGTCCCTAAAGTCTTTGATCCCTGGGGATATAGACAGGCCACAGCACAAGGAATTCGTAGGAAAAATAGACGAGGTTTTGCGCAATTTCGACGAGAAAATACTGTCTCTTGACCACGATCTTGTTATCAACAGAACTGAATCGCCACGGATAATCTAGACACTTCCGAGCCGTTGATAATACTGGTTTTCATATTCTGTCGGTGACATCTGTTCGCTAGAACCATGCCGACGCTTACTGTTATAAAACATTTCGATGTAATC